>NZ_JBFAOV010000009.1:0-335672 GCF_040675375.1 Nonomuraea sp. NPDC049607
CTGGTGCAGGGCTGCGCCGAGCTGGTCCACGAGCTGCTGGAGGCCGCGCCCAACCTGAAGGTGCTGGCCACGAGCAGGCAGTCGCTCCACCTGCCCTACGAGCAGGTGGTGCCGGTGCCGCCGCTGCTGGTGCCCGGCGACGACCCGGCGGAGAACCTGTTCACCAACGAGTCGGTCCAGCTGTTCGCGCTGCGGGCGGGGGCGGTCGTGCCCGACTTCCAGCTCGACGAGGAGAACATCGGCGCGGTGGCCGAGCTGTGCCGCAGGCTCGACGGCATCCCGCTGGCGATCGAGCTGGCGGCGGTGCGGCTGCGCGCCCTGTCGGTGGAGCAGATCCTCGGGCTGCTGACCGACCGGTTCAGCCTGCTGGCCGGCGCGAGCCGCACAGCGCTGCCGCGCCACGCGACGCTGCGGGCGGCGATCGGCTGGAGCCACGAGCTGTGCGAGCCCGCCGAGCGGTTGTTGTGGGCGCGGCTGTCGGTGTTCGCCGGCGACTTCGAGCTCGACGCGGCCAGGTTCGTCTGCTCCGACGGGCGCCTGCCGTCGGAGGACATCACCGACCTGGTCACCGGGCTGGTGGAGAAGTCGATCCTGCTGATCAGGAGCCACCACTCCGGCGTCCGCTACAAGCTGATCGACACGCTGGCCGAGTACGGCGAGGAGTGGCTGGACAAGCTCGGCCAGTCCGAGCAGATGCGGCAGCGCCACCTGGAGTACTACCTGAGCCTGGCCCAGCGCAGCGAGGACGCGTGGTCGGGCCCTCGGCAGATCTACTGGTTCGTGCGCATGCGTCAGGAGCACGACAACGTGCGGGTCGCGCTGGAGCACGCGCTGTCCTCGCCCCTGCGCAGCGCCTCGGCTCTCACGCTGCTGGCGTCGTTGTGGTTCATGTGGGTGTGCTGTGGTTTCGTCCGGGAAGGGCGGCTCTACCTCGAACGCGCGCTGGAGGCCAACCCGGCGCCGAGCAAGGAGCGCTGCAAGGCGTTGTGGGTGCTGTCCTACGTGCGCAGCGCCCAGGGTGACAGCGTCGGCGCGCTGGCGGCGGCCGAGCAGTGCAGCACGGAGGCCGTCCGGGTGGGCGACTCCAGGGCGGTGATCCTGGCCTCGAAGATGCAGGGCACGGCCGCGCTGCTGCAGGGCGACCTGCAGAAGGCCAGCGCGCTGCTGGGCGTGGCGATCGAGTTCAACACCGACAACAAGGAGCTCAACCCGGGTCTGCTGCCCGCGATCGTCGAGCTGTCGCTGGTGCTGTCGTCGCAGGGTGAGCTGTTCGAGGCCGAGTCGCTGCTCCAGGACTGCCTCCAGGTGTGCCGCGAGCGCGGTGAGCTGTGGGTCAGCTCGTACGCCCAGTGGGCGATGTCGCGCACGCGGCTCGCCACCGCCAGGCCGGCGGAGGCGCTGCACAACGCCCGTGAGGGCCTGCGGATCAAGCGGCACTTCCATGACACGCTGGGCACGCTGCTGGTCCTGGAGACGACCGCGCGCATCCTCATCGCGCTCAAGCAGGCGCCGGCGGCGGCCAAGCTGCTGGGCGCGTTGCAGCAGAACTGGCGCTCGGCGGGTCTGCCGCAGCTGGGCGCGCCGTTCCTGACCGACGATCACGACGCGTGCGTCGAGGACTGCAAGTCGATGATGGGCGAGCTGGCCTACAAGAACGCCTTCGAGAACGGCGCCCGCCTCGACCTCGACGAGGCGTCCGCGCTCGCGCTCGGCGACCTGGACGCCCCGGCCGAGGACTGACCTCGGGGCCTCAGACGGCCTGTGGCCAGCGAGTGCCCTCCGGCCACGCGTGCACGTAACGCGCGCTGCCGAGCGAGAACTCGATGTGTCCGCGCACCCAGTGCTCAAGGCCGCGGACGTACTTCAGGACCGGCGGCGAGGCCCACTCCTCCAGCGCCTTGCGCCGGTCGAGGAAGGCCGCGATCGCCTGGTTGTGCATGTCGGAGACCTCCAGGAGGGCTTCCTGGAGGGTGAGGTCCTTGTGGGTGGCCAGCACGGTGACGAGGTTGTGCCTGGCCTTGTCGTTGCCCCGCTCCTTGGCGTAGGAGAGGAGGTCGTTGTCCCAGCCGATGAGGTCGCAGGCCAGGTCGGACAGCATGCGCACGTCGGGGTGGTGCCATTCCTCGGCTTCGAGGCGGTAGCCGCCACCCGCGTCGACGAGGGCGAAGCAGGTGTAGGTGGCCCCGGTGATGCGGCGCATCAGGACGTAGTCCTGGGGGGTGGGGATCAGGTCGACCTCGCGGTTGGCCGCCTCCCAGATCTGGGCGAACAGGTACTCCTTGACGGTGATGCGCCACCGGTCCACCTGCGCCGGGGTGGAGGTGGCGACGATGCGGTGGAGGAGTTCGTTGAGGGCGAGCCCGAAGGCGTCCTTGTCGTCGGGCTCTCTGCGGTCGTCCAGGATCTCCAGGAGCGGCGGCAGGGCGCGGGCGAGCGCGGAGGCCCGGTGGCCCATCAGCTCGCCCTCGCAGAACGCGTCGTCGAACGCGAAGAGCCAGTTGTACCAGTCGTTGATCAGCCGGAGGCTGTCTCGCGGGACCTCGGGGTTGGTACGGGCCGCGAGCAGGCCGATCTTGGAGCGCCGGAAGTGCTCGATGGTGTCGGCGCCCTTGAGCATGTTGGAGGCGGCCAGCCACGCGTGACTTTCCGCGTCGACCTCCGTCGCATGCACGTTGATCTCGTTGGGGAACGGGCACGGGAGCGGAGGGACGTGCAGTGGTCGGCTACCGAAGGAATGCGCAGAAGTTGCCACGTCCTTCAGCATGACCATCTGTTGTTCAAAAGGCCACACTCGGCAACTTGGAGCCCTTTAATGCCTTTTTCACACTATGGAACCCTCCAAGGGAACCGGTGAATAAACTAGGCATTCGCCATCATTCAGGCTGGGCTCGATGCCGACGGGGTGCCGTCCCGCCGATCCGCCTCCGTCTCCGGCAGCGCTCTGACCACGACCGACTTCTGTTCGAACACGGCCCCGGCGAGCGACGCCGTCCGCGCGGCCGCAGCCGGATCCGTACGCGAGAAGCCTTCATCCGGCCGCACGCGCCCGAGCCGGTCCGCGATCATCACCAAAGTGTCACCTTCGATGATGGCGAAGTTGACCGGAACGCCAGCCCCCGGCCGGCGCGCGGCGTCCTGGAGCCGCCGGCCCGGACCGCCCGGTCCCCGTCCAGGCGATGGATTGCCCCTCGATAGGGTGCCTTGCGCGGAATCGATCGGACTCGCCGTAGGTTCTGGGGAAGAGTACCTAGGGAAAGGCTGTCCAACCGTGTTCGACCCGAAGGATCTCTACAGGCTCGCAGACGACGCGCCCGAGCTGACCGATCCGGTGTTGCTGTACCACTTCGACGGTTTCGTCGACGCGGGCGGCGCCGGACGCCTCGCGCTGGGCCACCTGCTGGCCGAGCTGGAGCACCGGGTCGTGGCGACGTTCGACGTGGACCGGTTGCTCGACTACCGGTCCCGGCGGCCCATCATGACCTTCGACACCGACCGCTGGGTCGAGTGTGAGACCCCCGAACTGGCCGTCCATGTCACCCATGACGCCACGGGCACGCCGTTCCTGTTGATGAGCGGCCCGGAGCCGGATCGGGAGTGGGAGCTGTTCACCCGCGCGGTGGGGGAGTTGCTGGAACGGCTGAAGGTGAGCAAGATCGTCACGCTGCACGGCATCCCGATGGCGGTGCCGCACACGCGTCCGCTGGGCATCACCATGCACGCCAGCCGTCCTGAGCTGATCAACTCGCAGACCAGCGCCTTCGGCCGGGTCCAGGTGCCGGGGAGCGCGGCCGCGCTGCTGGAGCTGCGGCTGGGCGCGCAGGGGCACGACGCGGTCGGGTACGCGGTGCACGTGCCGCACTACCTGTCGCAGGCGGAGTACCCGACGGCGGCGGTGACCGGCCTGGAGGCGGTGACGCGGGGCACCGGCCTGGTGTTCCCGATGGAGGCGCTGCGCGACGCGGCCGACCGTACGACGACGGAGATCGAGGAGCAGATCCAGGCCTCCTCGGAGCTGTCGACCGCCATCGGCGGGCTGGAGCAGCAGTACGACGCGTTCGCGGGCGGCGCGGAGCGGGAGAACCTGATGGCCGAGACGACCCCGATGCCCACGGGCGACGAGCTGGCCGCCCAGTTCGAGCGTTTCCTCGCCGAACGCGACGACGAGTGACGGAAGGCTCCGGGGCGGCACCGGTTAACCTGGGCTGATGAGCGAGTTCCGGGTCGGCCTGATCGGATACGGCACCGCGGGCGCGTACTTCCACGCCCCGCTCGTCCATGCCACGCCGGGCCTGCGGCTGTCCGCGGTCGTGACGCGCAATCCGGAGCGGCAGGCCGAGGTGGCCCACCGGTACGGCGCGGCCGGCGTGGCGGACGTGCGGGAGCTGTGGGAGCACAGCGATCTCGTGGTGGTCGCCTCGCCCAACCGGACGCACGTGAGCATGGCCGCCGCCGCGCTCGCCGAGGGCCTGCCCGTCGTGGTGGACAAGCCGGTGGCCCGCACCGCCGAGGAGGCCCGCGAGCTGGTCCGGCTGGCCGAGGAGGCCGGCGTCATGCTGACCGTGTTCCAGAACCGGCGCTGGGACGGCGACTTCCTCACCGTCCGGCGGCTGGTCGCCGAGGGCCGGCTCGGCGACGTGCTGCGCTACGAGTCGAGGTTCGAGCGCTGGCGGCCGGTGCCCAAGGGCGGCTGGCGGGAGACCGGCGGCGCGGAGGAGATCGGCGGCCTGCTCTACGACCTGGGCACCCACCTGGTCGACCAGGCGCTGCAACTGTTCGGCCCGGCGCACGAGGTCTACTGCGAGAGCGACGTCCGGCGGGAGGGCGTGGCCTCCGACGACGACACGTTCATCGCGCTGAGGCACGCGGGCGGGGTGCGTTCCCACCTGTGGGCCAGCTCGGTGGCGGCGCGGCTCGGCCCACGGATGCGGGTGCTGGGCTCGGCGGGCGCGTACGTGAAGCACGGCATGGACGTGCAGGAGGAGCGCCTGCGGGCGGGCCTGACGCCCGGCTCGCCCGGGTTCGGCGCCGACGAGGAGAGCCGCTGGGGCCAGCTCGGCACCGACGACGACACCCGGCCGGTGCCCACCGAGCCGGGCGCGTACCTGGACTTCTACCGCGGGGTGGAACGCGCCCTGCGCGAAGGCGCGCCGCCCCCGGTCGACCCGCGCGGCGCGATCGACACGCTGGCCGTCATCGAGGCCGCCCGCCTGTCGGCCGACCAGCGCGTGGTCGTCCGCCTGGGCTGATCGCCGCGATCAGTCGCGCAGGCGGGCGCGCAGGGCGGCGTTGTCGGCCTCGGTCCAGCCGTGGCCGCGCAGCCAGCCCAGCGGGCCGTCGAAGCGGTCGTCCAGCACCTTGAGGAACTGCTCGATGTAGCGGGCCCGGGGCATGTGGTCGTCCGTCGGGCGGGAGTCGAGGTCGTCCCGGTAGGTGTCGCTGGCGCGCAGGCGCTTGAGGATCAGCTCCAGGCGCTCGCCCGTGGCGACGTAGTCGTTCACGATGGCCTCGCGGGTGGCGCCGGCGACCTCCAGCGCCAGGGCCGACAGCACCCCGGTGCGGTCCTTGCCCGCCGCGCAGTGCACGAGCGCGGCGCCGTCGTCGAGGGTCATGGCGCGCAGGGCCGCCACGACGGCGTCGGGGCGGTCGCGCAGGTAGCCGAAGTAGAAGCCGGTGACGCGGAGCTCCTCGTCGACGACGCGCTCCTGCCAGGGCAGCACGCGGTCGCCGTCGATGGAGTCGGCCTCGACGTCGGTGTGCCTGCCGCCCTCGGCGAAGAGCGTCAGATGGTGGTGGGTCACCTCCGGTGCCCGGGTCAGCGGGCCGGGGCCTTCCAGGGAGACCTCGGCGGTGGAGCGCAGGTCCACGACGTGGCGCAGGTTCAGCTCGCTCACCAGGAGCGACACGTCCGCCGGTGTGAGGCCCTGCAGGTTGTCGGCCCGGAGGATCCGGCCGCGGCGGGTGACCCCGCCGTCACGGGTGGGAAGCTCGCCCAGGTCACGTACGTTGACGGCGCCTTCCAGATCGATCCATCTTGTCATCTCATTCATCATCTCGACCTTATATGTCGGCCAATCATGAGCGAATTCCTAGTTCATAACGCAGCATGAACGTATGGATCCACGCGCACTGCCTCCCCGGCTGGTGATCGATCCATCGCTGCCCCCGGAGATCTCGGTCGAGTTGCGGTCGAGCCCGCACATCCTTCATATGGCCCGTTCCGGCAGGCGGATGGATCCCAGCTTCAGCCCCGTCCTGCTTTTCGCGCTTCCGGCCCTGCTGGTGATGATCTTGATCGTGACCGGCAGCCCTTCGGCCGCCTTCGTGGCCGGGCTCGGCATGGGGCTGATCGCCCTGATCCGGTGGATGGCGTTGGACAGTTCCCACCGGATCGTCAAACGAAGACTGCGTCTCGCCACCACGTACGCCGACCGCTACGTGCTCCCCGAGGACCTCGACCGTCCCTGCCAGGTGCTGCTGCGCCGCGCCCAGGACGCGGCCTCGGCCGTGCTGAACTCCAAGGTGCACAAGGCCGGGCTGATCGACTCGGTGGAGAACCAGGTGTCGCTGCCCGAGGAGGTCTGGCAGATCGCGCACCGGCTGCGGCGGCTGTCGTCGATGCACGCCGAGCACGGCCGGATCATCCCCCACGAGCTGCCGCCGGGCATGGAGGACGCGTTCAAGCCGTACACCAGCGCCCTCGACGCCGCCTGGACGTCGCTCTCGCACCGCGTACGCCACCTGGAGAAGTACGCCAAGCAGGTGCTCAAGGCGGACAAGGTCTACCACGCCCACAGACGCCTGGAGACGCTGGCCGCCAAGACCCCCGAGTACCAGCAGCTCCTGGCCGACACCGTCCGGGACGAGCTGGCTCACGAGCGCATCAGGGAGCTGTCCGACCAGGCGGCCCACGTGCGCAAGTTGTTCGAGGAGAGCGTCATGCAGGCCAGGCAGGCGGCGGGCGAGCTGCTGAGAAGCCCCTTCAGCGACGCGTACGGCACCGGCGCGATCGGCCCCCGCACCGACGGACCCGACCGGCGCGCGCACCGCGGCACCCGCCACGGCGACACGCAGCCCCACGGGACGCCCCGCCACGGCGACACGAACGCCCACCGCCCGAGCGGCCCGCAGCGGCACCCCTCGCGCGACTCCTGACCCCCCGGGTACCCCCGGCGGGCACCCCTCGCGCGACTCCTGACCTCCGGCGCCCCCGGCGGGCGGTCAGGGCCGGGCCTGGCGCAGGAGTTCCAGGGTGCGGCGCATGCCCGCCTCGTTGCCCAGACTGCGGTAGATCTCCCTGGCCTGCTCCAGCGGCCCGACCGCCGCGCCGGCCCCGCCCGCGTCCAGATGCGCCTCGCCGAGGTAGCGCAGGCTCCTGGCCATCCACCAGCGGTCCTCCAGCTCCTGGAACCCGCGGACGGCGCGGCGCAGCTCGTGCTCGGACTCCTCGATCCGTTGCAGGCGGGCCAGCGCCCGCCCGGCCGACACGGCGGTGCGGGCCACCCCCCACGAGTCGCCGAGCGCCACCAGGATCTCATCGGCCCGCCGGACGTACTCCAGCTCCCGCAGCCCGCTCGCCGGGTCGCCCACCTCGCCCGCGGCGCGCAGGCAGCGGGCCTCCTCCCACAGCTCGCCGCGCTGCCGGAACATCTCGGCCGCCCGGTCGAGGCTGAACCCGGCCCTGACGAACAGGGCGTCGGAGGCCCGGTGGTCGCCGGCCAGGCGCTCGCCGCGCGCCTGGGCGGCCAGCACCTCGCCGTAGACGCGCAGGGTCTGGGCCTCGGAGTAGCGGTTGCCCGCCCGCTGGAAGATCTCCAGGGCGTCTTCGAGCAGGTCGCGGGCCTCCTCGGGGCGGCGTTCCGCCATGCGCATCTCGGCCAGGTTGCGCTGGGTGCGGGCCGTCCACCACAGGTCGTCCTCGGCCTTGAACGCGGTGATCGCCCTGACCAGGTAGTCCTGGGCGCGGTCGAGGTGCCCGCCGCTGAACAGGGTCATGCCGACCGTGCGTGTGGCGCGGGCCGCCCACCAGGTCTCGCCGAGGCCGTCGAAGATCTCCAGCGCCTGCTCGGCCTCGCGCAGGCCGCGCTCGCGCAGGCCCATGCCGCCGCGCACCGCCGCGCTGTCCAGCAGCGCGATGGCCAGCGCGCGCCGGTCGCGGGTACGCCGCGCCGCCTCGCAGCCGATGTCGGCGACGGCCGCCCAGTCGGCCCAGTAGGCCCGCAGCGAGTGACACAGCGAGCAGAACGCCCTGGCCAGCCCCCAGGTCAGCTCCCAGAGCCCGAGCTGCTCGGCCAGGTTGATCATGGCGAGCAGTGACAGCCGCTCGGCGTTGAGCCAGTCGCCCGCCCCGAACCGTCCCTCGGGCCCGGCGCGGCGGCCGCCCTTGCTCCAGTTCTGCGGCCAGCGGTTCTGGGCCGCCTCCTCGGCCCGGCGGCGGTAGCCGTGCAGGACGCGCTCGACGGCGGCCCTGCGGCGTTCGTCCTCGTCCTGGCCGGACAGCTCGGCGGCGAACACCCGGACCAGGTCGTGCAGGCGGTAGCGCATCGCGCCGGCCTGGTCGGTGCCGGAGCACTCGGCGAGCTGGGCGTCGATCAGGGCTTCGAGCTGGTCGGCGCCGTCGAGGCCGGAGATGTCGAGCAGTTCCCCGGCCACCCAGCCGGGCACGTCAGGCGCGGGCAGCGCGCTGAGCAGGCGCAGCAGGCGGCGCTGGATCCCGGTGCAGTCGTCGTAGCTGAGCTGCACCGAGGCCCGTACGCTCTTGTCCACGCCTTGGGCCACCTGGAGCTGGTCGAGGCGGCGGCGCTCGTCGGCCAGCCGCCCGGCCATCTCGCGCAGGGTCCACTGCTCGCGGGTGGCCAGCCGGCCGCCGCAGATGTTGATCGCCAGCGGCAGGTGGTCGCAGAGCCGGACGATCTCCTTGGCCGACTCCAGGTCGTCGACGACCCGCGCGCCGCCGGCCAGCCGGGCCAGCAGTTCCACGGCGTGCGCCTCGCTGAACACGCCGAGCCGGGTGTCCTGCGTGCCGTCCAGGAACAGCGGGGAGCGCGAGGTGACCAGCACCGCGCAGCCGGGCTCGGCCGGGATCAGCGGTTTGACCTGGGCGGCGTCGTGGGCGTTGTCCAGTCCGATGAGGATCTTGCGGCCCTTGGTCCAGGTCAGCCAGAGGGTGCGCAGTTCGTCGAGGCCGCCGGGGTCGGTGGCCAGGCGCACGCCGAGGCCGCGCAGGAAGCCGATCAGCACCTCTTCGGGGCGTACGGGGGCGTCGACGCCGCCGCGCAGGTCGGCGTGGAGCCGGCCGTCGGGGAACCAGCCGGCGACCTCCTGCCCGAACCTGGTCATCAGCGCCGACTTGCCGACGCCGCCGCGGCCGTACACGGAGACGACCAGGGGCGGGGACAGGTCGGAGGACTTCCGCCGGGCGGCGAAGACGGCGCGCAGGTCGGCGAGGGAGTCGGCGCGCCCGGTGAAGTGCTCGGGCACGGGCGGCCACTGGTCGGGCGGCAGGACGCCGGGCTCGGGCGCGGCCTGCCGCCGGGGCTTGGACTCGGTGGTGGCCCAGGTGGTCACGCCGACGAGCAGCGCCGCCGTGAGCGTCACCCCGATCTTGGCGAGCGGCGGGATGTCCCATTCCAGGGAGGCGGCCAGCACGCTGGCGGCACCCGCCGCGAGCCCCGCCGAGACGGGCGCCGCCCACTTTGCCCGCCTACGTCGTGGTTTGTCCGGTAAGTTTCCCGGCACCGAACACCCCCTTCCGAGGGTGATTCAAGCCGATGGGGCACGGCGAGCGCCAGCCGTGCCCCATCGTTCCGCTACAGGCCGATCACGTGACAGGTGGCCGTGGCGGTCTTGCTCGGGTCGCTCTCCGAGGTGGCGGTGAGCTTGACGCGGGCCAGCCGGTCGCCACCGGGCGCACGCACCGCGTTGACCGTCACCGGCGCCTGCTTGCCGAAGGCGACGGAGGCCAGGGCGTTGGGCACCTGGGCGGTCCAGCCCTTGCCCTGCACCTCGGCCTTGACCCGGTAGACGTCGGAGTTGAGGTAGGAGCTGACGTCCTCGGGGTGCTGCCCCTGGGCGGGGGCCGCCTTGCCGGTGTTGAACACCGGGAACGTGCAGGTGGAGACGTTCTTGCCGGTGGGGACGCCGGCCCCGGGCAGCACCCGGACGCCGCGCTTCTGCGGGCCCGAGCCGTCCAGCGAGCGGATGGCGACGGTGTAGGACAGCTCGCCGTTCCGGTTGCGCTTGAGGTCGGTGACGTAGAAGTGCAGGCGGTTGGCCTGGTCGACGTACTCGTACTGGCTGCCGGAGCCGGTGCCGGCGTGGAAGAGGGCGTCGGAGAGCTGGCGGTAGTCGCCGACGGTGATCGGCACCTTGGTCCCGTCGGGCATCACGTAGTCGGTCATGCCGATGTCCTGCGGGTTGGCGTCGATCACCCACTCGAACGGCGCCCGGTCCTCGTTCTTGGTCTTGGCCAGCAGCACGCCGGAGTCGGGGGTGAAGGAGTCGGAGCCCATCCGGTCCACGACCTCGACCGTGTAGTTCTGGTAGCCGCCGCGGTCGCACAGCGGGTCGGTCGCCGAGCAGCTGCTCTTGTCGCCGGGGGCGTCGAAGGTGATGTTGACGCCCGACAGGTCGTCCTGCCCAGGCCGTACGGCGCGGGCCAGGATCTTGGCCGTGACCAGGCCGGACTCGTCGAGCGCCTCACGCGACAGGCGCAGGACGTTCTGCTCGTCCACCATGCCGAGCTTGAGCTTGTTGCGCAGCATGTGCTGGGCGCCCATGGACGCGCCGGCCGTGGGCGGGATCAGCCAGCGGGAGTGCGGTCCACCGGGGCCGTTGAAGCTGCCGCGGCTGAGCATCTCCCACACGCCGGTGTACGCCCGGACCGGCGGCACCCCGTACGGGTTGTTGTAGTTGTCCAGCACGCCGAGGATGTGGCTGAACTCGTGGGCGTAGACCGCCATGCCGGAGCTCTCGGCCTGGACGGAGTCGACGCCGATGTTGGCGTTGGGCCAGAAGTTGGAGGCCGCCTGCCAGGAGGACCAGTCGACGTAACGGGTCTTCAGCCAGTTGGGCAGGGCGGGGTCCGGCGGGCCCCACTCGTCGGGCACGTCCTCCTTGGTCGGGAACTTCATCATCCCGAACTCCTGCCAGGTGGACGACTCGTCCTGGCCGGCGCTGAGGTAGAAGACGAAGTCGTACTGCTTGGCGACGTCCTCGCCGACGGCGTTGATCCAGGCGTTGTGGCCGTCGATGCGCAGGTTCTTGTTGCAGGTGTCGCCCGCCGGGCAGCCGGAGGTGCCGTTGAAGCCGGGCTCCAGCGCGTACTCGTGGTCCTTGCCCGGCATCGTGTACGGGCCGAACCCGGTCAGGTCGACGCCGTACCGGCCGCCGGAGTCCTCCATCCAGTACTCGTGGATGGTGTGCCCCTTGTTGAGGGCGTTCGGGGTGTTGAGGAAGTCCTGGTAGAACTTGGCCACCTGGTCACGCGGGACGTCGTGGGCCTCGGCGCTCGGGTTCGCGTAGATCGTCGAGCCCTTGGGCTGGGTGACGACGAACGCCTGGTTGGGGTAGTCGAGCAGCACCAGCGCGCCCTTGAAGGTGCGCTTGGAGCCCTTGACGGCCGGGTCGCTCCAGTTCGTGCCGGGAGGCTTCTTGTAGTCCGCCCACGTCATGTGGTCGGGGTTCTCCCAGTTCTGCGGGTCAAGGGGCGTGAGGCCACCGGGAGGACGGGCGCGCAACGTCTGGGCGTCGGCCGACTCGTCCTGCTGCCAGGGCTGGGTCTGCGGCCAGTGGTTCTGCCGCCAGGGGTACTCGGGGTCAGCGGTGGGGGGTGCTGCGGAAGCAGGGGTCGCCATCAGGCTCACCGGGATCAGCACGATGGCCGCCAGCAAGCCCTTCAGCAGCTTCTTCGGGGCATTCACGGATTGACGGTATAGACGTTATTGACGGAGATCACCGATCAGCTGTAGGGAAGACGTGTATCAACCCTTCCGACATTTGTCGAAATGTCCAGCGTGACCTAGGTGGAGCTTTGGCGGATCTCCAGCGGATCGTGGACGACCTCGCCGTCCGTCTCGGACGTCCCCTGCTGCTGGAGGACCGCGTGCAGCGCGTGATCGCCTACAGCGAGCAGAACGGCGCCATGGACGACATCCGCCGCGACTCCATCCTGCGCCGGCACACCACCCCCGAGGTACGCGAGTGGCTGCGGGCGGCGGGCGTGCACGAGGCACAGGCCCCCCTGCGCACGGCCGGCGCGCCGCACCTGGGCCTGCTGCCACGCGTGTGCGTCCCCCTGCGGCACTCCGACGGCCTGCTCGGCTTCCTGTGGTTCATCGACGCCGGGCCGTCGATGTCCGCCGAGCAGGTGGCCGAGGCCGTGGCGGCCGTCCCCGGGCTGGCGCTCGCGCTGTTCCACGAGAGCCTGGCCACCGGGCTGGCCTCGCACCGGGAGCTGGAGGCGGTCACCGGGCTGCTGCGCGGCGAACGGGACGCGGCCAGGCAGCTCATCGAGGCCGGGGCGTTCCCGCAGGGCCAGCCGGTGACCGTGCTGGTGGCGCGGCCCCGCTCGGCCGAGCCCGACGAGGGGCTGCGCCTGGCGCTCGAACAGGGGCTGCTGGCGCTGCGGCGGCGGCTGAGCGGCCACCATCCGCTGCACCTGGTGCGCTACGACCACGCGGTGCTGCTCACCGCCGGGCCGCCGGTCCCGCCCGACGAGCTGCACGCGGCCATGCCGGTGCCCGTGGTCGTGGGGGTGGGGCGTACCCGGGACGAGCTGGCGCAGGCGGCGGGGTCGTACGCGGAGGCCCGGCACGCGGCCGAGGTGACCGCGCGGGTGCCGGGGCTCGGCCGGTCGGCCGAGTGGGCCCGGCTCGGCGTCTACCGGATGCTCACCCAGCTTCCCGACCAGGAGGTGCATCCCGGGCTCGACGGGCTGCTGGCCGACGAGCAGTACCTGCCGCTGCTGGAGACGCTGGAGACGTACCTGGACCTGGCGGGCAGCGCGGTGGCGACGTCCCGGGCGCTGCGACTGCACCGCACCTCGCTGTACTACCGGCTGCAACGGGTGGAGGAGCTGGCGCGTACGGACCTGAAGGACGGCGGCGAGCGGCTGGCCCTGCACCTCGGCCTGAAACTGGCCCGCCTGTCCGGGCGCTACCAGCCCCGAGGCGCCCGCGGCGACTGATTGCCTTCCCCGGCATCGCTCGCGTTTAATGCCAAAAGGGAAAATCCGACGGGAGCGCCTATGGCGGGTGCGAAGCGTGCTGTCCGGGCTTCCGGGCCGGTTCTGGGCAGGCGCGCGCCCGCGCCCGTCGTGGCCCACTCCGCTCCCCTCGTGCTGCCGGTCTGCGCCGAGCCCGTGCGCGACGGCACGGTGGTGATCAGGGGCGAGCGGGTGCTCCAGGTGGGCTCGCGGGCCGAACTGCTGTCCTGCTTCCCCGTCGCGGAGGAGATCCGCTGGCCGGGGGCGATCGTGCCCGGGCTGGTGGACGCCTGCTGCGGCCCGGCGCCGCCGGGACCGGGCGTGACCACGCGGGCCTCCGTGGTGGCCGACCCCGCCGAGCCCGCCGACCTCACGGGCGTGCCGGGCGTGCCGGGCATCGCGTACGTCGCCGCCTCCAGCGCCTCGGAGCAGGAGTGGGAGGACCACGACCGGGACGCGCTGATCACGGCGCTGCGCGAGGTGGACCGGCCGTGCCCGGTCGGGATCGCGGCCCGCACCCGCGACCCCCACGTGCTGGAGGACGTCGCCGTGCTGGCCAGGACGTTCGGCCTGCGGCTGCTGGCGGGGCTGGACCGGCACTCGCCCATGGCCCTGGACGAGGCGGGCGTGCTCGGCCCCCACTGCCACGTGACCTGCGCCCGGCCGCTCGACCCCGGCGAGCGCAAGCTGCTGCGGTTGCGGCGGAGCGTGGTCGCCGTCTGCCCGCCGGACCCCGCGCGGGCCGCCGACGTGCTGGCCCTCCTGGAGGAGGGCAACCGCCTCGCCCTGGGCAGCCACGCCCCGGACGGCCGGAACCCGGGCGGCCAGGACCCCGACCCTGGCGGCACCGGCGACCTGCTGGGGCTCGCGGCGGGCGTCCGGCGGCGGGCCCGGGAGCTCGGCCTGCGGTTACGCGGGCTGGACCGCCGCCTGGTCGAGGCCGCGACGCTGGGCGGGGCGCGGGCGCTGGGCCTGGACGCCGGTCCCGGCCGGGTCGGCTCGCTCGGGCCGGGCAGCCGGGCCGACTTCGCCGTCTTCGACGCCCGGGGGCGCTACCCGTACTCGGCGCTGATGGCCCGCCCGCCCTGCCTGGGCACGGTCATCGGCGGCACCCCCGTCTGAACCGGCGGCTTCTCCTGGACACGGCGGTCATCCGGACCGGCCACCTCTCCTCGGCACGGCGCTCATCCGAACTGGCCGTCCACCACGGCCAGGAGGTCCCTGAGCTGGTCCCGCTGCTCCTGCGACAACACCGCGAACAGGCCCTCGCCGGCCGCCCTGCGCGCGTCCCTCGCCCGTTCGGCCATGGCCCGGCCGGCGTCGGTGATCACGACGAGCGTCGAGCGGCGGTTGGCCGGATCGACCTCCCTGCGCACCAGCCCGGCCTCCTCCAACGCGTCCACGACGGGGGTCAGCGAGCGCGGCACGATCCGCAGTTCGTCGGCCAGTTGCACCATGCGCAGCGGCCGGTCGGCGTCGCCGAGCACCCGCAACGCCCGCGCCTGCCCCGGATTGAGCCCGAGCGGCACCAGCCCATGCACGTATCCGTGCCGTAGACGCCTGCCGACCAGGTGCAAGAGCTCCGCCAGCTCCTTCTCTCCCATGCCGATGAGTTTAGCCGGAACAATTATGAGTTAGCCTCTGTTTGAGTGGACATCCGAAAGGAGGCCCCATTTGGCCGACGAACCACGCGCGCCACTGCGGCGCATCATCGGGCTCTTCACCCCCTACCGCGGCCGACTGGCCCTGGTGGGCGCGTTCATCCTGCTGTCGTCCCTGGTCGGGCTGGCCTCGCCGTTCCTGCTGCGCGAGGTGCTGGACGTGGCGATCCCGTCCCGCGACGCGCTGCTGCTCACGCTGCTGGCGCTCGGCATGATCGCCGTCGCGGTCACCACGAGCGTGTTCGACGTGCTGCAGACGCTGATCTCCACCACGGTGGGCCAGCGGGTGATGCACGACCTGCGCATCTCGGTCTACTCCCACCTGCAGCGCATGTCGCTGGCCTTCTTCACCCGCACCAGGACGGGCGAGGTGCAGTCGCGCATCGCCAACGACATCGGCGGCATGCAGTCGGTGGTCACCTCGACCGCCACCTCGATCATCTCCAACCTCACCACCGTGTTCGCCACGATCGTGGCGATGCTCGCCCTCGACTGGCGGCTGACGGTGATCTCGCTCCTGCTGCTGCCGGTGTTCGTGTGGATCAGCAGGAAGGTCGGCAGCGAGCGCAAGCGCATCACCGGCGAACGGCAGCGCAAGCTCGCCGTGATCTCCTCGATGGTCCAGGAGTCGTTGTCGATCAGCGGCGTCCTGCTGGGCCGGACCATGGGCCGCTCCGCCGAGCTGACCGAACGGTTCGGCCGCGCCTCCGACGAGCTGGCCGAGCTGGGCGTGCGGACGAGCATGGCCGGACGCTGGCGGCAGTCGTCGATCCAGATCATCATGGCCGCGATGCCCGCCCTGATCTACTGGGCCGTCGGCCACACCGGCGTCATCTCCGTCGGCACCCTCGTGGCCTTCACCACGCTGCAGTCGAGCCTGTTCCGGCCGACGGTGTCGCTGCTGCGGCTGGGCGTCGAGGTGCAGAGCTCGCTGACGCTGTTCGGCCGCATCTTCGAGTACCTGGACCTGTCGGTGGACATCCACCCCGGAACCGGCACCCTGGACCGCGTACACGGCGAGGTGCGCTTCGAGCGGGTCGACTTCGCCTACGAGGACGAGCGCACGCTCGACGCCGTCGACGTCACCGTCCCCGCGGGCACGACGCTGGCCGTCGTGGGCGAGACCGGCTCGGGCAAGACCACCCTGAGCTACCTTCTCCCCCGCCTGTACGACGTGACCGGCGGCCGGGTCACCATCGACGGCGTGGACGTGCGCGACCTGACGTTCGAGACGCTGAGCGAGGTGGTCGGGGTGGTCTCGCAGGAGACGTACCTGTTCCACGCCTCGATCGCGGACAACCTGCGCTTCGCCCGCCCGGCGGCCACCGACGAGGAGCTGGAGGAGGCGGCGCGGGCCGCGCGCATCCACGACCACATCGCCTCGCTGCCCGACGGCTACGACACGATGGTGGGCGAGCGCGGCTACCGGTTCTCCGGCGGCGAGAAGCAGCGCCTGGCCATCGCCCGCACGCTGCTGCGCAACCCGCCGGTGCTGATCCTCGACGAGGCCACCAGCGCCCTCGACACCCAGACCGAGCGAGCCGTGCAGGAGGCCCTGGACACGCTCGCGCGGGGCCGTACGACGATCACGATCGCCCACCGCCTGTCGACCGTCCGCGACGCGGACCAGATCGTCGTGCTCGACCGCGGGAAGGTCGTCGAACGCGGCACGCACGACGAGCTGATGGCCCTCGGCGGCCACTACGCGGCCCTGGTGGACCGGGACCGCCCGCTCGAATTGGTCTGAAATTTCGCCCTAAACCAGTTTTAAACGTGTCTTACCTCACATTTCGGGCAAATCGGTATCGTCGCGATCGAGCCGCGCGTTGACTCCCCCGTTTGCCCCTTCCGAGGCTAGGACCAGTCTTGCCACCGCGCTCCTCCACCTTCCGCGCCCTGCGCCACCACAACTACCGGCTCTGGGCCGGAGCCGACATCGTCTCCGTCACCGGGACCTGGATGCAGGTGCTGGGCGTGAACTGGCTCATCCTCACCATGACGGGGTCGGCCACCAGCGTGGGGCTGAGCCTGGTCATGCAGGCGCTGCCGACGCTGCTGCTGGGCATGTGGGGCGGCGCGCTGGCCGACCGGCTGCCGACCCGGCCCGTCGTCGTCGCCGCGCAGCTCGCGCAGGCCGCGCTGGCCGCCGTGCTGGCGCTGATCGCCTTCTCCGGCGTCGACTCCGTCGTGCCGATCTACGCGGTGGCGCTGGCGGGCGGCGTGGTCTCCGCGCTCGGCGGCCCGGCGCTGGGACGCTTCGGGGCCGAGGTGGTGCCCCCGGACGACCTGCCCAACGCCATGGCGCTCGGCTCGGTCCTGAACTCGGCCGGGCGCATCCTCGGCATGAGCCTGGCCGGCGTGCTGCTGCCGTTGACCGGGAACGGCGGGCTCTTCCTGCTCAACGCGGCCACCTTCTTCGTCGTGATCGGGGCCGTCGCGGCCATGCGGCGCGCGGAGTTCCACCGGCTCGCCGCCTCCGAGCGGCAGCCCGGCGCGGTCGCCGCCGGCCTGCGGTACGTCCTGCGCACCCCCTGGCTGCTGGTGGTGCTGGCGCTCTCGCTCGTGCTGGGCAGCCTCGGCCGCAACTACCAGGTCACCATGGCCGCCATGAGCGCGGGCCCGCTGGCCGCCGGAGCCGGCGGGTACGGCCTGCTGTCCACCGTGTTCGCCGTCGGCACCGTCGTGGGCGGCTTCCTGGCCGCTGCCCGGCCGCACCTGACGATCCGGCTGCTGCTGGTCACCGCGTTCCTGACCGGGGTCGCGCAGGCGCTGAGCGGCCTGATGCCCGCCCTGGGGACGTTCGCCACGATGATGCTGCCGATCGCGGCGGGCGCGGTGATCATCGACACCACGGTCTCGGCGCGGGCGCAGCTCGACAGCCCCGAGGAGATGCGCGGGCGGGTCCTCGCCGCGCTCGGCATGGTGAGCGCGGGCGCGGGCGCGATCGGCGGCCCGCTGCTCGGCTGGCTGAGCGACGCGTTCGGGCCGCGCCTGTCGCTGGGCGTCGGCGGCGTGTCGTGCGTGGCCGCGACGCTGCTCGCGGCGCTCGTGCTGGCCCGCCTGTCCGGCCGGACCGTCCGTCAGGCGGCCTTCCGTCCACGGCTGGAGAACGCCTGACTCCGGGACGGGCTTAGTCTCTTCACGTGCACAACACCAGATACGCCCCGAACGGCATGGTGTCCAGCGTCGACCACCTGGCCTCGGCCGCCGGGGTGGGCGCGCTGGACCGCGGCGGTTCGGCGGCCGACGCGGCGATCGCGGCCAACGCCGTGCTCGCCGTGGTCGCACCCCACATGTGCGGCCTCGGCGGCGACCTGTTCGCGCTCGTCCACGACGGCACGGTCACCGCGCTCAACGCCTCCGGCCGGGCCGGGGCCGGCGCCGACCCCGCCCGGCTGCGCGCCGAGGGGCACACCCGCATGCCGCACCTGCACGACATCCGGTCGACGCCGGTGCCCGGCTGCGTCGACGGGTGGTTCGCCCTGCACGCCAGGCACGGCCGCCTGCCCATGGCCGAGCTGCTGCGGCCCGCGATCGCGCTGGCCCGTGACGGTTTCCCCGCCTCCCCGCTGCTGCTCCCCGGCGCCCGTACGGCGGCCGGGCGGCCCGGCGGCGGCGACTTCGCCCACGTACGTCAGGCCGGCGACCGGATCACCCGCCCCGGCGTGGCCCGCGCCCTCCAGGCCGTGGCCGACGGCGGCCGCGACGGCTTCTACCTCGGCGAGTTCGGGCAGGGCCTGATCGAGCTCGGCGCGGGCGAGTTCACCGAATCCGACCTGGCCGCCCCCGGCGCCGACTGGGCCGAGCCGCTGCGGGTGCGCGCCTTCGGCCACGACGTCTGGTCGATGCCGCCCAACTCGCAGGGCTACCTGCTGCTGATGTCCCTGGCCGTCCTCGACGGGCTCGACCTGCCCGGCTCGCCCCGCCATCCGGCCTGGGCGCACCTGCTGGCCGAGGCCGCCAGGGCCGCCGGGCACGACCGGCTCGCCCTGTTGCACGAAGACGCCAAGGACCTGCTCGACCCCGGCGAGATCGCCCGCCGCCGGGCGCTGGTCGACCCGGTCAGGCGCAACCGGCTGCGGGCGCCGTCCGCCGACGGCGACACGACGTACCTGTGCGCGGTCGACGGCGACGGCATGGGCGTGTCGCTGATCCAGTCGAACGCGTCCGGGTTCGGCGGCATGCTCTTCGAGCCGCGTACCGGGATCAACCTCCACAATCGCGGCATCGGCTTCTCGCTGCGTCCCGGCCACCCGGCCGAGTACGGCCCCGGCCGCCGTCCGCCGCACACCCTGGCCCCCGCGCTGATCACCCGTCCCGGCGGCGGGCTGCGCACGGTCGTGGGCACGATGGGCGGCGACGCGCAGCCGCAGATCCTGGCCCAGGTCATCACCCGCCTGCTGCGCCACGGCGAGGAGCCCGGCCAGGCGCTGGCCGCCCCGCGCTGGCGGCTGGGCGGCGGCAACGGCTTCGACACCTGGGACGCCCCCGACGACGCCGTGCTCGACCTGGAGGAGGGCACCACCTGGGCCGACGGCCTGACCGCGCTCGGCCACCCAGTGCGCACGCTGCCGTACGGGGGCGCCTTCGGCCACGCCCACCTCATCGACGTGCGTTCCGACGGCATGCTGGCGGGCGCCGCCGACCCCCGCTCCCTCGTCGGCGCCGCGATCGGCCGCTGAATGGACAAGGATGCGCTACCGGACGCCCTAAACCGGGCCAAGTCATAGGATTTCGGTCCGCATGGTGGGTAGGGGCGCAGTATGAGCGAACTACCTCCGGACCGATTCGGCATGGCCGACGAGCAGGACATCGAGGTCAGGGAGTGGACCGACGACCTCGGCCTGCACCACGAGGTCAAAGAGGACGACCCCCAGCGCGAGGCCACGCTCGACGAGCGGCTGCGCCAGGAGCTGCCCGACCGCCCGCGGCGCGCCCCGCGGGCGGAACACCGCCTGACCGAGCCCGACGAGGGCGCCCACCCCGACACCGAGGACGAGGCCATCGGCGTGGACTGGGACGCCGACCGGGAGGACCTGTCGGCCGAGGAACGCGCCCTGCGCATCGACCCCGACGAGGACCTCACCTGAGGGGGGTGCCGGAAACCCTCACATGAGCCGCCGCAGCGCCGGCAGCAGGTCGTGCAGGTCGTCGACGATCACGTCGGCGGTCTTGGCCTGCGGCCGCTCGGCGTGCAGGAAGCCCCACGGACCGCGGCGCAGCAACGCGGTGCGCATGCCCGCGCGGGCGGCGGGCAGCACGTCGTTGTCGAGCCGGTCGCCGACGTAGAGGATCTCGGCCGGCTCGCGCCCGGCCACCGAGGCCACCTTGGCGAAGAACTCCGGAGCGGGCTTGGACAACCCCCAGCCCTCGGAGGTGTGCACGGAGTCCACCGGCAGGTCCATCGCCACCAGGGCGTCGAAGGCCCGGCGGGGCTGGTTGCCGGCGATGATCACCTGGAACCCGGCCGCGCGCAGCGCCGCCAGGGCCACCCGCACGTCGGGGTAGAGGTCGTCGGCGTCGAAGTGGTTGCGCAGGCCGTCGGGGTCGTCGCGCTCCCAGGCGGCGATCTCGGCCTTCACGTCGAGCCCCGGCCGGACCAGCTCGAACGCCTCCCGGTGGGAACGGTCGAGCGCCGCCATGCCGCCGAGCGCGCCCATGAGCACGAACCTGCTCACCCCCAGCCGGTCGGCCCAGCGCGACCAGATGCGCGTCTCGTCGATCAGCGTCTCGCCGACGTCGAGCACGACGGCCTTGACGGCCTTGACCATCATTCCCCCTGTTCGTCCGTGTGCCGCCCCGAGCTCAGGGCCGCAGCTTCTCCATCGCCTTGGTGATGCGCTTCTCCGACACCGGCGTGGGGGTGCCGAGGGTCTGGGCGAAGAAGCTGACCCGCAGCTCCTCGATCATCCAGCGGATCTCCGTCACGTCGGGGTCGCCCCGGCGGGCCGGGTGGAGGCTCGCCAGCAGGTCCTGGTAGTCGTCCTCGATCTTGTGCACGCGGTCCATCCACTCCTCGTCCCGCCACGGCTCCTCGGGGAGCTTGGTGAGACGGCGCTCGATGGCCCGCAGGTAACGCAGGACGTCGGGCAGGCGGCGGGTGCCGGTGGCGGTGACGAAGCCCTTGAAGACGAGCTTGCCGAGCTGGTCGCGCACGTCGTCGGTCGAGGCGCTCGCGCGCAGGCCGTCGAGGCGGGTGCCCACGGCGTGCCAGACGCTCAGGATCTGCTCGACCTTGGCCAGCACGTCGGCCGCCGTGTCGTGCAGCTCGGCCCGGACGTGCTGGTAGAGGCGGTCGAACCCGGCCGGGTCCCAGGCCGGGCCGCCGAGGTCGAGCATCAGCTTGTCGACGGCCGCGTTGACCACGTCGTCGAACAGCGCCACGGCGCCGCCGTGGGGGCTGCGGGACAGGGCCAGCTTGGCCTGGTTGGACAGGCCGCCGAGCAGGGACCTGGCCGGGTTGGTGACGTTGAGCAGGAGCAGCCGGCGGGTGCCGGGCCAGTGGGCGCGGCGCTGCTCGGCGGCCGTCTCGAAGATCTTGACGGAGACCGAGTCGCCCGCGTCGACGAGCGCCGGGTAGCCCTTCATCCGGCCCTGCTCGAACACCTTGGGCAGGGTGCCGAAGCTCCAGGTCCGCAGGCCCGTGCGCTCCAGGTCGTCGCCGGCCTCCGACAGGGTCTTGCGCAGGCGCGGCGCGAGCCGGCGTTTGAGCGCGTCGAGGTCCTTGTCCTCGGCGACCGTGCGCTTGCGCTCGTCGATCACCCGGTAGGTGATGCGCAGGTGGTCGGGCACCTGGTCGAGCTGCCAGGCGTCGTGCGGCACCCGGACGCCGGTGAGCCGCAGCAGCTCGCGCTCGACGGCCTCCAGCAGCGGCTCGCCGCCCTGCCTGACCCCGGCCAGCACCTGCTTGGCGTAGTTGGGGGCGGGCACGAAGTTGCGGCGCACGTGTTTGGGCAGCGACCGGATCAACGCGGTGATCAGATCTTCACGCAGGCCCGGGATCTGCCAGTCGAACCCGTCGGCGTTGACCTGGTTGAGCACCTGCAACGGCACGTGGACGGTGACGCCGTCGGCGTTGGCGCCCGGCTCGAACTGGTAGGTCAGCTTCATCCGCTGACCGAGCTGCTTCCAGGTGTCGGGATAGTCGCGGGCGCTGATGTCGGCGCCCTCGTTGACCAGCATCTCCGGCGAGAACGTGAGCAGCTCGGGCTGCTCCCGCCCGGCCTTCTTCCACCAGGAGTCGAAGTGCCTGGCCGAGACGACGTCGGCGGGGACGCGCTGGTCGTAGAAGTCGTACAGGACCTCCTCGTCGACCATGATGTCGCGGCGGCGGGCCCGGTTCTCCAGCTCCTCGACCTCTTCGAGCAGCCGGCGGTTGTCCTTCAGGAAGCGGTGGTGGGTGTCCCAGTCGCCCTCGACCAGGGCGTGCCGGATGAACAGCTCGCGCGACAGGTCGGGGTCGACGCGACCGTAGTTGACCTTGCGGCCGACGACGAGCGGCACGCCGTAGAGGGTGACCTTCTCCAGGGCGATCACCGCGCCCTGGTTCTTCTCCCAGTGGGGCTCGGAGTAGGTGCGCTTGACCAGGTGCTGGGCCAGCGGCTCGACCCAGTCGGGCTCGATCTTGGCGTTGACCCGGGCCCACAGCCGCGAGGTCTCGACCAGCTCGGCCGACATCACCCACTGCGGCTGCTTCTTGGCCAGCGCCGAGCCCGGGAAGATGGCGAAGCGGGCGTTGCGCGCGCCGATGTACTCCTGCATGGGCCGCCGCCCGTCGGCGGCGCGCTGCTTGTCCATGACGTCCTTGACGCCGATGTGCGACAGCAGGCCGACCAGCAGCGACACGTGCACCTGGTAGGGGTCGGCGGCCACGCTGCCGGGCTGTGCGCCGAGCGCCTGGCGGACCTGGCTGTAGATGTCCTGCCACTCGCGGACCCGCAGGTAGTTGAGGAACTCGGCCTTGCACAGCCGCCGGAACGCGCTGGAGGACAGCTCCTTCTGCTTGTCGCGCAGGTAGTTCCACAGGTTGAGGTAGGTCAGGAAGTCGGACTCGGGGTCGGCGAAGCGCCGGTGCTTCTCGTCGGCCTGCTGCTGCTTGTCGGACGGCCGCTCGCGCGGGTCCTGGATGGACAGCGCGGAGGCGATCACCATCACCTCGCGCAGGCAGCCGTTCTTCTCGGCCTCCAGCACCATGCGGCCCAGGCGCGGGTCGACCGGCAGGGTCGCCAGCTTGCGGCCGACGCCGGTGAGCTTGCCCTGGGCGTCGAACGCGCCCAGCTCGTGGAGCAGGTTGACGCCGTCCTTGACCTGGCGGCGGTCGGGCGGCTCGACGAACGGGAACGCCTCGATGTCGCCCAGCCCGATCGAGGTCATCTGCAGGATGACCGAGGCCAGGTTGGTGCGCAGGATCTCCGGGTCGGTGAACTCCGGCCTGCCGAGGAAGTCCTCCTCCTCGTAGAGCCGGATGCAGATGCCGTCGGAGGTGCGGCCCGAGCGGCCCTTGCGCTGGTTGGCACTGGCCTGCGAGATGGGCTCGATGGGCAGGCGCTGCACCTTGGTGCGATGGCTGTAGCGGGAGATGCGCGCGAAGCCCGGGTCGACCACGTACTTGATGCCGGGGACGGTCAGCGAGGTCTCGGCCACGTTGGTCGCCAGGACGATCCGGCGGCCGGTGTGGCGCTGGAAGACGCGGTGCTGCTCGGCGGCGCTCAGCCGGGCATAGAGCGGCAGGATCTCGGTGTTGCGGAAGTCGGCCTTGGTCAGGGCGTCGGCGGCGTCGCGGATCTCCCGCTCGCCGGACAGGAAGACCAGGATGTCGCCGGGCCCCTCGGTGACCAGCTCGCGGCAGGCGTCGACGATGCCGCCGGTCTGGTCGTCGTCCTCCGCCAGCGGGCGGTAGCGGACCTCGACCGGGTAGGTGCGGCCGGAGACCTCGATGATCGGCGCGTCGCCGAAGTGGCGGGAGAAACGCTCGGGGTCGATGGTGGCGCTGGTGATGATGACCTTGAGGTCGGGGCGCTGCGGGAGGAGCTGCTTGAGGTAGCCGAGGATGAAGTCGATGTTGAGGCTGCGCTCGTGGGCCTCGTCGATGATCAGCGTGTCGTACTGGTCGAGCATGCGGTCGTTCTGCAGCTCGGCCAGCAGGATGCCGTCGGTCATCAGCTTGACCAGGGTGCGGTCGCTCGCCTGGTCGGTGAAGCGGACCTTGTAGCCGACGACCTCGCCGAGCTCGGTGCCGAGCTCCTCGGCGACGCGCTCGGCGACGGTGCGGGCGGCGATGCGGCGCGGCTGGGTGTGGCCGATCAGGCCGCGCACGCCGCGCCCGAGCTCAAGGCAGATCTTGGGGATCTGGGTGGTCTTGCCGGACCCGGTCTCGCCCGCGACGATCACGACCTGGTGGTCGCGGATGGCGGCCAGGATGTCGTCCTTGCGCTGGGAGACCGGCAGGTTCTCCGGATACTGGACCTGCGGCACGGCCTCGCGGCGGCGCGCCAGCCGCTGCTCGGCCCGCTCGACGTCGGCGAGGATCTCGGTGGCGATCTTGTCCCGGGCGTCACGGGAGCGGACCCGGCGCATGCCGTCGAGCCTGCGCCGCAGCCGCCGCTGGTCGCGCGGCATGAGCTCGGGCAGGCGGGACTGGAGGTCGGCGAGCGGAGAGGACAACGGAGGCGTTCCCATACTGCTTTCAGGATATTTGAGCCCCGTGGCCCCGGAGCCAACGGCCCATGGTGCCCGACACGGGCCGCCTCCCGCATCCCAATATCGCCGCGCCGCCCGTCCCCCTATCCGGCCGACCGGCTGGCGGCGTGGCGGGCGGCGCCGATGATGCCGGCCTCGTTCTGCAGGGCGGCGGGGACCACGGGCGTGTCGAGGGTGACGTGCGGCAGGAACTTGTCGGCCTTCTTGCTCACGCCGCCGCCGATCACGATCAGGCCCGGCGAGAACAGCATCTCCACGTGCCTGAGGTACTCCTCGACCCGATCGGCCCACTTCTCCCAGCTCAGGTCGTGCTCCTCGCGGGCCCGCGCCGACGCGCGCTCCTCGGCGTCCTTGCCGCGCAGTTCCAGGTGGCCGAGCTCGGTGTTGCAGACGAGTGTGCCGTCGGCGAACAGGGCGCTGCCGATGCCCGTGCCGAAGGTCAGGATCAGCACGGTCCCCTTCTGGTCGCGGCCCCTGCCGAAGGTCATCTCGGCGATGCCGGCGGCGTCGGCGTCGTTCAGCACCGTCGCGCCACCGAACAGCCGGGCGGCGTCGACGCCGATCCACGAGTGGTGGACGTTGGCCGCCGTGTGCACGACCCCGTCGACGACGACGCCGGGGAAGGTCACGCCGACCGGGCCGTCCCAGTCGAAGTGCTCGACGATCTGACCCACCACCTCGGCCACCCCTTCGGGCTTGGCCGGCTGGGGCGTGGCGATGCGCAACCGCTCCTTGACGAGCTCTCCGGCCTCGGTGTCGACCGGGGCGCCCTTGATTCCCGAGCCGCCGATGTCGATGCCCAACACGTTCATGACTCTCCTTCTCCCCCGCCCTGGACGGGAAAACTCGCCTACCGATATTTCCGGCCCGGCTGAACCCGCTCCACGCCCTCCGCGTATCTCGCGTCACAAGCGCTAACTAGGAGGCACGGATGCGACTCCGCATCATCACACTCTGCGCTGTCGCGGCCGTCGCGGGAGCGACTCTCACCGCCCCCGCACACGCGACCACCAGGACCCGTTTCGACGTCATCAACCTGGTGTCGGACGTCAAGGGCAAGGCCCCGGTCACCGACCCCAAGGTCGTCAACCCGTGGGGCCTGGCCATGGGCAAGACGTTGTGGGTCTCCAACGCGGGCACCGGCACCGCCACCGTCTACTCCGGCACGGGCAAGAAGGAGAAGACCGAGGTGTGGATCCCGGGCGGCTCCCCGACCGGCCAGGTGTTCAACCCGGGTGACGGCTTCACCGTGAAGGGGCGGCCCGCCACGTTCATCTTCTGCAGCCCGAGCGGCGCGATCACCGGCTGGAACGCCGAGGCGGACCCGGCCAACGCCGTCATCGCCGCGTTCACCCGCGGCGCCGACTACAAGGGCCTGGAGCTCGTCCGGACCGGCGACGGCGACTTCCTGCTGGCCGCCGACTTCGCCCACGGGCGCGTGCACGCCTTCGACGAGAACTTCCGGCGCATCCGCCTGGCCGGCTGGCAGTTCCAGGACTCGCAGGTCCCGCGCGGCTACAACGCCTACAACGTGGCCGTGGTCAACGGCAGCGTCTGGGTGTCGTACGCGCTGCGCGACCGTGCCACCGGCAAGCCCGTCTTCGGCGCCGGCAAGGGCTTCGTGAGCCGTTTCAACGCCGACGGCCGCCTGACCGGCCGCATCTCCAAGGTCGGGCTCAACGCCCCCTGGGCCATGACCGCCGCGCCGCGCGGCTGGGGCCAGTACGCGGGCGCCCTGCTGGTCGGCAACTTCGGCGACGGCACCGTGCACGCCTACAAGAACAACCGCCACCTGGGCGCGATCACCACGTCCAACGGCCGTCCCGTCACGCTCCCCGGCCTGTGGGACCTCGAACCCGGCACCGCGGCCACCGGCGGCGTCAACACGCTGTGGTTCTCGGCCGGCATCGACGGCGCCAAGCACGGCCTGATCGGGATGATCGCCCCCGCCGGCACCAAGCCCACCTCCTCGGCCGCCCCCGCGAGCACGCCGGCGCCCACGCCGCGCTCCGCCCCCAAGACGAAGTCGCCCTACGGCGGCGGTGGTTACTGACCCCCGGGGGCCCTCGACGTTTCCGGCGCGGCCGGCGCGAGCCGCGCCGGAAACACCTCCCACCTGGCGGGATCTCCGGAAAACCTGCGAATCACGTATGGACACGGAATGCGACGGAGCAGATACTCAACGTGTCAGCACCCTCGTCCCTGCTCTCACGTCTCCCCCCACAGCACCGCACAAGCCGGCGTGCCGCGTGCTGCCCGGAAACCGTGACCGTCAGGGAACAGGCCAAGGAGAGACCATGCCATCGAAGAAGTCTCTGTTCCTTTCCGTCGCCGCCCTCGCCACCGCGGCCTGCGTGACGGCCACCGTCGTGGCGCTCCAGGCGTCCAGCCCCGTCTCGGCGGCCACCCGGCAGGCGGCGCTGCCGCCCGGCTACCAGCTCGTCACCCTGCCCAACGCGAACGTCCCCAACTTCCAGCGCCGCACGGTCTACTGCCCGGGGGGCAAGCACGTCCTCGGCGGCGGCGGCGAGGCCCGCGGCAACGGCGCGATCCTGGTGGGGTCGTTCCCCACCGATGACGCCCGCGGCTGGATCGCCCTCGGCCGCCAGATCGGCTACAACGACGTCGGCATCAGCGTGTTCGCCATCTGCGCCGACTGACCTCGCCGACGGCCCCGCCCGCTTCCCCGCGGGCGGGGCCGTCGCACGTCCTCGCTCAGAGGTGACCGAGGACGGCCGCCAGGTCGGCGACGCTCCGGTAGTGCACGCCCGTCATGCCGAGCGCCCTGGCGGCCTCCACGTTCGGCAGCCGGTCGTCGACGAACAGGCAGCGCGCGGGGTCGGCCCCGGCGCGTTCGGCGGCGATCTCGTAGATGCGCGGATCGGGCTTGGCCACCCCGACCCTGGCGCTGCTGACCAGGTCGTCGGCGAAGTAGGTGAGGCCCAGCCGGTCGAGGTGCTCCTCCACGGTGTCCATGGCATTGGTCACGATGATCACCGGCACGTGCTGCTGCGCCTTGGCCAGCAGCGCCCTGACCTCCTCGTCCACCCGGAACGGCACCGCCCCGAACTCGGCCACCGCCTGCCTGGCGCGTTCGTCGCCGCCGAGGGCGACCGCGACCGCGTCCAGCCACTCGCGCTCGGTCATCCGGCCCAGCGTGGCGGGCTCGATCAGCTCCGGGGCGAAGGCCGTGGCCATGAGCGGCAGGGCGTACCTGGCCTCGATCTCGGCCTGGACGGTGTGGTCGAAGAGGCGGAGCACGCCATCAAGATCGGTGAGAACCGCGTCGAAGGGGATCACAGCCATCATTGTGCCGTGAAGCACCGCATCCGCTGGTCCGAGAAGGTTTCGCGTGCCACCAAAGACCCGGGGCGACCCGCGGCACTACCATCTCCGAGACGGGATTCGGTATCGGAACGGTAGGGCATGGACGATCACCAGCTGCCACCTGAGTTGTGCCAGCTGTTCGCCGACGGCGGCAAGGGGCGCAGACTGCCCCCGGGCCTGCCCGAAGGCGACGTGGTCTGGCCCGACCCGGCCTACACCCGGCAGGTCGCGGCGGCCCGGCCGGCGTTCTGGATGAGCGACGAGCGCGCCGCGGGCGAGGACTGGTCGTTCATGCGGGTCTGGCATCCGCACAGCGGCCTGTGGCCGGTCCTGCTCGACGAGTCGGCCCAGCCGTGGGCGATCGGGCAGATCGTGCCCGACGACCCGCTGCTGATCGGCCACTTCACCGCCGAGGGGTTCATGACCGAGGTGTGGCAGGAGTGGGTGTCGCAGATGCCGCGCGACGCACTGGCGGAGTTAGAGCCGTACGGGGCGCTCTGCCCGGGGCTGGCGCCGCCGGGGGTGCCCCGCGCCGACCCCGGCGACGTGGCCGACTGGCTGGCCCGCGAGCTGGCGCCCAAGGGCATGCCGCTCGGGCTGGTGGCGGCCGGGCGGGGGGCCGACGCGCTGGCGGTCATGGGCTGGCAGGGCGCGCTGCACCACAACGAGTGGATGGTGCCGCTGGCGGCCGTGGTGCGGAGCTGGGAGGACCGGTTCGGGGCCCGCGTGGTGAGCGTCGGGTTCAACACGCTCGACCTGAGCGTGGCCGCGCCGCCCGCCGACCCCGAGCACGCCCTGCACGTCGCCGCCGAGCACTGGGCGTTCTGCCCCGACAACGTCGTGCAGGGGCCGGGCGACCTCCAGGGGTACGCCGAGCAGATCATCGGGCAACACGCCTGGTCGTTCTGGTGGGACTGAATGCCCGGCTTTTACGCTAGCTTTAACCGCGACAGGGAGGGCTCGGTCACAGAATGTCACGGGGAGACCTGACTCCGGAGCTACTGCATTCCTCGTCCTGGACGGACCGGCTGGTGCAGGCGGCCGGCATCCCCGTCCATGACGTGCCGCTGGTGTCGGTGGGCGGCGGGCTGGGCTCGTTCACCCTGGTCGACGTGTTGCGCGTCCGGGGCGTGCCGATCCCCGCGATGCGGGTGCTGTCCACCAGCGACACACCGTGGCAGACGTGGGAGTACCTGACCCGCGTCTCCCAGTTGCCCGCGCACGAGCGCATCCGCTCCGACGCCGGCGCGCGTCCCGACAACATCTGGGGCTTCCCCTCGTACGCGGTGCAGGAGGCGTGGCAGGACGGCTCGCTCAAGCCGATCCTCCAGGTGCTCGCCGAGCCGCTGTTCACCGACTTCTACAGCCCGCGCGCCGGGCTGGTCACGCAGACCGTGCGGCGCGAGGCCGACCGCATCGGCTACTGGCACATGCTGGCCAAGGGCCAGGTGCGCATGGTCAGGAAACGGCTGGGCGGCGGGTACTTCACCGTGCTCACGCCGCCGTCGGGCACCTCGCCGACCAAGCGGGTGGTGCTGCGCTCCCAGTACGTGCACCTGGCCGTCGGCTACCCGGGGCTGAAGTTCCTCGACGACCTCCAGGAGTTCCGGCAGGCCAAGGGCGAGCGGTACCGGGTGGTCAACGCGTACGAGCCGCACGAGCACGTCTACGACCAGTTGCGCAAGCGTCCCGGGGTGGTGGTCGTGCGCGGCGCCGGGATCGTGGCCTCGCGGGTGCTCCAGCGCCTGATGGACGACCGTGAGCGGTACGGCCTGCACACCCAGATCGTCCACCTGTTCCGCACGTACGTGGCCGGCCCGCACGGCCCCAGCGTCTTCATGCGGCGCCAGGGCGGCGACGGCTGGGCCTACCAGGCGTTCACGATGCCCAAGTCGGCCTTCGGCGGCCAGCTCAAGGCCCGTTTCAGGAAGGCCACGCCCGAGCAGCGCGCCGCGATCTCCAAGACGGTGGCCGGCACCACCACCCCGAAGCTGGCCCGCTGGCAGGAGCAGATGCGCAGGGGCCGCCAGGGCAACTGGTACCACCCCACCCAGGCCGTGGTCGACCGCATCGAGCAGGCCCCCGACGGCCGCCTGGTCACCCACACCAGCAGCGTGCACGCCGCCGCCATGCAGTACGTGTCCGACTTCATCATCGACTGCACCGGGCTGGAGGCCGACATGCCGGAGCACCGCGTGCTCGACGACCTGCTGCGGCACGGCGGCGCCCAGCCCAACAAGGCCGGCCGGCTGCGCGTCGGCCCGCATTTCGAGGTGCTCGGCGCCGAGAGCGAGGGCGGCGTCCTGTACGCCTCGGGCGCCGCCACGGCCGGCAACCACTTCCTGGCCGTGGACAGCTTCCTGGGCATGCAGACCGCCGCGCTCGACATCGCCGCCGACCTGACCAGGCGCGGGTTCTGCAAGGGGCTCGGGCCGATGAGGTCCGCCGCCCAGTGGCTGCGGTGGGCGGCGAACAGGAGGCCCGCTTGATCCCGACGCTGGCCGGGCGGTTGCAGACCCGGCTGTTCACGCTGGCCACCGTGGGCGCGGCGCTGACCGCGCTGATCACCCTGGTGCTGCCGATGTCCTTCAAGGACGCCTATCTCGTGCTGCTGGCCGTCGCCGTCGCGGGCGTCGGCTGGGAGCTGCTGTACCACCTGCTCATGCAGTTCCGCTGGGACAAGGACTGGCCGACGCTGTTCGGGCTGGTCACGGCCGTGCCCGAGGGGCTGCTGACGTGGCTGCTGCTGGACGGCGGGCTCGTTCCCGGGGTCACCGGCCCGGTCGGCGTGGGGGCGTTCGCGGTGATGTTCGCCTTCGTCTGGCTCGGCCAGTGGTTGTTCGTGAACGGGCCGATGCGGGTGTTGTTCGTCGAATGGCGGCTGCGCGGCGGCCGCCTGCTCTGATCACGGATCTGCTCACTGATCTGCTCACGGAGGGGCAATGGGGGGCGTCGAGCTGGCTCGACCGCTGTACTTCTGGCTCGGTTTCCTGGCCACGGTGGCCGGGGTCGTGCTGCATCTGCCGATGTACCTGCACGGCGCCGACATGCACTACCGCCTGGCGGGCATGCCGATGGACCCGCCGATGGCGATCGGCATGGCGCTGATCGTGGCGGGGCTGGCGGTCACCGCGTACGGGCTGATCCCGCCCGGCGCGCTCACCGCCCGGCCCGCCGCCGAGGTACGCGTCCGCGCGCTGGACGACGCGCGCATGCGGCCGGCGCACATCGGGCTGATCGTGGTCATGTCGGTCGCAGTGATCATCGACGCCATGAAGCCGATCACGCTCGGCTTCGTCGCACCCGGCATGGCCAAGGAGTACGGCCTGAAGTCCGCGCTCAACCCGGCCGGCGAGCTGCCCGTGGCGCTGCTGCCGCTGGCCGGGCTCACCGGGACGGTGCTCGGCTCGCTGCTGTGGGGCTGGATGGGCGACAAGATCGGGCGCAAGCCGTCGATCCTGTTCGCCGGGGTGCTGTTCATCGGCACCGCGATCTGCGGCGTCATGCCCGACTTCGAATGGAACCTGGCCATGTGCGTGGCCATGGGGCTGGGCGCGGGCGGCATGCTGCCGATCACGTTCTCGCTGCTGGCCGAGACGATCCCGCCCCGCCACAAGGGCTGGGTGATGGTGCTCATCGGCGGCAACCTGGCCGTCGCCTACCTGGCGGCGAGCTGGCTGTCGGCGTCGCTGGCGCCGACGTTCTCCTGGCGGGTCCTGTGGCTGGTCGGGCTGCCGACCGGGGTGTTCCTCATCCTGCTCAACCGGTTCATCCCCGAGTCGCCGCGCTTCCTGCTCGCGCACGGCCGCGACGCCGAGGCCCGCGCGGTCCTGGCCCGGTACGGCGCGGCCGCCACCACCGAGGAGGCCGCGCAGGAGGTCACCGCCGACGTCGAGCGCGTCGAGGACGAGCACGCGGGCGGCTACTCGCGGCTGTTCCGCCGCCCGTTCACCGGGCTGACGGTGGCGGTCGTGGTCCTCGGGCTGAGCATCGGCCTGGTCACGTACGGCTTCCAGCTCTGGATCCCGTCGAACCTGCAGAAACTGGGCCTCGACCAGCAGACGGCCGACCGGGCGCTGCGCGACTCGACGCTGCTGGGCCTGCCGCTGATCTTCATCTCGGCCGCCATGTACGGCCTGTGGAGCGCGAAGAAGACGATCGTCACGCTGTCGGCGCTGGTGGGGGCGGCGCTGGCGGTGCTGGCCCTCTCCGGCGAGACGCTGGCGCACGACCGTACCTGGCTGTACCTGCTGCTGGCCGGGCCGATCGTGGGGACGGCGACGATCGCGGCGGTGCTGGCGGCCTACAGCTCGGAGATCTACCCGACCCGGGTGCGCTCGCGCGGCTCGGGGTTGTCGGCGGGGATGGGCAAGGCGGGCGGCGTGGCCGTGACCGCCGTGCTGGTGGCCGGGGCCGCGGCGCCGTCGATCGGCACGACCGCGCTGCTCGGGGCGGTCCCGCTGGTCCTGGCCGTGGTGGCGGTGCTGGCGTTCGGGGTCGAGCCGTCCAAGGGCGCGGCCGGCGAACCGGCCACGCCCGCCACCGCCTCCACCGGCGCCTGACACCCGGAGACGCCGCGCCGCGGCCCCAGCCCACGGCCCCGGCCCCGGCTTCAGGGGACGCGGGCCACGGCGCCGTACGTGCCCGACGAGCTCGGCCGGTCGGAGCAGGCGACGCCGGAGCCGTCGGGCCGCCACTCCGGGACCCACACCAGCCCCGGGTCGACCAGCACCAGACCGTCGAGCAGCGCCGCCACCTGCTGCCTGCCGCGGATCGCGTGGCCGGGCAACGTCATGGCCAGCAGGTCGCGGATCGCCGGCAGCAGCTCGCCGGGCACGCCGTCGAACGTCGTCTGCACCAGCGACAGGTAACTGCCGTCCGGCGCCGCCCGGCGGACCCGTTCGAGCGCGTAGTGGACGTACGCGTCGTCGGCCAGGCTGTGGGTGGACAGCAGCAGCACGGCCAAGGGACGGTCCCAGTCGAGGAAGCGCCGCACCACCCCGTCGTCGAGGATGGCGTCGATCTCCCGCACGTCGCCCTCGACCACGCGGACCAGGTCGGTGATCGGCTCGATGGTGGCCCGCGCGAGGGCCAGCACCATGGGATCGTTCTCCACGTAGACCACCCGGGCGGGCGCGCCGCCTGGGCCTCCCATGGCCACGTCGTGCAATTGCCGGCCCGCGGGAAGACCGCTGGGCACGCCGCTTCCCACAATGATGAACTGGTCCACGCCTTCCGCCGCCAAATGACGGACCACGCGCACCAGGAATTGCAGGACGGCCCGTGCGGCGGTGGTCGTCACGGACGCGGCCTGGTCATATCGGCGCACCAGATCGCGGTCGGCCGAGAAGTTGTTCTTCCCGCCCGCGGCCGCGTCGAGCACCCGGGTTGTCGTCGCTCGGGTCATCTCCAGCTTTGCCAAGTTTCGGATGGCACGCTGACGCATTGAGTGTTGCCCCTTTCCCCTCGCCCACTATCTCGGGAAAAGATGTCCTTTCGGACCCCACTCGATGACCCAGACCATATGATCCTCGATACGCGCCGGAAGACAACAGGAAAAGCATTAATTCTACGGAAATATGCCTTACCTGAATGGCCCGCCCGTCAGGAGATCATTTTCCGATCGAGCGCGAGAGGCGTTCGCGGTGGGCCTCCAGCACCTCGTACGTCTCCTCGCGGGTGGTGGTCGTCACCGACAACTTCGTGAACGCCTGGTGGTAGGTCTCGACCGCGGCGACGTCGGTGATCAGCTCGTCGGACTCGATGCCGTGGGCGCAGGCGACGTCGGGCTCGAACGCCTCGGCGAAGCGCCACAGCGTGAACGGGCCGGTGCGCGGCACGTACGCGGGGTCGTCGACCGGCACGACGTGCAGCGAGACGTTGGGCCGCTTGGCGTGGTCGAGCAGCAGGTCGAGCTGGCGGAGCTGGGCGTGCGGGCCGACGATCGAGCGCAGCAGCACGGCCTCGTCGATCACCGCCCACAACACCGTGTCACCGGCCGCGGACAGCACCTCCTGGCGGGCCATGACCAGCGCCAGGGCCTCCTCCACCGACGGCTGCCCGAGCGTGGCGGGCCCGGCCACGGTGAGCGCGGCCCGCGCGTAGTCCTCGGTCTGCAACATCGGCGGGACGAACTGCGGATGGTACGTGCGGATCACCGTGGCCCGCTGCTCCAGCGCGTACGCGGTGGCCAGCCAGACGGGCACCGACTGGGCGTCGTACCAGGCGGCCTCGCGCTCGCCCCTGGCCAGGGAGAGCACGTACTCACGGACGGGCGGGGCGGTGACGCCGTAGAGGCCTAGCAGGCGCTCGACGGTGATCGGCGTGGGCGCGAGGCGGCCCTCCTCGATGGCGGGGATCGCGGCGGCGCCCCTGCCGAGCGCGATCTCGACCTGCTCGACCGAGAGCTGCACGCCCATGCGCAGGCCGTGGAGCCGCTTGCCGAGCGCGCGGCGCTGGGAGTCGTTGAGCGGCGTGGCGGCGTCGGGGATCTCGGGGGCCGGCTCCGGCTCACCGGGCAGCCCCTCGGCCCGGCGCGCGAGCTCGACCACGCCGCGCAGGACGGCCAGCGACCCCTCGGACAGCCCGGAGGCCGACAGGCCGATCGCGGCCGCCCGGAGTTGCAGGTCCTCGACCGCGCCGGACTCGTAGTGCTCGTCGCCGACCAGCCAGCCGACGCTCACCTGGAGGCAGGCGGCCAGCGCCCGGAGCACCTGGAGCGTCGGGTTGGTCTGCTTGCCGGTGCGGAGCTGGCTGACGTAGGCGCGCGTGATGGGTATGCCCGCCTCGGTGAGGGCGGAGGCGACCTGCGCGCCTGTGAAGCCGCGCTTGGTCAGCGCGAGATCGAGCCGTTCGGCGAAGTTCGCCACGGCGCACCTCCTACCGCCCGTGAACTTTTCCCAGCCTAAGGTACGAGACCCCCACTGTCCCCTGCCACGCGGGCCAGCTCTGCCCGGCGGGTAGGTACCAACTTATTCGCAAAGTGTGAGTTGACATAGCCCCTCTTTCCAGCACAGTATCGGAGCGCGTGGTAACTGTGGCTTAACAGCCCGGACGATTCGCGAGAGTCTCCGGGGAGGAGGTGGCCGGACGTGACCATGGACTCCCTCGGCGGCTCGCGCTTCCTGGAAGATCCGGTCTCCCGGGGGCAGGAGCAGGTGGTCCGGCGCATCTGCGCGCGGGTCGCCGGCCCGCTGACGAGCCGTGACGTCCATGTCGCCGAGCTGCCGCTCGGCGGGGTCGAGGTCTGGCTGGACAGCCCGCGCCACCGCTGGCGGCTCCACCACCGCATGGCCCGCGAGCTGCGGCTGGCCGGCTGGCACACCGAGCCCGGGGCCGACCGGCTGCTGCTGCTCGGCTGGAGCGCGGTCTGCCTGGGCCACCGCGCCAGGATGCTGGGCGCGGCCCTGTCCGGCCGGCTGGCCCACTTCGACCGCACGTCGTTCGCGGCCGTCATGATCGCCACCCGGCTGCGGCACGAGGGGCTGCCCGCCGCCGAGCTGCCCGCCGCGGTGGTCGACCGCTGCCGCGACGCGCTGCGCTGGCCCGCCCGGCTGGCCGACCTCGACGGCCTCGAACGCAGGTCGTCGCTGGAACCCATCAGGCTCAGGCTGGCCCAGGTGGCCGGGCTGGAGTCGAAGGTGGGCCGGCGCTGCGCCGAGCACCTCGCGCTGGCCTCCAGGGTCGCGCGCACGGTGGCCGGCGACGCGCCGCCCGTCCGCTCGCGCGCCTCCGGGCCGCGTGCGGGGCTGACCGAGCGCATGGTCTGCGTCAGCGTGCCCAACAGGACCGCCGCCGCGCTCGATCCGGAGACGGCGCGATGACGCCGATCTTCCTCGCCCGACGCCGGGCCTCGCCGCCCACCGACCCGCCGACCCGGCACGCGGCCACGTCGGCTGCCGCTGCGACGGCCAAGGTGGCGGCCCTCATGCGGCCGGCTCCGGCTCTACCCCATCCCTCCGGCACCGTGTGTCACGTGCTCGACAAAGTCGGCACGGTGCTGACGGCCGGCGCGGTAGCGGCTGGCGTGCTGGCCAACTCAAGGGGTAGTGCCTGGGGCCGGCTTTCCTCGCGGTCGTCCGCCCGTGATCGGGCGGCGGCCTCCTCGATCGGGGAGGCGGGCCCGCCCGGCTCCCCGATCGACCCCACCGGCACGGCGGCGACGCCGGGCGCGACGATCGGCGTGACGGGCGCCACGACTCTGATCGACCGCCCCCTCCGGGGGCCGGCATCCGTGCGGGCCCCCGTGCCGGTGGCCATGACCTCCGCGGGCCGCGCCCGGCCCGCTTCACCCGGATCCGCGACTGACAGGAGTGATCATGCTCACCGACGAGGTGTCCAGGCGGCAGCCGCACGAAGTGCACGCCCGGGGCGCGCGGCCCCAGCCCGCGGAGTCCAGGGGCGAGGGCCGGGACGAGCCGGCACGGGCCGAGGCCCCGGCGCGCACCGTCCACCGGCTGCGCCGGATCCGGCAGGTGTCCGTCCAGGCGATCGGCGAGATCGACCAGGCGCTGGCCTGACCGTCATGCGCACGGTCCACGACCCGGAAGGTGTGAGATGAGCCGCGGCAGGGTGGGCGTGATCGTCGCCCCCGCCAATCCCTCGGCGGAGCCCGAGCTGACCCGCCTGCTCGGCTCGCGCGCCGACATGCACGTCACCCGCTTCCCCGTGCACCGGGGAGTGGCGCTCGCCGAACGACTGGAGAGCTACAACGAGGCGCTGCCCGGCATGGTCTGCGCGTTCGACGGCCTGCCGCTCGACGCCCTGGTCATGGCCTGCAGCGAGGCGCGCTACCTGCTGGGGCCCGACGAGGACGGCGACCAGTGCGCCCGGCTGTCGGCCTCGACCGGCGTGCCGTTCGCGTCCTCCACACAGGCCACCAGGGAGGCGGTCGAGCACGTCGGCGCGAGCGACATCGTGCTGGTCTCGCCGTACCAGCCGTGGCTGACCGAGCTGGCCGAGCGCTTCTGGAAGACGGCGGGGCTCAACGTCACGCAGGTCGTCCAGGTGCGGGCCGCCAAGGGCGGCTACTCCTCCTACGCGGTCACCCCGGCCGAGCTGATCACTCAGGTCGAGCGGGCCGAGGTGCCCGGCGACGCGGTGCTGCTGTTCACCGGCACCGGCATGGCCACGCTGCCCGTGCTCGGGCCGCTCAGCGCCGGCAACGACCGCACGCTGCTCACGTCCAACCTCTGCACCGCCTGGTGGGCCCTGTCGCGGGCCATCGGCGAGCACGTCACGCTCAGCCGGGTGCCCTACCGCCGCCACATGGCGGAACAGGGGAGGCGCCCCGCATGAACGGCGTCATCGTGGTCGGGGCCGGCCCGGCGGGGCTGACCGCGGCGCTCTCGCTGGCCAGGGCCGGGATCCCGGTCACCGTGCTGGAACGGGAGAACGAGCTCGCCGTGCAGGCGCGGGCCTGCACCTTCCACCCGGCCACGCTCGACCTGCTCGACGAGCTGGGCGTGGCCTCGCAACTCGTCGCCAAGGGCCGCGTGGTCGACCGGGTGCAGTGGCGTGACCGCTCGGGGATCGTGCTGGCCGAGATGGGCATGAACCGGCTCAACGGCCTGACCAAGCACCCGTTCAAGCTCCACGCCGACCAGGCCGCGCTCATCCCGCTGCTGCTCGCGGCCCTGAACGCCTACCCCGACGTCGACGTGCGCTTCGGCACGCGCGTCGACGGGGTCTCCGAGGGGGGCACCGGCATCCGGGTCCGCGTCGGCCACACCTGGACGCGGGCCCGGTACATGATCGCCGCCGACGGCGGCCACAGCACGGTACGCGGCTCGCTCGGGCTGCCCTTCCCCCGGTCGGCCTACCCGACACAGGCGCTGCGGGTGTTCACCGACTCGCCGCTCGACCGGCTGCTGCCGAGCCTGGCGCCGCTCACCCACGTCCGCGACGTGCAGCAGTCGTGCACGCTGCTCGCGCTGCCCGACCACTGGCGGATCATCTTCAGGATCCCTTGCGACGCCACCGAGCCGCTGTCCTCGCCCAACGTCTCGATGCTGGTCCGCCGCGCCCTGCCGGGGGCGAGCGGGCCCATCCACGTGACCGGGGCCGACCGGTTCGGGCTGTCCAGGGGCGTGCTGACCTCCTACCGCTGCGGACGGGTGCTGTTCGTCGGCGACGCCGCCCACCTGACCTCCACGGTCGGCGGCCTCAACATGAACGCCGGCATCCACGACGCCGCCGAGGTCGGCCAGGTGATCGCGGCCGTGCTCGGCGGTTTCGCGCCGCCCACCGCGCTGGAGGCGTGGGCGTGGCGGCGGCGGTCCGTGCTGCTGCAGCGGGTGATGCCGCGCGGCGGGACGCGGCCGGCCGGCGTGCGCGAGCGCGACAGCGCCCGGCTGGCCGCGGCGATGGCCGGGCTGCGGGCCATCGCCGGCGACCCGGAGGCCACGCGGGCCTATCTCGCGCAGGCCTCGCTGCTCGACACCGTTCCCGGATCCACCGGCGGAGCCCGGCCCGTCTGAGACACCGCTGAGGAGGTGTGACACCGCATGTGGCGAACGCTCTCGGACGAAGCGCGCCAGTCCATCCGCGAGCTGTGCGACACGCACGGCTCCGGCCTCTACGACTACTGCCGCACCGAGCTGGCCGCGGGCGACGCCGAGCAGGCGGTCGCGGGCGCGCTGGTGTCCGCCCACCTCTACGCGGGCCGGCTGCCCGACCCCGCCCTGCACCGGCCCTGGCTCTACGCCCTGGCCCGCGCCCATCGCGCGTTCGTGGCCAAGCCGGCCAGCATCGGCTCGTGGTCGCGTCCCGGCCGGATGTCGGAGCTGCTGCCCGAGGCGCTGCTCTCCCTCGACCGGCCGCTGCGCGAGCTGCTCGACCTGTCCTTGCGCCACGGCCTGTCCGACGCCGAGCTGGCCACCGTCTTCAGCCTGACCCGGGACGAGGTCCGGGCCGTCGTGACGCGGGCGTCCGACGGGCTGGAGGGCTGGTTCGCCGCGATCATCGCCGCGCGCGGCCGTACGGGATGTCCTGATCTGACCACGCGGGTGGCGGCCTGGGTCACCTCGCCGGGGCGGCGGGCCCGCGCCCGGATCAGCCGTCACATCCAGGGCTGCGCCGCCTGCCGGGCCGCGCCCCGCACCATGTCGGCCGCCACGCTGCTGCGCCGGCTGCCGATCGCGGCGCTGCCCGGCACACTGCCCACCCGGCTCGCCTCGGCGCAGCCGCTGCCCGCCGACGCACCTTTCTGGCGGGCTGACGGCTTCCCCGTGCAGGCACGCACCCTGGTGGAGCCCCTCGGGGCCCCGCCGGGCGTGGAGGCAACGCCGATGACCCCGGTCGCCGACCCCACGACGGCGACACCGGGAAAGCCCTGGTCGGCGGCGGGCGCGGCCGCCGCCGACCAGGAGCCTCCGGGACCGGCGGCGCGCGGGCGGCACCCGTTCACCCCGACGAGCCGCACCCGGCCCTTCCGCGGCTCGCCGGGCGACAAACTCGTCTACGGCGACCGCGCCGAAGGCGGCCTGAGCGGCACCGTCGTCAACGGCACGGCCAACGGCAACGCCGTCGGTGGCCCCATCGGTGGAGCTGCCGGTGGAGCTGCCGGTGAGAGCGGCGGCGACGGCGCCGCCGCCCCGCCCGGCGCCATGATCATCCGGTACGGCGGCATCGGCTGGAACGGCGAGCCCGGCGCCCTCGACCGGCTCGACGGCGAGGCGCCCTGGCAGGAGTTCTGGCGCGAGCAGCCCGAGGAGCCCGAGCAGGAGGCCGAGGCCCCGATCCGCGCGGTGGCCAGGCTCGGCCTGCTCCTGGGCGTCGGCCTGCTGGTGGTGGGCCTGGTCTGGGCCGTGCTCAACGCCCGCGCCCACCCCGCGACGACGGTCACCAGGACGGCGGCGCAGTCGAGCCTCCCGGCCGAGACGCCCACGCGCTGGACGGCCGCGATCGGCCCGGCCGCCGGCTCCGGCCTGTCGTCCCAGGACAGGAAGGTCGAACTGCCGAAACCGGACCCGCCCACGGCCCGGGTGTCCCCCCGGTCGGTCTCGCTGGGGTCCGGGCGCGCCGGGTCGTTCTCCCTGTCGTGCACCGGGACCTGCCGCGTCGTCTCGGCCACCGGCACGCGCGGCATCGTCGTGGACGGCACGACGTTCCGGGTCACGGACCCGCGGTCGCGGCCCGGCTGCCCCGGAGGGCCCGACGTGCGGCGCGGCCGGATCACCATCGTCTGGACGGCCCGCGCCACCGGCGACGGCCTGCGCACCGGCGGCACGGCGACCGCCGGCGGCACGCTCACCCTGCCGGTGAGCTGGACGATCGCCAGGGACAAGGGCGTACGGCGGCTGGACGCCGAGCGCGGCGTCCACTGGAGCAACTGCCGATGAGGCCCCGGACGCGCCGGGGCCTCACGCGCGGCTAGAAGAACTGGAACCCGGGCTCGGGCTCCGGCAGGTCGAGCTGCCGCGGTCCCCTGAACGTGGCGCCGTCCTTGGGCACGTCGGTCAGCGGCGTCCCGAGCACGAACGGCACGGCCACGCTGCTGCCGGCCAGGTCGACGGTGACGGTCGCGCCGGTGCCCTCCTCACTGGTGTAGGTGGTGTCGGTCCCGGCCAGCACCAGGCCGATCCGGTGCCCCTTCCTGAACGTGTAGTCCTGCGGCAGCGTCAGCCACTTGACCGTCCCGTACGTGCCGACGGGCAGCGGCCGGGCCTGGCTGAGCGAGTCGCGGTTCTGGACGTCGATCCAGCCGCGGGCGACGATCTCCAGCGGGCGGGTGGCCACGTTCGTGGTCACCTTCTTGTAGCAGGCGTCGTCGGCCGCGGTGCTCTCGCCGTGGCAATCCTCCTCGGTGAGCGTGGTGACGCCCTGGCCGCGCCGCCAGTCGACGCGGGTGTCCTCGCCGAAGTCGACGAGCAGGGCGGTCAGGTTGGCGGTGGGCTTGTCGAGCTTGACCCGCAGGTCGGCGGTGGGGACGCCGGACAGGCGCAGGTCGAGCGGGAGCGCTCCGGTGGTGAAGGCCGCGCGGCCCGGCTGCGCCGTGCCGACGTCGGCCACCATCTCGTTCTCGCTCAGCGCGAGGTCGGTGAAGGTGGCGGTGCTGTTCCCGCGGGCCTTGAGCAGGCCGAGCGAGCCGTCGGCGGCGGGCCGCAGCACGGCCTTGAGCGCGTACGGGGCCGGCCAGTCGCGCTGGGTGGTCCACTGCGCCGGGCCGAGCTGCACGTCGGCGCGGGGCTCGTTCGTGATCCCGTTGCGGACGCCGTGCAGCCAGTAGTCGAACCAGCGGTGCAGGGTGTCCACCCACAGGTCCCTGCGGCCCTCGAAGTCGAACGGGTCCACGTGCTGGTACTGGCCGACCCAGATCTTGCGCGGCACGTTCCGCTGGGCCAGGGCCTGCCACCAGGCGGAGAAGTTGTCCGGCCGGACGTTGAGGTCGTTGACGGTGTGCACGACGAAGACGCTGGCCTTGACCTTGGAGGCGTCGCCGAGCAGGCCCTTGAGGTAGTCGCGTTCGTTCCAGAAGGCGTTGTAGTCACCGGTGTCGTCGCCGTCCTCGGCGTCCATGCGGTCGCGGACGGCCTGGCACTTGGCCTCGGGGTCGGTGTCGACGTAGTTCGTCAGCCAGGAGGCGTAGTCGTAGTTGTAGACCACGCCGTTCGAGCGCTGGTACTTGTACCAGGAGCTGATGGCCGAGATGGGGACGATCGTCTTCAGGCCCTCGACGCCGGTGGCAGCCACGGCGTTGGCGAGCGTACCGTCGTACGACTTGCCGATCATGGCGGCCTTGCCGGTGGTCCAGTCGGCCACGGCCGGGGTGCCGTCGGCCCTGGTCGCCTTGGCGCGGCCGTTCAGCCAGTCGATGACCGCCTTGCCGCCCAGTACGTCGGCCTTGCCGCCCATGTCGGGGCAGCCGTCGGACCTGGTGGTGCCGAGCATGTCCACGTTGAGGACGGCGTAGCCGCGCGGGACGAAGTAGTTGTCGTAGAACAGGGGGAATTTCGTGACGTTGCCGGAGGCGTCGTACTGCTTGCGCTCCCCCTCGTTCCCGCGCCCGGAGTTGTCGTAGTACGGACTCTCGTCGATGATCACGGGCACCTTGAGGCCCGGACCGGACTCCTTGGGACGGATGATGTCCACCCTGACCCTGTCGAGCGCGCCGTCGAGGTCGCTGTCCACGGTGGACTCGACGTACACGTGCTCGCGGACGGCGTCGGCGTAGGAGAAGACCGGCTGCGTCCGGCCGTCCTTGACGGTGATCGTGGGTCCGGCAGCGGCTTGTGCCGGGGTCGCGATCGCCAGAGTGAGGGCGACCGCGAAGAGGGCCGGGCGTAATTGTGGCACGCGTGACCTCCGTGACAAGTGTCTAGATTTCCCCCGCAATCTCTCACCCGCCCCCAAAGCTGACAAGATCCCAGCTATGGACGTACAGGACCGGATCCGGGGCTGCCTGCTCGGCGGCGCGATCGGCGACGCGCTCGGGGCGCCCATCGAGTTCGAGTCGCTGCGGGAGATCCGCCGGCATCACGGCCAGGACGGCATCACCGGATATGTCGCCACCTGGCGGGGCACGAGCGCGCTCGTCACCGACGACACCCAGATGACCCTCTTCACCGTCGAGGCGCTGACCCGCGATCCGACGCCCGGCGGGGTGCGGCAGGCGTACCTGCGCTGGCTCGACACCCAGGAGCACCGGGCGCCCCCGCCCGGCGACCGTCCCCACCGGACCGGCGCGCTGCGCGAGGAGGGCTGGCTGTACTCGCGGCGGGCCCCGGGCAACGCCTGCCTGTCCGGGCTGCGCCGGCCCTTCCCCGGCCCGTCGCCGTTGGGCACACCCGGCCCGGTGAACCCCGGCTCCAAGGGCTGCGGCACGGTCATGCGCTCGGCGCCGTTCGGCCTGCTCGCGCCGTACGACGCGGGCGCCGCGTTCGAGCTGGCGGCGGTCTGCGCGCAGATCACCCACGGCCACCCGACGGGCTACCTGGCCGCGGGCGCGTTCGCCGCGATCGTCGCCCGCGTGATGACCGGCGAGCCCCTGGAGGACGCCGTCCACCACGCCCTCGGCCTGCTGGCCGGTCGGCCGCGGCACGAGGAGACGTCCGGCGCCCTGCGCGCGGCGCTCGACCTGGCCGCGTCCGGCCCGCACTCCCCCGAGCGGGTCGAGTCGCTGGGCGGCGCCTGGGTGGCCGAGGAGGCGCTGGCCATCGGCGTCTACTGCGCCCTGGCCGAGCCGTCGCCCGAGCGGGCGCTGCTGCTGTCGGTCAACCACTCGGGCGACAGCGACTCCACCGGCTCGGTCTGCGGCAACCTGGTGGGCGCCGTGCGCGGCGCGGCGGCGCTGCCGGCCGCCTGGCTGACACCGCTGGAGGGACGCGAGACGATCGAGCGGCTGGCCGCCGCCCTCCTCTAGGCTGGAGGCCCACCGGGACGGAAGGGATCGCATGCGTAACGTCGCGCGGACCTCCCTCGTCGACTCCGCCATCGAGGAGCTGCGCAGGGAGATCGGCAGCGGGGCGTGGCCGGTCGGGACGAAGATCCCGTCCGAGAGCCGGCTCGCCGAGAGCCTCGGCATGAGCCGGCTGTCGGTGCGCGAGGCGGTGCGGGTGCTGGCCCACGCCGGGCTGCTGCAGACCAGGCAGGGCGACGGCACGTACGTGACCGCCACCGACGAGTCGCAGGTGGCGCTGCGCCGGCGGCTAGACCGGGCGACCGCGATGGACATCATCGACGTGCGCCGCGGGCTCGACCTGGTGGCCGCCCGGCTGGCGGCGGTCAAGCGCACCGGCGACGACGTGGCCGCGATGCGCGAGGCGCTGACCCGCCGCGGGTCGGCCGCGCGCACCGGCGACCTCGACGGGTTCGCCGACGCCGACGCCGACTTCCACCTGCTGGTGGCCGACGCGGCGCACAACCCGCTGCTGGCCGACCTCTACCGCAGCATGCGCGACGCGCTGCGCGAGAGCGTCAGGGACAAGGAGCAGGCGGCGCTGGCGCCCGACCCGTCGCACGACGACCTGCTGGAGGCGATCGAGGCGGGCGACGCGGCCAGGGCGGTCGAGGTCGCGGTCGCCATCCTCGACGTCCAGGAGAGCGACCTGTGACCCGCGCGCCCGTCGCAGCGGACGGTCAGCGGGCGATCAGCACGGCGAGCCCGGCGGCCGGGCCCAGCAGGATCGAGGCGGCGGCGCACACCTGCGCGACCGGGCTCGGCACGGCGGGCCGCGCCGGGCCCTCCGCGGCGAAGACCGGGCGGATCCAGCGCAGGTAGTAGAAGAGGCTGGCGACCGTGTTGGCGGCGGCGACCACCGCGAGCCAGGCGTACCCGCCGTCCCAGGCCGCCGCGAACATCAGCAGCTTCCCGGCGAACACGGCGGTCGGCGGCGTCCCGACCAGCCCCAGCAGGCAGACCACCAGCGCGAACGCCGTCCACGGCGACCGCCGGCCGAGCCCCGCGTAGTCCCGCAGCCGCTCGGCCCCGGTGGCGACCACGACGGCGAACGCGCCCAGGTTCGTCACCGCGTAGGCGGCCAGGTAGAACAGCAGCGCGGGCGCGGCCAGGCCGGTGCGTCCCGCCACCGCGACCGGGACCAGCAGGTAACCGGCCTGGCTCACCGTCGAGTACGCCAGCAGCCGCCGTACGTTCTCCTGCTGGAAGGCGGCCAGGTTGCCCAGCGTCATCGTGCCGGCGGCCAGCACGGCGAGCAGCGCGGGCTCGTCCAGCACCGTCGTCGCCAGCCGGTACAGCGCCACCAGCGCCCCGATCTTGGGCACCGTGGTGACGAACGCCGCCACCGGCGCCGACGTGCCCTCGGTGACGTCGGGCACCCAGAAGTGCGCGGGCGCTCCCCCGGCCTTGAACAGCGGCCCGGCCAGCAGCAGCACCGCGCCCACGGCCGGGGCCCGCGCGGCGGGGTAGGCGGTGGCGCCGGACCAGCCGTACACGAGGGTGACCCCGGCCAGCATGAGCACGCCGAGGAAGGCGCCCATCAGGTAGTACTTGAGCGCCGCCTCCGTGCCGGACGCGTCCTTGGCGAAGCCCGCCAGCGCGTACGCCGGGATGCTCGCCAGCAGGTACGCCGCCACGAGCACGAGCAGGTCGTCGGCCCCCGCCATGAGGACGGACCCCAGCGCGGCCAGCACCATCAGCGTGTACAGCTCGGTCTCCCTGCTGTTCCCCCTGGCCCGTCCGGTGGCGAGCCACACGCTGAGCAGGGTGGCCAGGCAGACGGTCAGGCGGGCCGCGCCGGTCGGCGGATCGACGGCGTAGGCGTCGAAGGCGAGGGCGGCGGGGCGGCGCAGGGCGTCGGCGCTCGCCGCGATGGCCCCGGCGAGCGCCGCCATGCAGATCCAGGCGGCCACGCGCTGCCGGTGGCGCGGCACGAACAGCCCCGCGACCAGCGCCGCCACGGCTCCCGCCAGCATCAGGACCTCCGGCAGCAGGCCGGTGACCGCCGCGCCGCCATGGGGTGCGGTCATCGGCCCGCCAGGGCGACGACGGCGCGGGCGGCGGGCTCGATCAGGTCGAGCAGCGGGCGCGGGGCCAGGCCGATGAGCAGCGACAGGACGAGCAGCGGGGCGATCGCGGCCAGCTCGCGCGGCCGCACGTCGGTGACCCGCGGCGTCAGCTCGCCCGGCTCGCCGAGGAACGCGCGTTGCAGCACCCGCAGGAACAGCGCCGCGGTGATCAGGATGCCGACGACGGACAGCGCGCCCGCGACCACGGCCCCCGAGCCGATCACCCCGGTGAAGATCTGGAACTCCGCGATGAACCCGGACAGTCCCGGAAGCCCGAGCGAGGCGAACGCCGCCACCGCCGTGAGCCAGGCCAGCACGGGGGCCCGTCCGGCGATGCCGCCGTACCGGCCGAGGGCGTAGCCGCCCGCGCGGTCCCACAGCACGCCGGTGATCAGGAACAGCGCGCCGGTGACCAGGCCGTGGCTGACCATCTGGGTGACCGCGCCGGTGACCGCCAGCTCCTTGGCCCGCGCCGGCCCGCCGGCCAGCCCGGCGGCGCCCAGGGCGAGGACGACGTAGCCCATGTGGTTGACCGAGGTGTAGGCGATCAGCCGTTTGAGGTTCTCCTGGGCGAGCGCGACCAGGGCGCCGTACAGGACGCTGACCAGGCCGATCAGGATGACCAGCCAGGCGTACGAGCGCCACGGGCCGGGCAGCAGCGGCACGGCGATGCGGGCCAGCCCGTACGTGCCCATCTTGAGCAGCACCCCGGCGAGGATGGCCGAGCCCGCGGCCGGGGCGTCGGTGTGCGCGGGCGGCAGCCAGGTGTGCACGGGCACGACCGGCGTCTTGACCCCCAGGCCGATCCCGATCGCGAGCAGCACCGCCGCGCCCGCGTCCGGCGGGCGGCGGGTGAGGTCGGCAAGGTCGAAGGTGTGCGGGTCGGCGGCCAGGTACAGGCCGATGAACCCGAGCAGCAGCGCCAGCGAGCCCAGGAACGTGTAGAGGAAGAACGTCAGCGCGGACCTGGCCCGGTCGCCGTGCCCCCAGCCGACGATCACGAAGTACATGCCGACGATGGACAGGTCGAAGAAGACGAAGAACAGCAGCAGGTCGAGCGCCGCGAACAGCCCGGTCGAGACGGTCTGGAGGAACAGGAACAGCGCCGCGTACGCCTTGGGCCTGGTGGGCTCGCGCAGCGACTGGACGGCGCAGAGCAGGAACAGCACCGCGGTCATGGCGATCAGCGGGAGCGACAGGCCGTCCACGCCGACGTGGTAGCCGGCGCCCGCCGTGGGGATCCAGCGCACCCTGGTCTCGTACGCCAGGCCGCCTCCGTACCCGGTCCACAGGGTGATGACCAGGGCCAGGTCGGCGGCGGAGGCGGCCAGCCAGATCCGGCCGGCCGCGCGCGCGGTGACGCCCGGCAGGACGAGCAGGGCGGCGGCGGCCAGCGGCAGGAACACGACGACGTTGAGCACGCCTCACCTCACGATCGCGAACACGACGGCCAGAACGACGAGGGCGACGACGGCCTGGGCGAAGTAGGTGTGGACCTGCCCGGTCTGAGGGCGTCTGGCCAGCCCGCCGAGGCGTCGTACGGCGCCGCCGGCCCGCCGTACGAGGTCGTCCAGCCCTGCCTCGAACGGGCTCCCGGCCAGCCGCGCGGCCCCCAGCCCCGCCCGCGCGACGGCCTCGACCGCACCCTGCACGACCCGCTCGTCGAACCACGCCACCCACCGCGCCGCCCCCAGCAGCGGCCCCCACACCACACCCCGCGCCACCCTCTCCAACCCCAGCCACCGCCCGAACACCCCGCCCGCGTACGGAAACGCGGACGTCCCGGGCCGCACCGCGATCGCGGCGGTCACCAGGGCGAGCGCCGGGATCCCGGACAGGGCCAGCTCACCCGCGGTGAGGCCGGGCGCGCCCGGATCTCCGACCAGCCGGGACCACCAGCCGTGCACCGCGGGCAGCCCGACCACCCCGAACCCGGCCGCCACCAGGGCGAGCACCGGCAGCGGCAGCAGCTCCGCCCCCGCCACCCCACCCGAGGCCCGCCGCTCGGCCCCGGCCCCGGTCCCGGTCCCTGCCCCGGCCCCGGCCCCGGTCGCGGTCCCGGTCGCGGTCGCCGTGTCGGCGGGTCGCCAGACCTCGGCCAGCGCCTTCCCCGCGTACAGGGCGGCCACCAACCCCGCCGCGAACGCCACCACGCGCAGGCCCGGCTGCCCGACCCCGGCGAGGACGGCGTCCTTCGTCACCCACAACGACAGCGGCGGCACCCCCGCCAAGACCGCCGCCCCCACCGCGAACACCACCCCCACCAGCGGGAACCGCCGCGCCGCGCCGTGCAGCCCGGCCAGGTCCTTGGTGCCGAGCGCCGCCAGCCAGGCCCCCGCCGCGAGGAACAGCAGGCTCTTGACCGCCGCGTGCGCGACCAGGTGGGCCGCCCCGCCCGACACCGCCGACACCCCGGCCGCCAGCACCATGAACCCGACCTGCGCGCACGTCGAGGCGGCCAGGAGCTGCTTGAGGTCCCGCTGCGCCACCGCCACCAGCCCGAGCAGCAGCGCCGTCACGGCCCCCGTCCAGGCCACCACCGCCGCCGCCCAGCCGGTGACCGCGAGCAGGGCGTGCAGCCGCATCAGCAGGTACGCCCCCGCCACCACCATGGTCGCCGCGTGCAGGAAGGCCGAGACCGGGCTCGGGCCCACCATCGCCCGCGACAACCAGAACGCGAACGGCCCCTGCGCCGACTTGCCCAGCGCCGCCAGCACGACCCCGCCCGCCACCAGGTCGCGCCACGGCGGCGGCAGCCCCGGCAGCCCGGCGAGCGCCAGCCCGCCGCCGCCGGCCAGCGCCGCGCCGGAGGCGACGTACAGGCCCAGGTCGCCGGCCCGGGTGGTGACGAAGGCGACGGCGCCGGACCGTACGTGCTCCCGGTCGCGCCACCGGTAGCCGATCAGCGCGTACGACATCGCCCCCATGACCTCCCAGCCCATCAGCAGCAGGACGAGGTCCGTCGCGGTCACCGTCGCCAGCATCGCGCCCAGGAAGATCAGCATGAGCCCGTGGAAGCGCCCCGACCGCCGTTCCCCGGCCGCGAACACCAGCACGGCCAGCCCGACCGCCGCCACGGTGACCACCATGACCGCCGAGAGCCCGTCCACGGCCAGCCCTTCGCCGAAGATCAACCGGGCCGTCGCCGAGGGCCTGGTCACCGCCGCGTGCACGGCCAGCCCGAGCGTCGCGGCGGCCGTGGCGACGGACAGGGCGGGGGCGGCGCGGCGTACCGGGATCAGGAGCGCGCCGGCGGTGGCGGGCAGCGCGGGCAGCAGCCACAGGGACGGGCTCATCCTTTGAGGTCTCCCGCGGCGTCGGTCATGTCCACGTCGCGGGCGCGGAAGACGGCCGTGGTGACCGCGAAGCCCATCGCCATCTCCAGCGCCATCACGGTGACCGCCACCAGGACGAGGACCTGGCCGTCCGCGGCTGCCGGGGCGACGTGGTACCAGAAGGCGCCGCCGGCCGCGATCAGGCCGTTGATCATGAGTTCGAGGCCCATCATGAGCATGACGATCGACTGCTGGGACAGGACGCCGTACAGGCCGACGGAGAACAGGGCGGCGGCCAGCAGCAGGAAGGCCTGGAGCGTCACCGGTCGTACCGTCCCCGGTGGGTGGCCAGCAGCACGGCCGAGATCATCGTCGCCAGGATGGACACCCCGACGACCATCATGACCAGCATCTTCGGCCCCATCAGGGACAGGCCGAGCGCGTGCGTGGGGTCGGCCGGCGGCCGTCCGCGCCGGCTCGGCGGGGCCGCGAGCAGCGCCCCGGCCGCCAGCAGGACGAACACCGTCCCGGCGATGGCCGCCGCGCCCCGCCGGTTGTGCACCATCTTCATCGGCATGAGCCCGGCCGGGTTCATCATGTACATGATCATGAAGATGGCCATGACCAGCATCTCCATGACCATCATGAGGACGACCAGCACCCCCAGGTACTCCAGGTCGATCAGCAGCAGCGTCCCGCCCACGGCCAGCAAGGAGACCAGCAGCGCGAACGTCGCCCGCGCCATCGAGTCCACCACGAACACCGCCACCCCACCCGCCACCGCGACGACCGCCAGCCCCCAGAACGCCCCGCTCACGGCAGCACCGCCATCGCGACGACCAGCAGTTGCAGGAGCGTGAGCGGGATCAGCACCACCCACGAGAACTGCACGAACCGATCCATCCGCACAACCGGCACCCGATGCCTGACCACCACCAGCACGGCCAGCACCGCCACGGTCTTGAGCAGCCCCCAGCCCCAGCCGGGCAGCACGGGCCCCGCCGCGCCCCCGAGGAACAACGGCACCGCCCCGGCCGCCGCCACGACCAGCAGCGCGTACCGTCCGGCCAGGAAGACCAGCCGGTCCGGCCCGCCCAGCTCGCCCGGCACGCCGCCGCACACGTCCCGGCCGACCGGCTGCCCCATCGGCCCCCAGAACGCCATCGCCACCGCCGAGACGAGATAGACCACGAACGCGACCGGCATCCACACCACGAACCACAACCCCCGCTGCGCCGCCACGACGTCCGCGAACCGCAACGACCCCGCCCCCACGCCCGCGGTGATCAGCACGAACATGTGCGGCAGCTCGTACGCCATGCCCTGGGCCAGGAACCGGTAGCCGCCGACCAGCGGCCACACGGCGTTGACCCCCCATCCGACCAGCCACAGAGCCCCCCAGACGCACACCTCCATGGCGTTGAACCACACCACCCCCGCGCCCATGTCCAGCACCGGCGCACCCCCGACCGGCAGGACGACGGCGGCCAGCAACGCGGCCAGCGGCAACACCACGACCCCGGCCCGGGTGAGCAGGACGTCGGCCCGATCCGTCCGCCGCCGCTGCTGCACCACCAACCGCGCCCCCTCCCTGAACGGCGCCCCCGCCACCCCCCGGCCCCCCCGGGCCCCACCGAGCGCCGCGTCAAAGGCCGCCGCCCCCCACACCAACACCGCCATCCCCAAGGCCATCACCCCCGCTGCCATCAGCACCCCTTCGCCGGCTGCCCGCCCGGACTCACCCGTCCCGCGTTCCGGCCTCCGCCCCCGCTGGAAGTCGGTCGAGGTCCGGATCGAGACCGGCCACGATCAGCCGTGCCACGGCGAGCTCGGCACCGACCAGAAGACCCGGCAACAACGCCAGCACCTCACCCACCGACCCCCTCCCGCCGCCGAAGGCCCCGACGCTCCCTTCGCGCCCACCCCACTCCCTCACCACCCTGGAACCCCCGTCACGCTCACCCACCTCCCCGGGCTCCGCCACCCCGACCATGGCTTCGATCTCGTCGAGCCACCGGTGCAGGCGATCCAGGGCGTCCCCCTGAAGCTGTCTCGGGGCGTCGGGGCCGATCTGGCCCGCGCCGCGCAGCATCCACCGCAGCACCCACGACCGACGCACCCGCCGCGTGAACCGGACGCACCGACGCCTGTCCCCGTCATCGACGGCGCCCGCGAGCAGGCGATCCCTCAGACGACGGGCCTCTCTCGCGGCGGCCGGCCACCCGGCCACGCCGAGCAGCCTGCCGAGGCTGTCCAGACGGGCCGCCGCCGTACGCCGCCGCGTCTCCTCCCGGCGCTCCCCCGGCCTCGCTTCCCAGAACGCACCCCGCGCGACCTCGGCAGGAAGGGCCCTCACCTGCGCCTCCTGGATCACATCCCCTTGCAGGACGGTCTCCACCACCAGCCCAGCAGGCCAGTCCACGAGTACGGGCCCCAACGGAACATGCAGCCGATCCAGCTTCAGCCCGTCCCGATCGGCCCCTCGCTCAGCCATGGGCGGTTCGCCCGCGCCGTCCCCGGACGAACCCGAGGCCATGTCACGGGCGTCCTCCCACTGCCCCCGCTCATCCCCCAGGACGCGAACCGCCCCGTCCAACGCGGCCACGACCTCACCACCCGAGACGTCCGGCGGCAGTCCCACCAACGCCCTCGGGACCGGAACGGCCCCCCAGACCCCCCGTACGGCCCCCGCCAGCTCCGGCCCCGGACGCCCGCACACCACCACCAAGCTCGCCTCCGCCGGAGACACAGCCACCGGCCAGCCACGACGGCCCACCTCCGCCTCCACCAGCAGCCGCGCCCACGTCCCGTACGGGGAGGCGACGACGAGCACCCGGGGCCGAAGCGCCGCCTGCCGAAGGAGCCACCCCCTCAGGCCCACCGGAACGCCCCTTCCCGCCACGCGTACAGCACCCCGACCAGCAGGAGCCCCAGGAAGGCGAACATCTCCACCACCGCCGGGACCCCCACCTCGGCCACCACGAGCGCCCACGGGTACATGAAGACCATCTCCATGTCGAAGGCCAGGAAGACCAGCGTCATGGCGTACCAGCGGACGTGGAAGCGCGAGACGGCGTGCTCCCGCGCCCGCGCCCCGGACAGGAACGGCCCCACCCGCACGACTCCCCGAGGCGACAGGACCAGGGAGGCCAGATACACCCCGGCGACCCCGGCGGCGAGCAGCGCCACGAGCCCCAGCACAGCGCCCACCGCTCTCACCTGCCGCAGAGCCCCGAAGATCAGAACAACCTGCTCATCACCGTAGCAACCGAGAACCACCTTCCCCACGACCGACATCCACCTACGAACACCCCCCTCACCAGCCCAAACACGACGGCCCCTCGGCGAGCGCGCCCGCACCCGGCGCAGCCCGCCGACCAGAGCCGGGGTCGAGGTCGAGGTCGAGGTCAGCGTCCGATGGTGAGGGTCTCCGTCGAGCCATCCGCACCGGGAGGATCCTCAGCATTCGAACCGGGACGGCGGGACCTGCCCACCGGACGAGGCAGGCGTAACGCCAAGAGCATCACCAAGGCGCCGCCCACCGCCGCCGGCAGCAGCGCGTACGCCGGAACCTCACCCCCCAGAACCCCACCGGCCGACCCCTCACGCCCCGCAGCCCCGGCGCCCGGAGCCTCCACGGACGGAACCTGCCCGGACGGAACCTGCCCGGACGGAACCTGCGCGGACGGGCCCCCGGTGGTCGCGCTTCCTTCGGTCTCCGCCTCGCCCCTCGTCAACACGGGCGCGGTCTTGCCCGCAGGGAACCCCGGTGGCCGGACCGCGCCCCAAGGGTCCTCCCCTCCCCCGCCGAACGTCGCCACCCTGTCCGGCGGCACCGGGTCGACCACCAGCCGCCCCGGAACCGTGAGCGTCCCCACCGCATAAGGCTCGAACCAGCCCTGGACGCCCGTCACCTTCCACACCCCGTCCGGCACGACCACCGAGGTGGCGTAGTGGCCGGCCTCCGGGAGCGGGGTGCCGGGGAAGGTGACGGTCCTGCCGTCGGCACGGGTGAGGCGCAGGCCGACGGGGTCGAGCCTGCCCACGTACGGATGCGTGCCGTGCTGCAACACCCAGAACCCCACCGTGTACGGAGTCCCGCCCGCGAACTCCGTCGGCGGCGGATCGAGGTAGGTCACCGCCCATCCCCCGCGTACGGACGCGAAGGCCGGAGCCTCCCACCGGACGGACGCCGCCAGAGCGGCCAGCACAACAGCCACCACGGCGACCACCCGAACCGCCGACACGACGGACAGCCGGACGGTCGGCACAACGGCCGCAACCATCAGTACGACAAGAGCTCTCGTCATCGTGCACCTCCGCACCCCATACACCGCCCGGCCCCGCCAGGTTCCACCCGCCGATCAGAGGAGCAGCTCGCCGATCGCCTCGGCCACGGCCTCCGGCTGGGACTCGGGCAGGAAGTGACCACCAGGCAGGACGAGGGTGCGCAGGTCAGGGGCCCAGGAACGCCAGACGGCCGCCGGGTCGAAGGGCAGGGCATGGCCGCCCGGGTCCTGCCAGACGGCCAGCGTGGGAGCCGCGATCAGGCGGCCCGCGGCGCGGTCGGCCTGGTCGTGGGCCACGTCGTCGAAGGCGCCGGCGCGGTAGTCGGCGCAGATCGCGCGGATGGCCGAGGGGGTGCGGCAGGCCGCCAGGTAGGCGGCGCGCACGTCGGGCGGGACCGTGCCGGGGCCGGCCGACCACAGGTCGAGGAAGTGGCCGAAGAACAGGTCGGGATCGGCCTCGATCATGCGCTCGGGCAGGCCGGGAGGCTGGGCGAGGAAGTAGAGGTGAGAGGCGAGGACCCCGGCGGCGCCGCGCAGCGACGACCACAGGTCGAGCCGGGGGATGACGTCGATCACGCCCAGCCGGGTGACGGCCTCGGGGTGGTCGTGCCGGAAACCCTGCCAGTCGGGTGCGACAATTTCCGGTACGGCGAGCACAATGGAGTCAGCACGAATCAGGGCGAGAATTCGGCGAGGGGCGAGGAGGCTTACGCCGTGTCCGCCACCGGAGGCGAATATCTGACCGCGATGCTCGACGTTCTGGTTTACGAGAACGTATTGGTGGCCTGGCGACGCGCGCCGGGCGGTTATCTGATCGTCACGCATGAGGGCGAGGAGGTCCGGCTGACCGCGCAGCAGGCCGGGATGTGGGCGCAAGGGGCGTTCGCGGTCTATCTGGCGTTGGTGGATCAGCGTCGCATCACTCCGCGCATCCCCGGCGACACCGCAGCACAATAACGCGCACAACAACAAAAGCCCATATTTCCCGATTTATCGCCAAAGCCACCGCGACGAAACCGGCCGGTCAAGCGGGTTTCCGGCACGTCCCGGAATGTGCCGCAGATTCGGGCCGGCCAGACAACCGGTCAAACCGGCTTTTGCCGCAGGTTCGGATCGGCGGGTCAAGCCGGTTTTTTGGCGCAGGTTCGGATCGGCCGGTCAAGCCGGTTTTCTGGCGCAGGTTCGGATCGGCCGGTCAAGCCGGTTTTCTGGCGCGCCCCAGAATGTGCGGCATACTCGGCGACAACGGCAACGGCCGGAAGGCGAACCGTTCGCGCTCCTCGACCACCAGCCCGCAGTCGGTCATGGCGCGCTCGGTGTCGCGGTTGAGCCGGCACCCGCCAGCCATCCGCCGCCACAGCGGCGTCACGAGATCCTGCACCAGCGCGCCGGCGGCCCGCGAGGAGCGCACGTGCTCGTAGAACCGCACCTCACCCCCGGGCCTGAGCACCCTGGACACCTCGCCGAGCGTCACCCGCTGGTCCGGCACCGAGCACAGCACCAGCGAGAGCACCACGGCGTCGAAGGAGGCGTCCTCGAACCGCAGGTCCGCATCATGCCCGGCCACGACCCGCACGGGCACCGGCGCACCGGCCGCGGCCCGGCCGGCCAGCTCGCGCAGCCGGTCCTCGGGCTCGACGGCCACCACCTCGCGCACCGTGGCCGGGTAGTGCGCGAAGTTCATCCCGTTGCCCGCACCGAGCTCCAGCACCCGGCCGCCCAGCCCGGCCAGCAGGCGCCGCCGGTGCTCGGCCGCGCCGCGCCGCTCCGACTCGGCGCTCATGCGCTCGTACGCCTGCGCGAAGCGGGGATTCTGGAACCGCGAGAGATCCTGCACGTCCCCCAAGCTAACCCGCCCCCGGGAAGGCCGCGCGGGCCGTCACGAACGGACGAGGCGGGCGATGGCGTCGGCCGCCTCCTTGACCTTGGCCTCCGCCTCGGCCCCGCCCTTGCGTGCCGCCTCGACCACACAATGCGCCATGTGCTCCTCCAGCAGCGACAGCGCGAACGACTGCAACGCGCTGGTCGTCGCCGATACCTGGGTCAGGATGTCGATGCAGTACTTGTCGTCCTCCACCATGCGCTGGATGCCCCGCGCCTGGCCCTCGATCCGGCGCAGCCGCCGGAGGTGGTCCTGCTTGCCGTCGGTGTACCCGGCCATCTCCCGGTCCTCTCGCTCGCTACACCGACCGCAACACGGTACCCCCCTACCGTATTCCGAGCGAGACCCGTCAGCCGCCCTGGTTGTTCATGAAGCGCGAGATCAGCCACTGGCTGCCCTGGTGCGTGAGCACGAAGAACTCGCGGTAGTTGGTGTCGCCCTGCTTGCTGGTCGAGCGCGCGAAGGCGTCCTGGCTCCCCATGTTGCGCGTCTCGTCGATGGTGTGCGTGGCGTTCTTCACGTCGTTGCCGTCCTGGAGCTTCTGCTGGAACACGGTGCGGATGGCCTGCGCGCCCGTGGCCGTCGCCTCCCCGTCCATGGCCACCACGGCGTCGTCGGTGAACGACTTCACGATCTGGTTCACGTCCCCGGACTTCAGGGCGTTGAAGTAGTTCTGGACGGCGGCGCGCGGCTGGGTGGCGGCCGGCGCGGTGCCCGTCGGCGTGGCGGTCTCGGTGGTGGTCTCGGTCGCGGTCGGCGACTCCATGCCGGTCTCGGTGGGCGTCATCATGGTCTCGGTCGGCGTCGCCGGGCTGGCCTCGCCCTTCATCGCCTGCGTGTTGCTCCCCGAGGAGCAGCCCGCGACCAGGACGACGGGGACGACAGCGGCCAGCAGGAGTGCCCTGCGCTGAAAAATCTTGCTCATGGCCGGGTTGATGCCCGCGCCAGTCGTCACCGAATGCCCGGTTTAGGCACTCCGCACGACCCCTTTACCTCGGGCCGGTATTACTCACGGTCACGCTTCACTGTCATTGGTGTGATCGTTCAGAGCCACGATCGTTGCCGCGCCGAGACCGGACGGGGAAGGCCCGCCTATAGCGTCCCTCCAGTGCGGCCAACACAGGCGAACCCCGAGCCACTGCCCCAGCGCGAGGACGCCGAACGCTGCGCCAGCGTCCGGTCCGGGCGGCGGTGCGTCCTGCCTGCGGCTCACCGTTCCCCGCACGTCTTTCCACCGGTCGGGGCCGTGTAGCCGGCCGGTCGGCGGGGCAGGTGACGGCGATGGACGAGCCGACGACCACCGTCACGCCCTGTGCGGACGGACCGCTGCTGATCCGGGGCTCCTTCGAGCTGCTGACTCAGGACGGCGAGCCGATCGACCCGGGAAGGGCCACGGTTGCGCTGTGCCGGTGCGGCCGATCGTCGACCAAGCCGTTCTGCGATGGTTCGCACAAGTCCGTCGGCTTCCAGGCGTCCAGCGAGCCCGACCCGCCCGCCGGCTCCTGAGCCCGCTCGCGCAGCCACCGCGCCGAGTGGGCGGCCCGAGCGAGCCTGCCTCCCGCGTACGGCACGCCGCCCGTGCACGCCGCGCCCACCGCCAGCCAGGAGCACACCGCCCGCTCCAGCACCCACACCGGCGCGAACAGCGAGGCCGAGGCGGGGAAGACGCGCCTCCCGCCGGCCCGCCGCCGCCCGGCCTCGGCCAGCCCGACGGCCGCCCCGGCGGCGGCCAGCAGCGGCAGCGGCCGGCGTACCAGGGCCAGCGCGGGCAGCACCGCCAGGAAGGACGCCAGCCGCACCGGCTGCGCGAGGTCGTCGTAGGCCTGCCGCACCCGCTGCGACCAGAACCGCCGCGCGTCGCACGGCAGGCGGCGGACGTACAGGCCGGGCGGTCGCAGCTCGCGGCCGCCGTGGGCGCGCACGGTGCGGACGAGCTCCAGGTTCTCGAACAACACGTCGCCGTCGTAGCCGCCCATGGCCAGGAAGAACGACCGCCGGACGCCGAACGTGCCCGGGTAGTCGGCGCCGAACGCCCGGTTGAGCAGGGTGCGGGCGGTGTCCCAGCGGGCGTGCCAGGGGGCGGGGTCGAAGTAGTTCTGCGGCCTGACCAGCTCGGCGTCGGCGAGCAGGGCGTGCGTCTCGGCCAGGGCGGCCAGGTCGTAGCGCACGTCGTCGTCGGCGATCACGACGCGGTCGCCCCGGGCCAGCCGCACCCCGGTCGTCACGCCGTTGACCTTGCCGTTGGCGAAGGACAGGCCGGCCGCCGGGCCGACGTGCCGGACCAGGCAGCGCCATCGGCGGGCGTGCCGGGCGTACAGCGGGGGCGGGCTGCCGTCCACCACGGTCACGCGTACGTGCGGGGCGAGGGCGCGCAGGTATCCGGTCAGCTCGTCGAGGCCGGAGTCGTCCTGCCAGCGCAGCGGGATCACGTAGTCGAGGTCGATCACGCGGGCACCGGCCGGTCGAGCAGGGAGGAGGCGCCGCGTTCCCAGCGGCCGAGCACGTGCCCGGCCCAGCGGCGTTCGAGGGCCAGGGCGCAGGCGGCGCCGTACAGGACGTCGCCGGTCAGGGCGGGGCAGGCGGACGCGAAGCCGCCGCACAGGTCGCCCGCGGCGATCTGCTCGTGGACGGCGTCGGCCTGCACGTGCTCCTCGAAGAAGCGGGCCGTCGCCGCGTCGCCGCCCAGCCGGCGCAGGCCCATGGCGTAGCGGCGGTTGGGCAGCGACGAGGTCATCTCGATCGCGGCCAGATGTCCGACCAGCGCGCCGCGCAGCCGCCGATGCAGCCCGAACAGCGACATGGCGTTGCTGACGGCCAGCGTGACCGCGGGCACCCTCGGCAGGTACGCGCCGTAGGAGTCGTCGAGGCCGAGGCCGCGCATGGTGTGGCCGAACAGCTCGCAGTGCATGCGCTCGTGGCGGCCGCCGCCGTACTCGTCGGCCTGGATCTCCACCAGGGCGGCCTTGGACCGGCCGCGCAGGCGCGGGATCGCCCAGGTGTGCGGGTCGGCCTCCTTCAGGTGGTAGATCGAGCGGTGGACGACGAACTCGCGGAAGGTCTCGATCCCGGCCTCGCGCTGGAGGAACAGGGAGACCGACGGCTCGTCCTCGTCCTCGGCGGTCATCGCGGTGAGCGCGCGCCGCACCTCGCCGGGCGGCACCGGCCCGGGACGCGGCACGGCCTCGGCCAGCTCCCGCTCGAAGCGGCCCTCCAGCAGGCCGCGCAGGCGCAGCAGCGACGGCTCCCACTCCCAGCGGTCGTCGACCTCGTCGAAGCCCTGGTAGTGCAGCTCGTAGCAGGCGAACAGGGCGAGCTGGAGATCCTCGTCATCGGCGGGGGCGGGCGGCTCGGGCAGCGTCGCGGGCGGCCGGGCGAGCCGGTCGAAGAGCAGGTCGGTGAGCGGGCCACGCGCGGGCGGCAGGCGCATCACGCGGCCTTGCGGTAGACGGAGACGTGCGTGCGGCTCTCGTCGGTGAACGGGGTGCCGATCCAGTCGGCCCAGCGGTGTTCCAGGGCCATCCCGGCCAGCCTGGCCATCAGGTCGAGCTCGCACGGCCAGGCGTAGCGGTGGTCGGCGGGCAGCAGCCGCACGCCCTGGTCCGTCAGCCGTACGCGGGTGGTGCGCATGTGCTGGGTGGCGGGGGCGAGGGTGGCCGCCTCGACGAGGACGACGTCCTGCGCCAGCGACAGCAGCCGCAGGGCCGAACCGTCGCGGAAGGCGGCCGGGTCGGGCACCCACGCCTCGACCACGAACCGCCCGCCCGCGCGCAGATGCCGCGCCGCGTTGGCGAAGCAGTTGACCTGCGCCTCCTGGGTGGGCAGCGCGAAGATCGTGTTGATCGCCAGCACCACCAGCCCGTACGAGCCCTCGACCCGCACGGTCGAGAAGTCGCCCACCGTCACGGGGACGGCCTCGCCGCCGGGTTTGGCGCGCAGCTCGCGCGTCATCTCCGGCGAGGCGTCGATCCCGGCGACGGTCAGGCCGCGGGCGGCCAGCGGGAGCGCCAGCCGTCCGGTGCCGATGCCGAACTCCAGCACCGGGCCGCCGTCGGCCAGCGCGGCCAGCCGCTCGACGGCGTCGCCGGTCGGCAGCTCCGTCACCGTGGCGTCGTAGATGTCGGCGATCCGGCGCCCGTAGGCGGAGGGGTCGTAGGCCACGCACACCCCCTGTCCCCGTGTTTCAGCAGGTCAATGCCCGTGTCCTGATCGGCTAAACGCTGACCTCCACCCGCCCGCCCGCCACCCGTACGGCGTACACGGGCACCTGGACGGCCTCCTCGTCCAGGCAGGTCCCCGACACCAGCGAGAAGACCTGCTTGTGCAGCGGCGAGGCCACGGTGGGCTCGCCCCGCCTGGTGCCGACGATGCCGCGCGAGAGCACGTACGCGCCGCTGAACGGGTCGAGGTTGTCCAGGGCGTGCACGTGCCCGTCGTGGGTGCGGAACAGCGCCACCTGCCGGCCGCCGACCAGCGCGCAGACGCCGCGCTCCGGCAGCAGGGCCGCGTACTCGCAGACCGCGGTCCAGCTCATCGGGCCGTCACCGGCCTGATCTGGCCGCGCTCGGCGGCGAACACGATCGACGGGTCGGGCACGCCGGGGGCGTTGACGAAGCTGACGAACCTGCCCAGCTTCTCCGGGTCGTCCAGGGTCGCCGCCCACTCGTCGGTGTACGTGGCGACGTGCTGTTCCATCTGGGCGTCGAGGTCGGCGCAGATGCCGAGCGAGTCTTCCATGATCACCTTCCGTAGGTGGTCGAGGCCGCCGTCCAGCGACTCCAGCCAGGCGGCGGTGCGTTGCAGCCGGTCGGCGGTGCGGACGTAGAACATCAGGAACCGGTCGACGGTCCTGATCAGGTCGTCGGTGCTCAGGTCGGTGGCCAGCAGGTCGGCGTGGCGGGGACGGAAGCCGCCGTTGCCGCCGACGTACAGGTTCCAGCCCTGCTCGGTGGCGATGACGCCGAAGTCCTTCGATCTGGCCTCGGCGCACTCGCGGGCGCAGCCGGACACGGCCGACTTGAGCTTGTGCGGCGAGCGCAGGCCGCGGTAGCGCAGCTCCAGGGCGATGGCCAGGCCGACCGCGTCCTGGACGCCGTAGCGGCACCAGGTGGAGCCCACGCAGGACTTCACCGTGCGCAGGGCCTTGCCGTAGGCGTGGCCGGACTCGAAGCCGGCGTCCACGAGCCGCCGCCAGATGTCCGGGAGCTGCTCGACGCGGGCGCCGAACAGGTCGATGCGCTGCCCGCCGGTGATCTTCGTGTAGAGCCCGAAGTCGCGGGCGACCTCGCCGATCACGATGAGCTTGTCCGGCGTGATCTCGCCGCCCGGGATGCGCGGGACGACCGAGTACGTGCCGTTCTTCTGGATGTTGGCGAGGAAGGCGTCGTTGGTGTCCTGCAACGCGGCCCGTTCGCCGTCCAGCACGTGCCCGTTGTGCAGCGAGGCCAGGATCGAGGCCACGGCCGGCTTGCAGACGTCGCAGCCGCGTCCCTGCCCGTGCTCGGTGACGAGCCGGGAGAACGTCGTGATCTTCCGTACCCGGACGATGTCGAACAGCTCGGCCCGCGAGAACGCGAAGTGCTCGCACAGCGCCTTGCCGACCTCGACGCCGGAGCTCTCCAGCAACTGCCTGAGCATCGGCACGCAGCTCCCGCACGTGGTGCCCGCCCGCGTGCACGCCTTGAGCCCCGGCACGTCGGTCACGCCCAGGCCGGTGACGGCGTGCCGGACGTCCCCCGCGCACACGTTGTTGCACGAGCAGACCTGGGCGTCGTCGGGCAGGTCGAGCCGCGCCCCCGAGCCGCTGAACAGCAGGTCGGAGGGCGGCGCGGGCAACGGCTTGCCGACGAACGGCCGCAACGCCGCGTACGGCCCCGCGTCCCCCACGCAGATGCCGCCGAGCAGGGTCCGGGCGTCGTCGCTGATGAACAGCTTCTTGTAGACCCCGGCCACCGGGTCCATGTAGGTGACGTCGAGGGCGCCGTCCATCGCGCCGAACTGGGCGACCTCGACGCCGAGCAGCTTGAGCCTGGTGGACAGGTCCGCGCCCGCGAACGAGGACGTCCCGCCCGTGATCCGGTCGGCGGCCACCTCGGCCATCGTGTTGCACGGCCCGGCCAGGCCGTAGACCATGCCGCCGGCCAGCGCGCACTCCCCGATCGCGTAGATCGACGGGTCGGAGGTGCGCATCCCGGCGTCCACCACGATGCCGCCGCGCTCGCCCACCTCCAGCCCGCACGCCCTGGCCAGCTCGTCGCGCGGCCTGACGCCCGCCGAGAACACCACCACCTGGGCCTCGATCAGCGTGCCGTCCGGCGTGCGCAGCCCGGCGACCCGGCCGTCCGGGCCGGTGACGACCTCCCGGACGCCCGCGCCGGCGTGCACGCCCAGCCCGAGGGCCTCGACGTGGCCCCTGAGCACCGCGCCGCCGCCCTCGTCCACCTGGCGCGGCATCAGCCAGGGGCTCATCTCGACGATGTGCGTCCGCAGGCCGAGCGTCCGCAGCGCGTCGGCCGCCTCCAGGCCGAGCAGGCCGCCGCCGACCACGACGCCCTCGGCCGCGTCGGCGGCCGCCGCGCGGATGGCGTCCAGGTCTTCGATGGTGCGGTAGACGTGGGCGTGCTCGCGTCCGGGCACCGGCGGCACGAACGGCGCCGACCCGGTGGCCAGCACGAGCACGTCGTACGGCTCGGCGAGCTCGCCCTCGACGGTCACCGTCCGCGCCTCCCGGTCGACGGCCACGGCCCGGCTGCCCAGCCTGGTCACGGTCCCGCCGGGCACCGGATAGGTGAGGTCGGCCACGCTGGTCCCCGACAGGTACGAGGTCAGCGCCACCCGGTCGTAGGCCGGGCGCGGCTCCTCCCCGATGACGGTGACCCGTCCGTCGAAGCCCCGGCCCGCCAGGGTCTCCACGAAGCGGTGCGCGGCCGGGCCGTACCCGACGACGACGATCCTCCTCATACCGGAACTCCTTCCTGCTCACACAGCCAGCCGACGATGCCCTCCACGGCGTCGCGGCAGGTGCCGCAGCCGGTGGTGGCCCTGGTGGCGGCGGCCACCCCGGCCACGTCGCGGGCGCCGGCCTCCCAGCACGCCCGGATGCGTCCCTTGGTCACGTCGTTGCACCGGCAGACCACGGCGGCGTCCGGCATCAGCACCGGGCTGCCGGCGACCGGCGCCGAGGACAGGCCCGGGAACAGCAGCCCCGCGCGGTCGCCGGGCACCGGGCCGCCGCGGTCGAAGAGCTGGGTGAGGGTGCCGACGGCGTCGCTCTCGCCCAGCAGGATCGCGCCCACCAGCCGCCCGTCGCGGATGACGAGCTTGCGGTAGGTGCCGCGGGCGCGGTGGCTGAAGCGCACCACCTCGGCGTGCTCCTCGCCGAGGTGCGTCTCGCCCATGGCGGCCAGCTCGACGCTCTCGGCCTTGAGCCTGGTGACCAGCCGGGAGCCGCGGTAGCGGGCCTTGCCGCCGGTGATCACCTCGGCGGCCACGGCGGCCTGCTCCCAGGCGGGGGCGACCAGGCCGTACACCGTGCCGTGGTGCTCGGCGCACTCGCCTATGGCGAAGATCGAGGGGTCGTCGGTGCGCAGCTCGTCGTCCACGACGACGCCGCGCCGCACCTCCAGCCCCGCCTCGGCGGCGAGCCCGGTGACCGGGCGCACGCCGCAGGCCAGGACGACCAGGTCGGCCTCGACCAGCTCGCCGCCGGCCAGCCGGACGCCGTCCGGCTCGACCGCGGCCGCGCTGACGCCGGTTCGGGTCGCCACGCCGAGCCCGGCCAGGGTCTCGCCCAGCACCTGGCCCGCCTCGGCGTCGAGCTGGCGTTCCATCAGGTGCCCGGCCAGGTGCAGCAGCGTGACCGGCAGACCGCGCCCGGCCAGGCCGCGGGCGGCCTCGACGCCGAGCAGCCCGCCGCCGACGACGGCCGCCCGGCGCGCCCGCCCGGCGGCCTCCATGATCCGCTCGCAGTCCTCCAGCGTGCGGAACGGGACGGCCCGCCCCGCGCCGGGGAGCGGCGGCACGACCGCCTCGCTGCCGGTGGCCAGGACCAGCACGTCGTACGGCTCGCGCCGCCCGTCCGCGGTCACCACGTGCCTGGTGTCCCGGTCGACGCGGACGACCTCCGCGCCGGGCACGGCCTCGACGGCGTGCGCGGCGTACCAGGACGGGTCGAGCAGGCGCACCTGGTCGGGACGCGAACCGCCGGCCAGCACGTCCGACAGCAGCACCCGGTTGTACGGCGGCCCCGCCTCGGCCCCGAACACGGTCACCCGCATCCGCGGGTCGCGCGCCCGCACCTCGCTGACCAGGCGCGACCCGGCCATTCCGTTCCCCACGACGACGAGCCTCATGAGTCCCTCTCCACCCTGACCGCGCAGACCTTGAACTCCGGCATCCCGGAGACCGGGTCGAGCGCCGGGTTGGTGAGCCGGTTGGCGCCCTCCCAGTGGAAGGGCATGAACACGGTGTCGCGCCTGATGGCGTCGCTGATCCTGGCCACCGCCCTGGTGTGGCCCCGGCGGCTGCTGACCCGCACCAGGTCGCCCGCGGCGACGCCGAGCTGCTCGGCCAGGTCGGGATGCAGCTCCACGAACGGCTCGGGGGCGGCCCGCACCAGCGACGCGATCCGGCGGGTCTGGGCGCCGCTCTGGTAGTGGGACAGGATCCGGCCGGTGCTCAGGTACACCGGGTAGTCCTGGTCGGGCTCCTCCGCCGCGGGCCGGTGCTCGACCGGGACGAACCTGGCGCGGCCGTCCGGGTGGGCGAAGCGGTCCAGGAACGGGCGGGGCGTGCCGGGGTGGCCGGCGGACGGGCAGGGCCAGAAGACACCCGTCTCGGCGGCGATGCGCTCGTAGGTGATGCCGGAGTAGTCGGCGACGCCGCCCGCCGTGGCCCGGCGCAGCTCGTCGAAGACGGCGGCCGGCTCGGCGTCGAAGCGGTGCCCGAGCCTGGCGGCCAGCCCGGCGACGACGTCCAGGTCGCTGCGGACGCCCTCCGGCGGCGCGACGGCCCGGCGGCGGAGCAGCACGCGGCCTTCCAGGTTGGTCATCGTGCCGTCCTCCTCGGCCCACTGGGTGACCGGGAGCACCACGTCGGCCCGCGCCGCGGTCTCCGACAGCACCACGTCGGCCACCACCAGCAGGTCCAGCCCGGCGATCCGGCCGCCGACGCGCGCGGACCCCGGAGCCGAGACCACCGGGTTGGACCCGAACAGCAGCAGCGCCCGCGGCCCCCGCGGGGTGCCGAGCGCGTCCAGCAGCTCGTACGCCGACCGCCCCGGCCCCGGCAGGTCCTCGGCCCGCACGCCCCACACCTCGGCGACGTGCGCGCGGGCGGCCGGGTCGTCGATCCTGCGGTACCCGGGGAGCTGGTCGGCCTTCTGTCCGTGCTCCCTGCCGCCCTGGCCGTTGCCCTGGCCGGTCAGGCAGCCGAAGCCGGAGCCGTACCGGCCGGGCAGTCCGAGCGCGAGGGCCAGGTTGACGTACGCGGTGACGGTGTCGGTGCCCTTGGCGTGCTGTTCGGCGCCGCGTCCGGTCAGGACGTAGGCGTTCCGGGCGGCGGCCAGCGCGCGGACGGCCTGCCGCATCCGGTGCACCGGCACCCCGGTGACCCGCTCGACGCGTTCGGGCCACCAGGAGGCCAGCGAGGTGCGCACGTCGTCGAACCCGGTGGTCCTGGCGGCCACGTAGTCGGCGTCCACGAGGTCGTCGGCGATCGCCAGGTGCAGCAGCCCGAGCGCGAGGGCCAGGTCGGTGCCGGGCGCGGGTTGCAGATGCAGCCAGGCGAGCCCGGCGGTCGGGGTGCGGCGCGGATCGACGACGATCAGCCGCGGCCCCGACAGGTGGCGGACCAGCGGCGGCATGGTCTCGGCCACGTTCGCGCCGGCCAGCAGCACGACGTCGGCGTCGTCCAGGTCGGTGACCGGGAACGGCAGGCCCCGGTCCAGGCCGAAGGCGCGGATGGAGGCGGCGGCGGCCGAGGACATGCAGAAGCGGCCGTTGTAGTCGATCTGGCTGGTGCCGAGCGCGACCCGGGCGAACTTGCCGAGCTGGTAGGCCTTCTCGTTGGTCAGGCCGCCGCCGAACACGGCCACGGCGTCGGGGCCGTGCTCGGCGCGGATCCCGGCCAGCCGGTCGGCGACGTGGTCGAGGGCGGCCTCCCACTCCACCGGCTCGCCGTGCAGCAGCGGCGTCGTCAGGCGTTCGCCGTTGGTCAGCAGCTCGGCCGCCGTCCATCCCTTCTGGCACAGCGCGCCGGGGGCGTTGGCCGGGATGTCGGTCCTGGGGCTGATCTCCAGCCCCGGCCCGATCTCCATGCCGCACTGCAGCGCGCAGTAGGGGCAGTGTGTCCTGGTCATGTCAGACCTGGGCGTGGGCGAGGTTGGCGACGACCTTGACGCCGACGGTGCGCGTGTAGCACCACCAGGTCAGCGCCAGGCAGGCGGCGTAGAAGGCGGCGAAGGCCAGGAACGCCGGTGCGGGGGTGCCGGCCGCGGCGTAGGCCATCCCGAAGGCCCGGTTGACGAGGAACCCGCCGAGCGCGCCGACCGCCGAGATGATGCCGATCGCCGCCGCGGCCTGACGTCTGCCGTGCAGCAGGGCCTCCTCGCCGGTGCCGCGCTCGGCGACCGCCTTGGCCTGGAAGATCGCCGGGATCATCCGGTACGTCGAGCCGTTGCCGATGCCCGCGGTGAGGAACAGCAGCTGGAAGGCCAGGAAGAACAGCCAGAAGCCGCCGGAGGCGCTGGCGAGCCACACCAGCAGCACCCCGGCGCCCATGGCCGCGAAGTTCCACTGCGTCACCGGCGCGCCGCCGAGCCGGTCGGCCAGCCAGCCGCCCACCGGCCTGACCAGCGAGCCGAGCAACGGCCCGGCGAATGCCACCGCCGCGTACGGCGCATCGGGGAACAGGCTCTTGCTCAGCAGCGGGAACGCCGTCGAGTAGCCGATGAACGACCCGAACGTGCCGACGTACAGGAAGGACATGATCCAGGTCTGCGCCCGTCCGGCCACCGCGAGCTGCTCGCGCGGCTCGGCCCTGGCGCCGGCCAGGTTGTCCATGAAGAACCACGCGCAGGCCGCGGCCACCACGATGAACGGGATCCAGAACCACCCGGCGGCGGCCAGTCCCAGCGAGCCGATCACCAGCGGCACGACGAGCTGCACCGAGCTGACCCCGACGTTGCCGCCCGCCGCGTTCAGCCCGAGCGCCAGCCCCTGCCGGCCGCGCGGGTAGAAGTAGGTGATGTTGGCCATGCTGGAGGCGAAGTTGCCGCCGCCCACCCCCGCCAGCGCCGCGATCACCAGGAACAGCCAGTACGGCGTCCCGGGATCGTTCACCGCCACCCCGAGCAGCACGGCCGGGACCAGCAGCAGCACCGCGCCGGCCACGGTGAAGTCGCGCCCGCCGAACCGGCCGGGCCCGAACGTGTAGGGCACCCGCAGCGCCGACCCGACCAGGTTCGGCAGCGCGACGAGCCAGAAGAGCTGGTCGGTGGAGAAGTCGTAGGCGCCCATCCTGGTGGCCACGACGCTCCACAGGGTCCAGACGGTGAACCCGAGATGCTCGGCCACGATGGAGAAGACCAGGTTGCGCCGGGCGACGTGCCTGCCGGTCCGCTCCCAGAAGGCCGGGTCGTCGGGGTGCCACTCGGTGATCCAGCGCGCCATCACTCTCTCCTCCGCTCGGCGTCGGGAGCACCACGGTAGGAAGGGCGCGTTACGCGTTCCGGCAGCCGCCGGCGGTGTGCCGGTTACAGGTGATTCACCGCTGTAACAAGGCGCGCACAACCGTCACCTGCGAAACATGCCGGACATGAACGCAGTTCTCGCTGGTTACGCGGTCTTCCCCGGGGTAACAGCACTCATGGCAAAGGGGGAAATAATGATCAAGAAGCTGCACCAGATGGGGATCAAGTCAGGCCACATGTACGCCGCGGGGCTGGCGTCCATCGGCCTGTCCTTCTGTTCCTGGATGATCTCCAAGAACAACGAGGGCGCGGGCCTCGACCGCGCCGACCGGTGGGGGATCTTCATCGGCGAGTGGGCGCCCACGTTCTTCGCGATGGGCGTCGCGCTGCGGATCGAGGAGACCCACAAGGACCTCGAAGAGCAGGGCACCGAGATGTTCGACAGCACCCAGGGCCAGCGGTCCAGGTCGCACGTCGGCGTGTGACGGGAGGCCGCGCAGGTCATGCCGGGGGCGACCTGCGCGGCACGCCCGGCCGCCGGCGGGCTCAGCGCGACAGCCGTTCCAGCGGCTCGTCGGTCAGCCGGTACTTCAGCCACTCGTCCTGCCGCACGGCGCCGAGCTTGTCGTAGAAGGCGATGGACGGCTCGTTCCAGTCGAGCACCGACCACTCCAGGCGCTGGTAGCCGCGTTCGGCGCAGATCCTCGCCAGCTCCGCCATCAGCGCGCGGCCGTGGCCGCCGCCCCGGTGCTCGGGGCGCACGTACAGGTCCTCCATGTAGATGCCGTGCACGCCGCGCCAGGTGGAGTAGGTCAGGAACCAGATCGTGAAGCCGACGGGCTCGCCGTTCTCCTCCGCCATGTGGGCGAACGCGGCGGGCCGCTCGCCGAACAGCGAGTCGCGCAGCATGTCCTCCGTCACGCGAACCTCGTGGACGGCGTTCTCGTACGCGGCCAGCTCACGGATCATGCTCACGACGGCCGGGACGTCTTCTGGGGTGGCGGGGCGAATCATGCGCACAGGGTAACCAGCGCATTCGGTTGAACCGTCCACCGCCCCCGCACGTCGTTACAGCAGAACGGTATTCGGGGGACCGTCTGGAAGCTCAGCCCGGATGACCGAATGGGGACGGAAACCGTGGGCGTTTTAGAGGAGCTGAGGGTTCGCCTGCCCTCGTGTCCGGACATCAGGCTCGCGCTCGTGCTCGGTGAGCGCGCTTTGTACGTGAACGGGGATCTGCAGACCGCCAGGCGCTGGTTCGACTCGGCCTACCGGCAGGCCGAGTCGTGCGGCGACGTGCCCGCCCTGGCCAGGGCCGCGGTCGGCCTGGGCGGGGTGTGGGTGCAGGAGCACCGCACGTGCGCGGAGTCGGAGATGGTGCGGGCGCGCCAGCGGCACGCGTTGTCGCTGGTCGACCCGTACTCGCCGCTGGCGCTGCGGCTGCGGATCAGGATGAGCGGGGAGGAGGACTACAGCGCGGGCGAACACGAGGAGATCCTGCGGCTGGTCGAGCGGGCCAGGAGCGCGGGCGAGCCGGCGGCGCTGGCCGAGGCGCTGAGCCTGGCCCACCACTGCCTGCTCGGCCCCGAGCACGGGCCGGCGCGGCTGGAACTGGCCAGGGAGCTGATCGGCCAGGCGGCGGTCACCGGGCGCAGGGGCGACCTGCTGATGGGCCTGCTGTGGCGGACGGTCGACCTCTACCTGGCCGCCGACCCGCACGCCGGACGCTGCCTGGAGGAGTTGCAGGGCCTGCTGGCCGAGCACGACCACCTGGCGGTCGGGTTCGTGACGGACGTGATCAGGGTGATGCTGGCCATCAGGGCGGGCCTGTTCGACCAGGCGGAGAAGATGGCCGGCGACTGCTTCGAGCGTGGCCTCAAGGCCGGCGACATGGACGCCACCGGCTGGTACGGCGGCCAGATCGCCGCCATCCGCTGGTACCAGGGCCGCACGGCCGAGCTGCTGCCGGTGCTGGCCGACCTGGTCAGCTCGCCCACGCTCAGCCCGGTCGACAACTCCTACCTGGCGGGCCTCGCGCTGTCCGCGGCCACCTCGGGCGACCGCAGGGCGGCGGCCGGCCACCTGGCCCGGCTGCGCGGCCGGGACCTGGCCGACCTGCCGAGGTCGAGCACGTGGCTGTTCTCGATGTACTGCGTCGTCGAGACCGCCCACCTGCTCCAGGACGCCGCCGTCGCCGCCGAGGCGTACGCGCTGCTGCTGCCGTTCGCCGCTCTGCCGGTGGTGGCCAGCCTGGGCGTGCTCTGCCTCGGCTCGGTGCAGCACAGCCTCGGCATGGCCGCGCTCACGACCGGTGACGTGGACCGGGCCGCCGGGCACCTGGCGGAGGCCGTACGGGCCGATCTCGCGCTCGGCCACTGGCCCGCCGCGACGCTGTCGCGCTGGCGGCTCGGGCAGGCGCTCGCGCTGCGCGACGGGCCGCAGGACAGGACGGCGCGGGCCGCCCAGAGCACCGCCGCGCAGGAGGCCAGGGACCTCGGCATGGTGCTGCCCGCCGTGGTCGGCCGGGCGACCGGGGCGCACGGGGCGTTCCGGCTGCGCAGGCACGGACGGCACTGGCAGGTCGAGCACGGCGGGCGGCTGGTGGTGGTCGAGCACAGCGTCGGCATGGGTCACCTGGCGACCCTGATCGCCAATCCGGGGCGGGAGATCCTCGCCGCCGACCTGGCCGCGGGCGCGCCGGCGCAGGAGAGCGAGCCCGCCTCGGCGCAGCCGGTGCTGGACGACCTGGCCAGGGAGACCTACCGGCAGCGGCTGAGCGAGTTGCAGGAGGAGATCGACGAACTGGAGGCGATGAACGACATCGAGCGGGCCGCCGCGCTGCGGCTGGAGCGCGAGTGGCTGGTGGCCGAGCTGTCGGCGGCGACCGGGATCGGCGGGCGGGCGCGGCCGTTCACGGGCACGGAGGAACGTGCGCGGATCGCCGTCGGGAAGGCGATCAGGCGGGCGATCTCCCGCGTCTCCTCCGCCGACCAGGCGCTGGGCGAGGAGCTGCGGGCCACCGTGCACACGGGCGTGCGCTGCAGCTACCGGCCCCGCTGAAGGCGAGCCGGGCGCGCCCCCGCGGCGCGCCCGGGCCTCACTGTCCGGGACACTGGTCGCAGCAACCAGACGAACGGACAAACAGCATGGAACATCGCACACTCGGACGTACGGGACGCCAGGTCGGCGTCGTGGGCCTCGGCGCGTGGCAGCTCGGCGCCGACTGGGGCGAGGTGAGCGAGGACGAGGCGTTCGCCACCCTGGAGGCGGCCGTGGAGGCGGGCGTCACCTTCGTCGACACCGCCGACGTCTACGGCGACGGCCGCAGCGAGCAGATCGTCGGCCGCTTCGCCAAGGCACATCCCGGGCTCACCGTGGCCACCAAGATGGGCCGCAGGGTGGCGCAGGTCCCGTCCAACTACGTGCTGGACAACTTCCGCGCCTGGAACGAGCGCTCCCGGCGCAACCTCGGCGTGGACACCCTCGACCTGGTCCAGCTCCACTGCCCGCCCACCCCGGTGTACTCCTCCGACGCGGTCTTCGACGCCCTGGACACGCTCGTCGCCGAGCAGAGGATCGCGGCGTACGGCGTCAGCGTGGAGACCTGCGAGGAGGCGCTGACCGCCATCGCCAGGCCGGGCGTGGCCACCGTGCAGATCATCCTCAACGCCTTCCGGCTCAAGCCGCTGGAGCGGGTCCTGCCCGCCGCCCGCGCGGCCGGGGTGGGCGTCGTCGCGCGTGTCCCGCTGGCCAGCGGCCTGCTGTCGGGCCGCTACGACGAGCACACCGTGTTCGCCCCCGACGACCACCGCACCTACAACCGGCGCGGCGAGTCGTTCGATGTCGGCGAGACCTTCTCCGGCGTGGACTTCGGCACCGGGCTGGAGGCGGTGCGCAGGCTGGCCGGGCTGGTGCCCGAGGGCGCGTCCATGGCCCGGTTCGCACTGCGCTGGATCCTCGACCAGCCCGGCGTCTCGGTCGTCATCCCCGGCGCGCGCAACCCCGGCCAGGCGCGTTCGAACGCCTCCGCCGCCGACCTCGGCCCGCTTCCCGGGGAGACGCTGGACGCCGTGCGGTCGGTCTACGACGAGCTCATCCGCCCGCAGGTACACGATCGGTGGTGAACCGTTGACGATGCGGCTTTCCGGGGCCTAATGTTTAGGAAACTTTCCTAAGCAATTCTCGCCGCGCGCACACCTCCGAGGAGCCCCGCATGGACGCGAGAAGACGGACCGCCGGCTGCGCCGCGCCGGCCACGGGCCGGCCCGAGGTCGGCCTGATCCCGATCGTGGGCCCGTGGGTGCCGGCCGGGCAGACCTCCTGCACCGGGATCACGGCGCACACGACCGTGAGCGTCTGGGTGGACACCCGCCGATGAGCCCCAACGGATACGGCGGCTTCCGTCAGCTCCCGTGCCCCTTCCGCCTGCCGTACGTCAGGTAGGCGATGGGGCCGAACGGCTGCACGAAGATGCCCAGCCACCAGACGCCCTTCCAGCCGCGGATCTCCCGCTGCGGCCGGCGCCGCAGGTCCGCGGCGGCGGCCCCGGTGAGCACCAGCTCCGCCGAGGCGAGCGCGAGCAGCATCGCCCGTCGCCGCCTCGACATGTCACTCCATCGCATTCCGATCGACCTCTCTGAAGGGACTTCGCAGGGACTCCGAAGGGACGCCACCCGTCCTCCAGTCGTCTACCGCACCCTCCCGCGTCCTGACAAGTCGCCTTTGCCCTCACCGGCGGATCGCGATCTCATAGGAGTAGCGGTCGCCCCGGTAGATCGACTTGGCCGCCTCCACAGCCCTTCCCCGCTGGTCGTAGGCCACCCGTTCGACCAGCAGCGCCGGCGACAGCGGCGCCGCCTCCAGCAGCTCCGCCTCCTCGGGCTCCAGCACCGTGGCCCTGATCGACTGCTCGGCCCGCTCCAGCCTGATCCGGTACGCCCCCGCCAGCACCTCGTACAGCGACCCGCCGAGCGGCCGGTCGAGCAGGCCGGGCACCAACACGGCCGGAACGTGCGCGCGCTCCAGGCACATCGGCGAACCGTTGGCCGTACGCACCCGGCACAGCCGCACGACCGCGTCCGCCGGGCTGACGCCGAGCGCCTGCCCCACCCGCGCGCCCGCGGGCACCTCGGCCGCCTCCAGCAGCCGTGACCCCGGCTCCAGCCCGCGCCCCCGCATGTCCTCGCTGAACGACGTCAGCTCGATCGTCTTGGCGATGCTCCGGTGGGCGACGAACGTCCCCGCTCCCTGGACCCGGTAGACCCGCTGGTCGGTCTCCAGCCGGTCGACCGCCCGCCGCACGGTCAGCCTGCTGACCCCGAACTCCTCGGCGAGATCGCGTTCGGCGGGCAGCCGTTCGCCCGGCTTCAGCTCGGTCTCGATGAGGGTGAGCAGATGGTCTGTGAGCTGGCCGATCTTCGTCACGGGTGGCCGTCCTCGGTCGGGGTGCGCCTCTTGACGCTCTGATCGTAATTGGGCTATACCAATCGAGCAACTAGGCCTTGTTTCCCCCCAGATCGACAGATTGGGCTGTACCAGATGGATGTGGTGACCGCGATCGAAGGCGGCCTGGTCGTGAGCTGCCAGGCCCCCGAGGGCCACCCCCTCCGCGATCCGCGCACCATCGCGCTGCTGGCCCGCTGCGCCGAACTGGGCGGCGCGGCCGGGCTGCGGGTGAACGGCGCGGAGGACGTCCGGGCGGTCAAGGCCGTCACACACCTGCCCCTCATCGGACTCGCCAAGGTCCCCCGCCCTCATGCCCGTCCGCTGATCACGCCGTCCTTCGCTCTGTGCGAGGACCTGGTGCGGGCCGGCGCCGACATGGTCGCCCTGGAGGTGACGGCCGAGGCCGAACCGGCGGCCGGTGACCTGGCGGCCCTGGTCGAACGGGTACGAGAGGAGCTGGGAGTGCCCGTCATGGCCGACGTGTCGACCGCGGAGGAGGGCCTGCGAGCCTGGAACCGAGGCGCCTCCCTGATCTCCACCACGCTCTCCGGCTACACCCCGTACACCACCCCCGCCCCTTCCCCCCACCCGAGAGCCGCCGCCACCGCCCCCGGTTTCTCCCCCACCCTCAGGGCCGGTTCCGCGCCTGGGGCGGGGCTCGTGCACGGGCCCGATCTCGACCTGGTCGGCGAGCTCGCCGCCCTCGGGGTCCGTACGGTCGCCGAAGGCCGGCTGCGTACGGACGTCCACGTGGCGGAGGCGTTCGCCCGCGGCGCATGGTCGGTCGTGATCGGCGCCGCCATCACCGACCCCCTGGCCATCACCCGCCACCTCACCGCGTCCACCCCCAAGGGAGGCCCCCGGTGACCCCATCCGCCCCCGCTCCACAACGCCCCACGGACGGCACCCCGGTCGTGCTCGGCATCGACATCGGCGGCACCAAGACCGCCGCCGCCCTCATCCCGACCTCCCCCAAGACAGAACCCCACCTCCCCACCCCGCCCCCGGCCTCCGCCGAAGCGGAGATCCACCTCCCCACCTCACCCCCGGCTTCCGGCGAAGCGGAGATCCACCTCCCCGGCCGCGTTCCGACGCCTGCCGAAGGCGGCGCGACGGCGGTGCTGGCCGCCGCGCTGGGCCTGGCCGCGGACCGCCTCGCCCAGGCCCGTGCCGCCGGCATGAAGGTCATCGCCTGCGGAGTCGGCAGCGCGGGGACGATCGACGACAAGGGCGTGGTCACGCACGCCACCGACGCCCTGCCCGGCTGGCGGGGCACCGACCTGGCCACCGCCTTCACCGACCGGCTCGGCCTGCCGGTCACGGTGCTCAACGACGTCCACGCCTGGGCGCTCGGCGAGGCCCGTCACGGCGCGGCCAGGGGCAGCCGCCTGGCCCTGGTCCTCACGATCGGCACCGGCATCGGCGGCGCCCTCGTACGTGACGGCGAACTGCTACGTGGCCGCAACGGCATGACGGGCTCCCTCGGCCACACCCCGGCCGTCCTGCCCCCGGGTGCGGACGCCGACCGCCTGTGCCCCTGCGGCGCGACCGGTCACCTGGAGGCGTACGCGTCGGGCCCGGCGATCCTGTCCACCTACCGCACCCGCGGCGGCACAGCCACCAACCTCGAATCCCTGCTCATCCCCGCGCCCCCGGGGCACGCCGCACGGACCTTCTCCGGTTCCACCGACCCACCAGGCTCGCCCGAGACGACCGGTCAGCGGGACGCCACCGACCCTCTGGCCCGCGAGGTGATCCGCGAGGCCGCCCTCATCCTCGGCAGATCGATCGCCTCCGCCGCCACTCTCCTCGACCCTGACGTGATCGTCCTGGGCGGCGGCGTCACCGGCCTCGGCGACCTCCTGACCGTCCCACTGGTCGAGACCGTCCGCCGGTACGCGCCGCGCGGCCTCGGCTCTGTCCCCATCCGGCTCTCCACCCTGGGCCCGCACGGAGCCGTCCTGGGCGCCGCCTCGGCCGCCATGCCCTGACCGCCCACCGGCTCGCCGACAGCGGCGTGCGCAGGAGGTCTCAGTCGTGGGGTGGGAGGTGGAGCCAGATGTCGGGAGGGCCCAGGACGGGGCGGGCGTCGGTGAGTCGGAGCCCCGCGTACGCGCAGCAGTACGCCACAGCCTCCCCCTGGTACAGGAAGGCGGTCAGCACCTCGTCCGACGAGCTGTCCGGCGACACCAGGCCGCCGCCCGGGTACGCGTCCCGCTCCTCGACGACCCCGTGCCGCGAGCCGAACCCCAGGTTGCCGCTCTTCGGATCGGCGAACATCGCGTAGCAGACGGTCCCGGCCGACAGGCGGTTGATCACGTCGGCGCTCGTCACCTCGTGCCCCCGGCGCTGGCTGACCACGCACCCGCCCGGCACGTCGGTGGCGCCCACGAGACCGGCCCTCTCCCCCGGGTAAGGCCCGTCGAGGACCCCGTCGATCCCGGCCCCTTCGGCCACCGTCGCACCCAGCCGCCGCGCGGCCTCCGCCGCGGTGACGCCCGCGACGCACACCAGCCCCAGCCCTTCGTACTCGAAGTCGCCCAGGGCCTCGATCAGCCGCTCGGCCTCCACGACGGCCGCGTTCTCCGCCTCCGACAGCGAGGGCTTGTCGCGCGGGAAGGGGAAGAACAGCCCGGGGTTGGGGCCGGCCAGGCTGAGCCGGCCGGGCGACCAGCCGCCCGTCATCGGCCGCCAAGGATCGGCCCCGGCGGCGACCAGGGCGAGCGCGTTGTCCCTGCGGTGGGCGAACACGGCACGCCAGAGAGCGCTGCGCCCCTCGTACGGGGTGTCCACGTCGCCGACGCGGCGGGCCAGCTCGGCGACCACGTCGGGCGAGCCGTACTCGGCCGCGAGGTGCAGCGGCGGCCCTTCGTGCCACAGGTCGGCATGCGGGTCGGCGCCGGAGTCGAGCCGGGCGCGGATCTCGCCCAGATCGGACCAGTCATCCCAGCTCAGGCCCACCCATCCGGCTTCCTTGGTGACAACCACGACACTCCCCCAGAGGCAGCTTATCGAACACCAGTGCGAGCATATCGCCGGTTCGACACCGGACAAGCCTCGGCGGCCCCGCCCGCCACGTACGCGCACCCGCCGCGCGGGGCGGACCGGCGAGCGCTCGCAAGCCTCTGAACATGGACAACGGCCGCACCCGAGGGCCCGGCGACCAGACAAACCCTAAGCGCAGCGTCGCCGCACCCCGACCACGAGTGACACAATCCTTCCCTTTCGGCGGTACACCCCTGTCTCCACGGGCGCGTCTCCTCCCGTCCGGACCTTCCGCCCCTGGAGTCACCTCATGCGTACGAGCCCGAGCACGGCCAGGATCGTCACCACCGCGGCCGCCCTGTTACCCCTCGCCCTCACCCTGAGCGCTCCGGCCCAGGCGGCCGGGATCCCCGGAGGCACTGTCGACGTCCGGGTCGTCAAGATCGTGGACGGCGACACCGTCGACGTCATGCGCGGCGCCACGAAGGTCCGCGTACAGCTGCTGGGGGTGGACACGCCGGAGCGCGGCCGGTGCTGGTCCAAGGCGGCGACCGCCCGCACGGCGGCCCTCCTGCCACCCGGGACGACGGCCCGCCTGCTCACCGGCAGGACCGACCGCATCGGCCGGCTGCCTCTCCACGTCTGGAGCGCCAAGGGCGTGCACGTCAACCGCAACCTGATCCGCTACGGCTACGGCAAGGCCGTCCCGTCCACGCCGGCCGACAAGTACACGACCCTCTTCCGCGCCGAACAGGCGAAGGCCAAGGCGGACAAGCTGCGGATCTGGTCCGGCAGGTGCGACACCACCAGCTCCACCCCCGCCCCGTCCCCCACCCCGACGGCTCCGCCCGCCGGGACCGACCCACGCTTCCGCACCTGCGCCGAGGCGAACGCCGCCGGCTACGGCCCGTACCGCCGGGGCGTCGACCCCGAGTACGCCTGGTACCAGGACCGCGACGGCGACGGAGTCGTCTGCGAACGGTGACCGCACGGCCGGGCGACAAGGCGGGTGTACGGACCGGCTTGCCAACACATCACGATTTCGGGTTAACATCGCCATATGGCGATTGATTCTGAGGGTGGCCGGTGTGTCAGCACCGACATCGCCGCCGGCATCTCCCCCGCGGCCGCGCTCTTCCACTCCCTGGCCGACGAGACCCGGCTGCGCATCGTCCAGCGCCTGGCCCGCGGCGAGGCCCGTGTGGTGGACCTGACCACCGAGCTCGGGCTGGCCCAGTCCACGGTGTCCAAGCACCTGGCCTGCCTGCGCGACTGCGACCTGATCGACTACCGCGCCGAAGGCCGCCAGTCGTTCTACTCGCTGACCCGGCCCGAGCTGATGGACCTGCTCGCCTCCGCCGAGCAATTGCTGGCCGCCACCGGCCACGCCGTCTCCCTTCGCACCGGACAGGCTGCGGGGGAGGCGGTGTCGTGAGCTCCCTCGACCTCGCCGCCACGGCGCGGCGGACGGTCCTGCGGCGTCGCATCCGGCTGCTGGTCGCGGCGACCATCACCTACAACGTGATAGAAGCGGTGGTGGCCATCACCGCCGGGACCGTGGCCTCCTCCGCCGCGCTGATCGGGTTCGGGCTCGACTCGGTGGTGGAGGTCGCCTCGGCCGCCGCGGTGGCCTGGCAGTTCTCCGCCGCCGACCACGAACGCCGCGAGAGGGCCGCGTTGCGGGTCATCGCGATCTCCTTCTTCGCGCTGGCCGCCTACGTCACCGTCGACGCCGTCCGCGCCCTGCTCGGCGCCGGGGAGGCCGAGCACTCCACCCCGGGCCTGGTGCTGGCCGCCCTGTCGCTGGTGGTCATGCCGTTCCTGTCCCACGCGCAGCGCCGCGCGGGCCGCGAGCTCGGCTCCGCCTCGGCGGTGGCCGACTCCAAGCAGACGTTGCTGTGCACGTACCTGTCCGGCGTGCTGCTGGTGGGCCTGGCGCTCAACAGCGCCTTCGGCTGGTCCTGGGCCGACCCGATCGCCGCGCTGGTGATCGCGGCCGTCGCGGTCAAGGAAGGCCGTGAGGCGTGGCGCGGCGACACCTGCTGCGCCGTCCCGGCGACCTCGGCCCCGGCGGCCTCTGTTCCGGCCGGCTCGGCCCCGGCGGCGTCTGTCCCGGCGGCCGTCAGCGGCGCCGAGGGGCGGGGCGACGGCTGTGGCGGTTGTGCTCCCGAATGTTCCTGCTGCTCGTCGTCCGGAGGGGGCCGCGCCTCCTGACCGAGGCGCCGGACCGATTTCCAGAAGGGAAAGGCGAGGTCGTGAACACGGTCCTGGTCATGGCCGTCATGGTGGCCGCGACGTTCGCCACCGCGGTGCTGTCGGCCGTGGCCGGGTTCGGCGGCGGGGTGCTGCTGCTGCCGGTGTTCGTCGCGGTCCTGGGCACCCGGGACGCGGTCGCGGTGCTGACCGTCACACAGCTGGCCGGCAACGGCAGCCGGGTGTGGTTCAACCGGGCCGAGGTGGACCGGCGTCTGGTGGGCGTCTTCGCGACCGGCGCGGTCCCCGCCGCCGTGGCCGGGGCGCTGGTGTTCGCCGCCGCCCCGCTGGAGGCGCTGACCCGCGTCATCGGGGTGTTCCTGCTGGTCATGGTGGTCTGGCGACGTCGGCGGCCGCATGGCGTCCGGCTGGACGACGCGGCGTTCGCGGCCGTGGGAGCCGCGTCCGGGTTCGGATCGGCGCTGGTCGGCTCCATGGGGCCGATGGTCGCCCCGTTCTTCCTGGCCCGGGGTCTGTTGCGCGGCGCGTACATCGGCACCGAGGCCGCGGCCGCCGTGGTGATGCACCTGACCAAGCTGATCGTCTTCGGCGCGGCCTCCGTGCTCACCACGACCGGCGCCGCCACCGGGCTGGCCCTGGCGCCGGCGAGCGCGGCCGGCGCGTGGGCGGGCAAGAAGATCGTCGAGCGATTGCCCGCCGGGGCCTTCGTGGTGGCGGTCGAGGCGGGGCTGATCGCCTCCGGGCTGGTGCTCGTCATCACCGGAGGCTGACGCCGGCCTCGGCACCCCCGGTGACTCGACGGGATCAGGCCGTCGGCCCCAGGGGCTCAGCCGCGCGATCGGGCGTTGAGCCGGGCGGCCTGGCGGGTGAGGTGGTCGCGTTCGGGAAGGCTGGGCGCCGACCGGGCGGCCTCGGCGTAGAGCCGGGCCGCGGTGACCGGGTCGCCGTCGCGCTCGTGCAGGTACGCCGCGACGGCGGCGTACCTGGGCAGGGCGGGGTCGAGGTCCGCCAGGGCGGCCAGACCGGCGCGCGGACCGTCGGCCTCGCCGACGGCGACGGCCCGGTTGAGGCGGGCCACGGGGTTGCCGGTCAGGCGCACCAGCTCGTCGTACCACTCGACGATCTGCACCCAGTCGGTCTCCTCGGCCGTCGGGGCGTCGGCGTGCAGCGCGGCGATGGCGGCCTGGGCCTGGAACTCGCCCAGCCGGTCGCGGGCGAGGGCCGCCTGGAGCACGTCGACGCCCTCGGCGATCAGGCGGGTGTTCCACAGGGCGCGGTCCTGCTCGGCGAGGGGCACCAGCCGTCCGTCGGGCGCGGTGCGCGCCGGACGCCGGGCGTGGTGCAGCAGCATGAGCGCGAGCAGGCCCGCGACCTCCTCACGCTTGATCCGCGCCGCGAGCCTGCGGGTGAGCCGGATCGCCTCGCCGGCGAGGTCGACGTCACCGGAGTAGCCCTCGTTGAAGACCAGGTACAGCACGCGCAGGACGGTGGCGACGTCGCCGGGCTGGTTGAACCGCACGCCCGAGACCATGCGCTTGGCCCGGCTGATCCGCTGGGCCATGGTCGCCTCGGGCACGAGGTAGGCCTGCGCGATCTGGCGCGTGGTCAGGCCGCCGACCGCGCGCAGCGTGAGCGCGACGGCCGAGGCCGGCGTCAGGGACGGGTGCGCGCACAGGAAGTACAGCTGGAGCGTGTCGTCCACCGCCTCGGCCGGGCCGGGCGGGGGCTCGCTCTCGACGCGGGTCTCGCGTTGCCGTCGCGAGGCGTCGGCGCGGGCGACGTCGAGGAACTTGCGCCAGCCGACGGTGACCAGCCAGCCCTTGGGGTCGTGGGGCGGGTCGTCCGGCCAGACGCGTACGGCCTCGGCCAGGGCCTCCTGCACGGCGTCCTCGGCCGACGCGAAGTCCGCTCCGCGACGGACGAGGACACCGATCACCGCGGGCACCAGCTCCCGCAGCAGCGACTCGTTCACTCGATCACCGAGGGACGCTCGACCAGGAACGGGCGCAGTTCGAGCCACTCGTGGATCGGCTTCCCCCCCGCCCCCGGCGCCGCCGACAGCTCGCCGGCCAGCTCCACCGCCCGCTCGTGGCTCTCGACGTCGATCACCATCCAGCCGGCGATCAGGTCCTTGGTCTCGGCGAACGGGCCGTCGGTGACCGGCGGCCGCCCCTCGCCGTCATAGCGGACGAACGTGCCCTCCGGGGAGAGCGCCTGACTGTCGACGAACTCGCCGGTCTCCTCCAGCCGGGCGGCGAAGTCGCGCATGTACTGCAGGTGCGCCGAGACCTCCTCCGGCGTCCACTGGTCCATCGGCGCGTCGTTGACCGACGCCGGCGCGCCCCGGTAGTGCTTGAGCAGCAGGTACTTGGCCATCAGCGTTCTCCTTCGAGCTGTACGGTCCAGTGTGGCCCGTGTTCCGCTGCTGGGACGGAGCCGGACTCCGGTTCTCGACATCCCGCCGCGAAGAAATTTTCAGCGGACCTCCTGTCCGCCGGCGGCCCCACACGTAACGGACATACGGTTTGATATCGGGATGGAATTGACGAAGGACTTCACGCCGGAACAGTTCGAGCAGGGCTTGGAGTCCTGGCGCTGGATCGGGCTGGAGGGCAAGGTACCGGTGCTCGCGTCCCTGTTCGGGGACGTCATCCTCCAGGCGGCGGACGGCTTCTGGTGGCTCGACGCGATGCAGGGCAGCCTCACCCGATCCTGGGAGGACGCCGACGCGCTGCTGGCGGAGCTGAGCACCGTCGACGGCCGGGAGCACTACCTGCTGGCGAGCCTCGCGCAGGCGGCCGAGCAGCGAGGTCTGACTCCGGCCGCCGGACAGGTGTACGACTTCACGCGCCCGCCGGTTCTCGGAGGCGAGGTGGACGTGGACAACCTGGGAGTGATCGACTTCGTCGTCGGGCTCAACATCGCCGGCCAGATCCACGAGCAGGTACGCTCCCTGCCTCCCGGCTCGCCCGTCAGCGAGATCACGACGAGCTGAGCCCGCCGGCGGCAGGGCTCGCCACCCGGGGCCACGCCGACCGCTCGGAACGCCTCCTCAGGCGATGCCGGTCGTCGTCCAGCGACGGAGTTTGTCGGGGTTGCGGACCACCCAGATGTTCTTGATCCGGTCGTCCGCGACCTCGAACGCGAACACCGTCACGACGACGCCGTCCTGCCGGGCCACCAGGCCGGGCTGGCCGTTGACCGCGCATTCGAGGAACGTCATGTCGTCGGGCCGCAGGCGGGCGATCTCGACCCAGGCGCGGGCGATCTGCTCGCCGCCTTCGATGGGGTGCGGGAAGGTGACGGCCAGGCCGCCGCCGTCGGCGATCGCCTTGGCGTCGGGGTCGAGCAGGCCGATCAGCGCGTCGATGTCCTTGGCCTCCCATGCCTGCTTGAAGTCCCTGACGACGCCGGCGGACCGGGCGGCCGGGGTCGTCAGTGAAGGCCGCGAGGCCCGGACACGGCGACGGGCCGAGGAGGCAAGCTGGCGGCACGCCGCCGGGGAACGGCCGACGATCTCGGCCACTTCGGCGAAGGAGTGGCAGAAGACGTCGTGCAGGACGAACGCGACCCGTTCGGCCGGGGTCATCGACTCCAGCACGACCATGAAGGCCAGGCTGACCGACTCGTCCAGGGTGACCCGGTCGGCGGGGTCGGTGACGGCGCCGTCGGGGAGCGGCTCGGGGATCCACTCGCCCACGTAGGTCTCCCGCCGGGCTCGTGCCGAGCCGAGCACGTTGAGGCAGACGCGACCGGCGACCGTCGTCAGCCAGGCGCCGGGCGACCTGATGGCGTCCTGTTCCTCCCGGGACATGGCGTACCAGCGGGTGTAGGTCTCCTGGACGGCGTCCTCGGCCTCGGCCAGCGAGCCCAGCAGCCGGTAGGCGAGGTTGGTCAGGTGACGCCGCTCGCTCATGATCGCGTCCAGGCTCGGCTCCGGCTCGGATCGGGTGGTCATGGCGCCTTCGCTCCCTGGGTCGTGGTTGTACTCACCCCTTCGACAAGACGGCGGACCGAAATGTGAGGCGACGCATCGTCCTCACATTCCTCAGGGCTGCGTTGTCGAACCGCTGAGAACCCACCCATCATCCAGCGAACAGGAAGCGCAGGGACATCATGACCATCTCCATCACGGAAACCCCCTTCGCCGACGCGGCGTCCTCGGAGCGCCTGGAGCGGGCGGCCGCCGCGCTGACCGCGCACGGCTTCACCGTCGAGATCCTCGACGACGCCGCCGCCGCGCGTGCCCGGGTCAGGGAGCTGATCCCCGCCGGAGCCGGCGTGTTCACCGGGGCCAGCGAGACCCTCCGCCTGTCCGGCATCGAGGAGGACCTCAACGCCGGCACCCGGTACGAGGCCGTCAAGCCGCGCACCCTGGCCATGGACCGCAGCACCCAGGCGGACGAGATCCGGCGGCTGCGCGCCAGCCCCGACGTCGCCGTGGGCAGCGTCCACGCGGTCACCGAGACCGGTTCCATCGTGATCGCCTCGGGCAGCGGCAGCCAGTTGCCCGGCTACGCCGGCGGCGCCGCCCGCGCGATCTGGGTCGTCGGGGCGCAGAAGGTGGTGCCCGACCTGAGCACCGCGCTGCGCCGCGTCGAAGAGCACTGCCTGCCGCTGGAGAACGCCCGCGCCCTGGCGGTCTACGGGTCGCCCAGCGCCGTCAACCGCCTGCTCATCCTCCACGCCGAGTACCAGCCCGGACGCGGCACCGTCCTGCTGCTCCGCCAGCCCATCGGATTCTGACCCGCCGCCGGGCCGGAACCCATCGGCTTGACCTTGACGCTGCGTCAACTTCTAGCATCCGGGCCATGTCCATCGACCTTCTTGACACCTACTCCGCCATGCGGCGGATTCTGCTGGCCCCCGTCGCGGAGCGCGCCGGTCTGCTGCGTTCGATGCTGGAGCCCAACAGCGGCATGTACCGCTACCAGCCCGGCGAGATCGACCTGGTGGCCATCCACCGCGAGACGTCCGGGTTCCCCATCGACCGGGACGAGGAGCGCTGCCTCGACGCGCTGGAGACCCTGGCGGCGGCCGGAGCCTGGGAGCGGATGCGGCGGGCGCTCGACGACGCTCTCGCCGTGCTGCTGGAGGCGACGCCGGGGTTCGAGGCCCCGGACATCACCGTGCTGTTCGTCCTCGGCGATCCGGCCGACCAGCACTTCGTGGGTCCCTGCCTGGGAGTGACCGGGTTCGGCGGCATCTCGGGCAACATCGCCATCACGTTGTGGCCCTTCCCCGAGAACGTGGAGCGGCTGGAGGCCACCGTCGTGCACGAGCTCCACCACAACCTGAGGTTCAGCCCCGGCGGCGTGGTGTGGGACCCGATGACCGTCACCGTCGGCGAGCACATCGTCTCCGAGGGCCTGGCCGACGCCTTCGCCCGCAGCCTCTACGGCGACGAGCTCGGCCACGCCCGCCTCGGCGTGCCGCACCTGAAGGACGACGCCGTCTTCGACAAGGTGCTCGCCGGGCTCGACGTGACGGGCATGCAGAACTTCACCGCCTGGGTGCACGGCGACCCCAGCGCCGAGCGCTTCGGCCTCACCCCGGTGGGCCTGCCGATGGGCGCCGGGTACGCCGCGGGCAACCGCCTGGTCGACGCCTACCTGGCGGCGACCGGGCGGAGCGCGGTGCAGGCCCTGCACGCCGACAGCTCGGAGGTCATCGCGGCCACGCTCGGCCGCGGGTGACACTGGAGGGATGGAATGGACGATCCAGGAACTCGCGGTCAGGGCCGGCGTCACCAGCCGCACCCTGCGGCACTACGACAGCTTCGGGCTCCTGGCCCCGTCCCGGGTCGGCGCGAACGGGTACCGCTACTACGACTCCACCTCGGTCGTCCGGTTGCAGCGGATCCTGCTGATGCGCCGGCTCGGCATGGGTCTGCCGGCCATCGCCGAGGTCCTGGCCGACGAGGTCGACGTGTGCGACGGGCTCCGTGCCCACATCACCGCGCTGGAGGAGGAACGGGACCGCGTCGAACGGCAGATCCGCTCCGCGCGCGACACGCTCGACGCCCTGCGCGCGGGGACGGAACCGCGGCAGGACGTCATGCTGGCCGGGTTCAACGACCCCTACAAGGACGAGGTGATCTCGCGCTGGGGCGAGCGCGTGTTCCGGGTGAGCAACGACTGGTGGCACGGCAAGACCCTCGACCAGCAGCGGGCCTGGAAGCAGGCCGCCGAGGACCTGGTCGCCGCCTGGGTCGCCGCGGCGCGGTCGGGGATCTCGCCGACCTCGGAACCCGCCCAGACGATGGCCGCCCGGCACGTCCGGTGGCTGAGCCGGATCCCCGGCACACCCACGGCCGACGGCGACCGGGAGCGCTCGATCGAGATGGTGACCTGCCTGGGCGACATGTACGTCGACGACCCCCGCTTCGCCACCATGTACGACGACGCCGACGGCGCGCGGTTCGTCCGCGACGCGCTCCAGGCGTACGCGCGGACCCGGATGTGACCCACGTCGGCCGCCGGAAGGGCCGCGGACACCCCTCGCATCTCCGGACGGACCGGGTGATGATCGGGCCATGCGGGCCTTATTCCTGTGGCTGTTCGCGGCGCTGGTCGTGGTCTCGGCGTGCGGCGACACCCCGAAGAAGGACGACGCCCCCAAGAACCCGGCGCTGCGGGCCGAGCTGCTGACGATGCTCAAGGCGGACCAGGAGCAGCGCACCCTGGAGGCCGGCCAGGAGGACTGGGACCGGGTCGAGAAGGCCAACACCGAGCGCATCCGGCAGATCCTCGACGCGTACGGCTGGCCGGGGTTCGAGCTGGTCGGCAAGGACGGCGCGCGGGCGGCGTGGGCGCTCGTCCAGCACGCCGACCGCGACCTGCCCCTGCAGCGCCGGGGCCTGGAGATGATGCGGCGGGCGGTGGACGACGGCGACGCCGACCCGTCCGACCTGGCCTACCTGGTGGACCGGGTACGGGTGGCCGAGCACAGACCCCAGGTGTACGGGACGCAGTGGGAGACCACCCCCGAGGGCCGCTGGCGCCCCCGCACCCCGATCGAGGACGAGGCGCGGGTGGACGAACGGCGCGCGGCGGCGGGGCTCAAGCCGCTGAAGGAGTACCTGAAGGAGCTCCGGTCGGCGAAGTGAGCCCCGCGCCTTCCGGCGTCCTCAGAAGTAGCGGGACGTCAGGTCCGTCGTGGGCCAGGAGGAGACGCTGACCTTGTTCATGTCGTCGTCGATCGTGTCGAAGTCGAGCGACCCGGTCTCCTCCCTGCGGTTGAACACGACCGCGTAGCTGAAGCCGTTCTGCAGCCGGGCCAGGTAGGAGAACGTGCCGGGCATCGAGCCGTCGTGCCAGGTGTTGAGGTGGCCGGTGACCTGGCGCACCCACCAGCCGCCGCCGTACCAGGACCCGTACTGGTTGACGCCGATCTCCGGCTTGGCGAACAGCTTGGCGATCGAGGCCGAGGTCAGCACCGTGCCGGGCTTGTCGAAGGCGAGCGTCCAGCGGACCAGGTCGACGGCGGAGGCGAGCCAGCCGCCGTTGGCGTCCTGGTTGGGCATGTTGAAGCCGCCGTACTGGTAGGGGACGACGGTGCCGGAGGTGTCCACCACGGACTTGTTCGTGTACTGCGACTCGTAGGCGACCTCGCCGGGCGCGGCCTCGTTCCTGAGGCTGAGGCCGAGCCGCATGCGGGTGATGCCGAGCGGCTTGAGCAGCTTGGTCTTGACGTACGACTCGTACGACATGCCGGAGACCTTCTCGATGACGCGTCCCAGCAGCAGGTAGCCGTAGTTGCTGTAGACCATCTTGGCGCCGGGGTCGAAGTCGAGCCGCCGGGCGGTGGCGTACTTGATGATGTCGGCGTGGCTGATCGGCAGCGGCACGTCGAGCGCCGCCGAGATGGTGTGGTCCAGCCAGAGCTGGTCCTTGGAGACGTCGCGGTCCCAGCCGCCGAGGTGCTGCATGAGGCGCAGTACGGTGACCTGTCCCATGCGGGTGTCGAGCGGGGTGAGCCCGAGGAGCTGGGTGACCTTGGCCGACAGGCTGAGCTTGCCGTCCTGCACCAGGCGCATGATCGCGGCGGAGGTGATGTTCTTGCTCAGGCTGGCGATCCGGAACAACGACGTCGGCGACACCGTCGGCAGGGCCCTGGAGAAGTCGTTGTAGCGGTAGCCCCGGGCCAGGACGATCTTGCCGCTCTTCATGATGGCGAGCTGCGCGGCGGTGATCCGCCGGTCCAGCACGAACTTCTTCACCACGTTGTCGAACCCGGCCAGCGAGGCGGGGGCGATCCCCGACATCTCGACCCCGGGCATCGGCCTCGCCGCCCGCGCGGCCGTTCCGGGCGCGAGGACCGCGGCCGGTACCGCGATTGCGCCCGCTTTGAGAAGGTTTCGCCGGGACAGCAGCGTCACGTCAGGCCCCCAAGTCACATCCGTAGCAATAGGCCACGTATCTTACGGATGTTTCGGTCATCCTTGACAAGAACCTGCCAGATCGCCCAGCGAACACGGGCGGCCCGGCGACCTCGGCCGCCGGGCGGAGAACCGGGAAGGCTAGGCCCGCGTCATGGTCGACTGGTAGCCGCCGCCGGGCCACTCCCAGGCGCCGGCGTTGGTGTTGCCGTCCTCGCTGAACTTGCCGACGAAGCGGGCGGGCGAGCCCTGGTCGCCGTACCAGATGGTCAGCGTGTCGCCGCTGACCTCCCAGGTGTACTTCAGGATCTCGGCGCCCTGGCCGAAGAGGTGCGACTTGAGGGTCTTGCTCTCCTCGTCGTAGCCGATGTACTCCACGGCCTTGGTGTCGGCCAGGTCGACGTGCTGGACCAGGAAGTTGCCGCCCTCCAGCCACTCGAAGCGCACGGTGCCGGCGTCGGCCGGCACGCCGTCCTCGACGTTGCTGACCCGCCAGGTGCCGATGAGGACGTCCAGCTGCCGGAGCGCGGGATTGGGGGATTTATCGGTCATTGGTGGTTTCCCTCCGTTTCAGGGTGACAGTGCACGGCTTGGCGCGGCGGGACCAGCGGCCCGATGCCGTCCGGCGAGAGCCGGTGATTCGCGACTGACCTGCGAGGACACCGATCGGCGGCACTCCGGTCGCGCGTCCAGCATCCCTTGGGATCGAGCCGATTGTCCACTGAAAGAGCACGTTGGAAGAAGCCGCGACACGGGCGCCGTGCAATTCTCGGGAGAAATGCTTTCGTGCGGGAATTGTCGCGCGGCAGCGAATAGGCTGGAGGATTTTCATGGATTCGCCGTCGGTCTCACGCAGGCCGACGGCCCGCATCCCCGGCGCCGCTCCCGTCCCCGCCCTCCCTGTTCCGTCGCCGGCCGCTCGCGTGCCCTTCGTCCTGAGCAGGCCGTCCATCCCGATCCCAAGGAGCCGCATGTGAGCCGCCGTGGCTGGGTGCTGTTCGCGCTGATGTCCGTGATCTGGGGCATCCCCTACCTCCTCATCAAGGTCGCGGTCGGCGGCGTGCCGGTGCCCGTGCTGGTCTTCGCGCGCACCGCGATCGGCGCCGCGCTGCTCCTGCCGCTGGCGATCCGCGGCGGGCAGCTCGCGATGGTCCGGCGGTACTGGCGGCCGGTCATCGCGTTCGCCTTCCTGGAGATCCTGGCGCCCTGGTGGCTGCTGTCGGACGCCGAACGCCGGCTGACCAGCTCCACCAGCGGCCTGCTGATCGCCGCGGCCCCCATACTCGGCGTGGCGCTGGCCCGCCTGAGCGGCGGCGGCGAACGGCTCGGCAGGGCCCGCTGGGCCGGGCTGGTGGTCGGGCTGGCCGGCGTCGCCGTGCTGGCCGGGCCGCACCTGAGCGGCGGGGACGCCTGGTCGATGGGCGAGGTGCTGCTGACCGCGCTCTGCTACTCGATCGCGCCGCTCATCGCCGACCGGTACCTGCGTGACCTGCCCACCCTCCCGCTGACCGCCGCCTGCCTCACCCTGGCCGCGCTGGTCTACACGCCCGCCGCGATCTGGACCTGGCCGTCCGCCATGCCCAGCGGGCAGGTGCTGGCGGCGCTGGCCGGGCTGGGCGTGGTCTGCACCGGGCTGGCGTTCGTGGTGTTCGTGGAGCTCATCAAGGAGGCCGGGCCGTCGCGGGCGCTGGTGTCGACGTACATGAACCCGGCGGTGGCGATCGTCGCCGGGGTCCTGATCCTGGACGAGCCGCTGACCGCCCTGATCGTCGTCTCGTTCGTGCTGATCCTGGGCGGGTGCGTGCTGGCGACCCGCGCCGAGGAGGAGACGCCCGCCCCCGCGGCCCCGCCGGAGCGGGCGGAAGAACTGGAAGTACGGTCCTGACCCTTTCTCGCTGACAGGAAGCTGCCGGGCGCGGGCAATTAGCTGAAGCCCGCGTTCCCGATACCGAAGTCGCACATCGAACAAAATCATTGGTATCCGGCAACCAAGAAATCGATGGGTGACCTCCGATGACCACAGAATTGCTCCGCGATTTCATCGCGCACACCAAGAGAGAACCGTCCGCGCCGGCGCTGCGCACCCGGACGGAAATCGTCAGCTACGCCGAACTCGCCGCACGGGCCGGACGGGCCCAAAAGGAACTGGACGCCCTTCCGCCGGGCCCGGTCGCGGTGCTCGCCCGCAAATCGCCGCAGGCGGTCGCGCTCGTGCTCGGCTGCCTGGCGGCCGGCCGGCCGCTGCTGCTGCCGCCGATCGACCTCGGCACGGTCGCGCTCGGCGAGCTGTGCGCGCGGGCGGGCTGCGTCGAGGTGCTCGCCGCCACCCCCGAGGACGCCGCCGAGCACCCGGACGTGGTGACCACCGTGATCGGCGGGCACGGCGACGGGCCCGCCGTCCCGCAGCCGGTCGCGGTCGACGAACAGGACACCGCGTTCATGCTGACCACCTCCGGCTCGACCGGCGCGCCGAAGATCGTGCCGCTGCCGGCGGGCGCGGTGGCCCGGTTCACCGGCTGGGCCGGGGAGGCGTTCGGCCTGGGCCCCGGCGAGGTGGTGTTCAACTACGCGCCGCTCAACTTCGACCTGTGCCTGCTGGACGTGTGGGCCACGCTGCGGCACGGCGGATGCGTCGCCCTGGTCGACCCGGCCCTGGCCGCCAACCCGCGCTACGTCACCGACTTCTTCACCGCCTCGCGGGTCACCGTCGTCCAGGGCGTGCCCATGCTGTACCAGCTGCTGGAGGAGGGCGTCTTCCCCGGGGTGCGGCACGTCGTCGTCACCGGCGACCACGCGCCGGTCCCCCTGCGCGCCGGCCTGCCGCGCAGGTTCCCGCGCGCCCGGCTGCACAACGTCTACGGCTGCACCGAGACCAACGACAGCTTCTGGCACGAGTTCGACGCCGCCGAGGCCGCCGGGCCCGGCCCCCTGCCGATCGGCCGGCCGCTGCCCGGAGTCGTCGCCGCCTTCGGCCCGGACCTGGCGCCCGTCCCGCCGGACGACGGCGGCACCGAGCTGCTGGTCTGGACGCCGTTCCAGACCGCCGGGTACGTGACACCGGACCCGGCGGCGGCGACCGGCCGGTTCGTGACCGGGCCCGACGGCCGCCGCTGGTTCCGCACCGGCGACCTGGTCCGCCGGGACGCCGCCGGCCGGCTGTTCCTCGTCGGCCGGGACGACTTCCAGCTCAAGGTGCGCGGCATCCGGGTCAACCTGGAGCAGATCGAGCGGGTGCTGCTGGAGCACGACGACGTCGTGGAGGCCGCCGTCGTCCCGGCCGTGGACGGGGCCGAGACCCGGCTGACCGCGTTCGTCCGCGGGACCGGGCCGGGGCGGCTGTCGGGGCTGCGCCTGCGTACGCACTGCGCGATGCGGCTGCCGCGGGCCGCGATCCCGTCCGCCATCAGGCTGGTCGAGCAGCCGTTCCCGCGTACCTCGACCGGAAAGGTGGACCGGAAGCGCATCGGCTGACACGCAAAGCCATATTGCGGGCACGCGCATTCTCGGAGATGCCGCCGCGTGCGCGCGCGTGTGATGCTGCCTTTCGTGGACATCACACGCCAGATTAAAGAATTCGTGGTGACCGAGTATCTTCCCGATACTCCGCCCGACGAACTCGAGGCCGACTACGACCTTTTCCGCAACGGGGTCATCAGCAGTCTGGGCCTGTTGAAGCTCATCGGCTGGATCAAGGACAGGTTCGACGTCCCGGTCGACGAGCTCGACATCGCCCCGGAGAACTTCCGGACCGTGGCGGCCATTCGTGAATTCGTCGGAAACGCATTATCAGCACCAGCAGAACGGACACTGCAATGATCATCCGCAAGATTTCTGACGTGACGCCGGTCGAGTGGGGGAACGGCCTGAGCCACCGCTTCCTGGTCGAGCGCGACGGCATGGGCTACTCGCTCACCGACACGATCGTCTGGGCCGGCACCAGCTCCCCCCTCCAGTACCGCAAGCACCTGGAGGCGTGCTACTGCATCAGCGGGCGGGGCGCCGTGATCGACGCCGACGGACGCCACCACGTCCTGGAGCCGGGCACCATGTACGCCCTCGACCAGAACGACCCGCACCACCTGATCGCCGACCCCGGCGAGGACCTGCGGCTGATCTGCGTCTTCTCCCCCGCGCTGCAGGGCGACGAGCGCCACCGGCTGGCTGAGGCTCAGTTCTCCCACTACTGACGGATCTGGTCACCCATGGACGAGTGGAGCGACACACACCGCGAACTCCGGGCCGAGTTCGCGGACTGGTACGAGGTGCTGGGCGAAGGCCACCTGGAAGCCGATCGGGCGGCGGGCCTGCCCGCGGAGAAGTGGGAGCAGGTGCGCGCCTCCGGCCTGCTGCGCCTGCCGTTCGCCCCCGAGTGGGGCGGCCGCGGCCTGGACCTGCTCAGCACCATGTACGTCCTGGAGGGGCTCGGCGAGGGCTGCCGGGACGGCGGGCTGTGCTTCTCGCTCTGCACGCAGATCGTGAGCGCCGGGATCCCGCTGCAACGCTTCGGCAGCCCCGAGCTGAAGGCCCGCCACCTGCCCGGCATCTGCGACGGGACGACGATCACCGCGCACGCGATCACCGACCCCGGGGGCGGGTCCGACGTGCTGGGCATGGGCATGACCGCCAAACAGGACGGCGACGACTGGATCCTCGACGGCGACAAGGTGCTCGTCACGAACGGCCCGGTCGCCGACCTGTTCGTGGTCTACGCGGTGACCGACCGGGACCTGGGCCCCTTCGGCCTGACCGCCTTCCTGGTCGAGAAGGACACCCCGGGCCTGCTGACCGGCCCGGACGTGCCCAAGATGGGGTTGCGCACGTCGCCGCTCGGGGAGCTGACCTTCCGCGACTGCCGCGTCCCGGCCGGGAACGTGGTGGGCCGGCCCGGCATGGGGTTCACCGTGCTGGAACACGTGATGCGGTGGGAGATCCTGTGCTCCTTCATCGTCCAGGTCGGCGCGATGCGGCACCGGCTGGACCGCTGCGTCGAGCACGCCTCCCGGCGCCGCCAGTTCGGCCGTCCGATCGGTTCGTTCCAGCTGGTCGCCGGGCGGATCGTGGACATGAAGATCGACGTGGAGACCGCGCGGCGCTGGCTGTACGACGCCGCGCGCGGCTTCGTGGCCGGCCGGGACGTCGCCACCGACGTCGCGATCGCCAAGGTGGTGGCCAGCGAGGCGAACGTCAGGTCGGCGCTGGCCGCGATCCAGATCTTCGGCGGCAGCGGCTACCTGACCGGGACCGGGCTGGAGAAGGACCTCCGGGACGCGGTCGGCGGCACCATCTACTCCGGCACCTCGGAGATGCAACGGATCCGCATCGCCCGGATGCTCGGCCTCAAGGAGTCACACACATGACCGCTGACCTGGCCCCCACGAAGTTCCTCGACGCCGGCCACCCCGTGGTGCGCGAGTTCGCCGAACGGGCCGTCGAAGGCGCCACCACCCCCACCGAGCAGGCCGTGCGCCTGTACTACAAGGTGCGGGACGACATCCTGTACGACGTCTACGACATCGACATGTCCCGCGACGGCCTGCGGGCCAGCACGATCATCGCCCGCGGCAGCGGCTTCTGCCTGCACAAGTCGGTCGTGTACGCCGCCGCCGCCCGTTCCCTCGGCATCCCGTCCCGGCTGGTGTTCGCCGACGTGCGCAACCACCTGGCCTCCGGGCGGCTCAAGGAGCTCGTCGGCGGCGACGTGTTCCGCTTCCACGGCCTGGTCTCCGTCCAGCTCGAAGGCCGCTGGGTGAAGGCCACCCCCGTGTTCAACAAGCTGCTCTGCCGGCTGTACCGCCTGAAGCCCCTGGAGTTCGACGGCGCCGCCGACAGCGTCTACCACCCGCACGACGAGTCGGGCCGGCGCCACATGGAGTTCCTGCACTGGCACGGCGAGTTCGACGACTTCCCCTACGAGCTGGTCCTGGAGGGGTTCCGGACCGCCCACCCCGGGCTGCTGGGCGGCCGGGACCAGACCGTGCAGGGCTCGCTGGCCGCGGAAGCGGGCGTCTGACACCCATCGACGAAGTCCCCTTGAGAGGTATCCGTTGAACGAGCGCGTCAAATACACCCTGAACGAGGACGACATCCCGTACACGTGGCTGAACATCGCCGCGGACTTCGGCGAGCCGGCCCCCATCCTCGACCCGGCCACCGGCGCGGCGATCAGCCGCGCCGAGCTGTGCAGGACGATCGCCGAACCGCTGGTGGACCAGGAGCTCAGCACCGAGCCGGAGTTCGAGATCCCCGGCCCGGTCCGCGACATCTACCGCCAGTGGCGGCCGACCCCGCTCTACCGGGCCCGCCGCCTCGAACGCGCCCTCGACACCCCCGCCCGCATCTACTACAAGTACGAGGGCGTCTCGCCGGTCGGCAGCCTCAAGCCCAACTCGGCGGTGCCGCAGGCGTACTACAACAAGCAGGTCGGCAAGACCGGGCTGGTCACCGAGACCGGCGCGGGCCAGTGGGGCAGCTCGATCGCCTCGGCCGCGGCGATGTTCGGGCTGAGCGCGCAGGTGTTCATGGTGGGCGTCAGCTACCGGCAGAAGCCGTACCGCAGGGCTCTGATGGAGGCGTACGGCGCGGTCTGCAACTCCAGCCCCAGCCCGCTGACCGCGGCCGGCAGGGCCGTGCTGGCCGAGGACCCCGACCACCCCGGCAGCCTCGGGATCGCCAAGTCCGAGGCGCTGGAGGTCGCCTACGCCAACCCCGAGCTGGGCTACACGCGCGGCAGCTCGCTCAACCACGTGTGCGCGCACCAGACCGTCATCGGCCAGGAGGCGATGCTCCAGATGGAGCTCGCCGAGGACTATCCCGACATCGTGGTCGGCCCCTGCGGCGGCGGCAGCACGCTGGCCGGGATGTGCTTCCCGTTCCTGCGCGACAAGCTCCGCCGCGGCCGCGACATCCGGCTCATCGCCGCCGAACCGGTCGCCTGCCCCACCCTGACGCGTGGCCGCATCGCCTACGACCACTCCGACGCGGCCCGGCTCACCCCGCTGTCGCGGATGCACACGCTGGGCCACAGGTTCGTGCCGCCGCCGGTGCACGCCGGCGGGCTGCGCGCCCACGACATCTCGCCGCTGATCAGCCGGGCCGTCGAGAACGGGCTGATGGAGGCGGTCGCGATGCGGCAGAACGACTGCTTCGAGGCGGGCGTGCTGTTCGCCCGCGAGGAGGGCATCGTGCCCGCCCCCGAGTCCGCGCACGCGGTGCGCGCCGCCATCGACGAGGCGCTGCGCTGCCGCGAGGAGGGCCGCTCGAAGGCGATCCTGATCGCCCTGTCCGGGCACGGCCACTTCGACCTGGCCGCCTACGAGAAGTACCAGGCCGGGCTGCTCCCCGACGACGAGCCGACCGACGAGGACCTCGAACACGGGCTGTCGAGCATCCCCGACCTCGCCCGCGCCTGACCGGATCGCGAACCGCGGCCTGCCTCCATCAGGCGGGCCGCAACCGCGTCCGGCCCGCGCCGCTAGCGCTCCTTGAGTCGGAGCGCCTCCTTGCGGTTGTCCGCCTGGACGGTCCGCTCCCGCTCCAGCCAGTCGGGGTTCTCCGCCTTCAGGGCGTCGATCTCGGCGGTGGTGAGCGGCTCGGTGATCCCGCCCCTGAGCAGGCCCGAGATCGAGACGCCGAGCTTCGCGGCGACGACCTGCCTGGGATGCGGCCCGTTACGACGCAGGTCGGCGAGCCACGCGGGCGGCTTGGCCTGCAGCTCGTTCAGCTCGTCCCTGGAGACGACACCCGCCTGGAACTCCGCGGGCGTGGCCGAGAGAAGGACACCCAGCTTCTTGGCCGCCGTCTCGGGCTTCATCGTCTGGATGCTCTTCGGTTTGGACGAGGTCATGGCCCCAAGCCTAGCCAGTCGGAACACCGTCCCCGACATCGATACCCTGAGGACGTGACTGACGAGACAGGCAGCGGCTTCCGGCTGGCGTACGTGCCCGGGGTGACCCCCGCCAAGTGGGCCGGCGTCTGGGCCGAAAGGCTGCCCGACGTGCCGCTGACCCTGCTCACGGTCCCCAACCTGGAGGCGCTGGGCCTCCTGCGGGAGGGCGACGCCGACGCGGCGTTCGTCCGGCTGCCGATCGACCGCGAGGGCCTGAGCGCGATCCCCCTCTACGTCGAGACCACGGTGGTCGTGGCGCCCAAGGACCACGCCGTGACCGCCGCCGACGAGGTGACCCTCGCCGACCTGGCCGACGAGGAGATCTTCCACCCCCTCGACGACACCATCGAGTGGACGCCCCGGCCCGGACAGCCGGCCTTCACCCGTCCCGCCACGACGGCCGACGCGATCGAACTGGTGGCCTCCGGCGCCGGCCTGCTCCTCATCCCCCAGTCACTGGCCCGCCTCCACCACCGCAAAGACCTCACCTACCGCCCGGTGACGGACGCCCCCCAGTCCCAGGTCGCCCTGGCCTGGCCCACGGACGCGACCACCGACCTGGTGGAGGACTTCATCGGCATCGTGCGCGGCCGCACGGCGAACAGCTCCCGGGGCCGCGCCCCCGCCTCACCTCCACAGAAGCAGGCCCAGAAGCCGGCCCAGAAGCCGGCGCAACGCCAGTCCCCCAAGCCCGCCCAGAAAAGCTCGGGCCGCCGCGCCGCGCCGACCGGCCGCAAGAAGAAGGGGCCCCGCCCCCGCTGACCGGTCGTCCCGGACACCGGGCAGGGGCTTGACGCCGAGGACGGCGCGACTAGTTTCTCTTAGGAAGCTTTCCTAACAGTGCACTGCCTGACGACCCGCTGGAGGTCAGCACATGCGCGCGAGAAAGCACTTGGTCCTGCCCCTCGCCACCGTCCTCACCGCCGTCGCGTTAGCCGGCGCCGCCTCCCCCGCACACGCCTCCCCGACCGGCTGCACCACCGGCCGCGACGGCAAGACCGCCTGGGCGTACTGCACCGGCGGCACCGGCAACTACGCCGTGGTCATCCGGGTCACCCATCCCGACCCGCAGGTCGGCTCCTGGCCCGAGGGCGGCCCCTGCGTCTCCCCTGGCCAGCGGTCGGAGTACACGCCGTACCACAACATCCCGTTCACCGTCACCGGCATCGCCTACTGCTGAGGCACGAGCAGCCCTCACCTCTCCCCGCCGGGGGAGGCGAGGGGGCTCGCCTACCTGATGATGAGACCGGCGTCCGCGAGGACGGACAGGAACAGACCTCCGCACAACAACGCGATGGGCCACACCTTCTGGGTGAGGGCGACCAGGATGCCGGCGAGGAGCGCCAGCAGGGCGAGGATGGTGAGGGCGTCCATGTGAGTGTTCCTGCCCGTCGGGGGTGGTCTCAGGCGCCGGGGGTCAGAGCTCGCCGAGCTTCGGGATGATCTCGCTGAGGACCCAGAGCGCCAGCCCGAGTGCGAGCAGGTTGACGCGCGCGCCGCCGATGTTGAAGGCGGACAGGACGAAGCAGGCCAGGGCGAGGATGAGCAGAATGAGAGTGATCATGCCGGCTTCCACTTCTGTAGCTGGGGTGGTTGCACAGCGCTACCCGTGATCATCCGAAGTAGGCATGACGAAAGGGTCTCGGCCCCTGGTCGGCCTTCCTGAGGAGCGCGTCGCCCCTGGGGACGGCAACCCGGCCTGTCAGCTCCGGGCGGCGAGCTGGAGGAAGTGGATGGCCGTGTTGGCGCGACAGCCGATCCGTTCGTACACGGGCTGCCCGGCCGGCGTGGCGTGGAGAACCAGCCGCCGGTGCCCGCTCCGCCTGGCTCCTTCGTGGATCGCCTTACGGGTGACGGCCTCGCCGTACCCCTTGCGCATCTCCTCGGGCAGGGTGGCGACGAGCGCCAGGAAGATCGAACCCGGGCCGGCGACGGTGGCGGCGCAGGTCACCGGCCGTCCGTCGCGGTATCCGAGATAGGCGTGCACGTCGCCGCGCCACAGTTCCGAACCCGCCAGGGCGGCCATGCCCGCCTCGGGCGTCATGCCATAGGCACGTGCGTTGACGTCGCCGTACGCGGCGAGGTGCTCCTCGCTCTCCACCCGCCGGAACTCCAGGTCCGGATGGCACGGCTCAGGCACCGACAGGTCGCCCGCCATGCCCCGGCCCGAGAACGCCACCTCCAGACCGGCCTCGGCGACGCGCTGGGCCAGGCTCGCCTTCGCCTGGGAACTCAGCAGATCCTCGAAGACCCACAGATACCCGCTCTCGGACCTGGCCCTCATGAACGACGCCGCCCGTGCGAGCTGTTCGCCGAGCGCGTCCGCCGAGATGTCCGCGCCGGCGAGGGTCACGGTGTTCCAGAACCCGAACGTGCTGTCAGCCCACATGTGGACGATGCCGTCATCCGTACTGACCCGGCCGCCCCGATCCCGTACCAAGGCGCTCCAGACGGCGACGAGATGATCCCTGGACTCCAACGCCTCTTCGAGGGATGACACAGCAGAAGCCCCTTTCGCAAGGCAACAGCGCCATCAGAGCCGGGCCCGGCTCCCTGATCCCAAGGCGGATGGTACGGCCTGAGAACCGTGGCCGCACCGGATCGGCGCCTTCATCTCGTGTGCGCGCAGCCGCGACCTGACCGGTGGGCTACACCGGCGAGCACCAGGTCGAGTTCCGCCACCGAGTCCTCCAGCGCGGCACTCTGGTCCGGGGCGCGGGCGATGTCCAGGGCGCTCTCGCAGATCCCCCCGTACAGCAGTGAGGTCACGGGGTCCAGCGGCCGGTCCGGGATGCACCCGGCCTCGATCGCGATGGCCAGCCCGCGGCGCATCTGCTCCTTGCACCCCGCCTGGATGTCCCGCATCGCGGTCCAGCCGAGCGCCCCCGGCGCCTCGACCAGCCTTCTGGTCTGCGGCGAGAATGCGCCACGGGTCACACCGGCCCTGGCGCAGATCTCGTCCACGGCGGTGGCGGAGAAACCGTCGCCGAGCCGGCCTGGGGGCCGACCGTCAGGCCGCGACGCCCTTCAGACCTCAAGAAGAAGAACGCTCACCGGCTACGAATGGCCGCTTCGATACGCAGAGCCAGCCCCGCGACCACTGCGAGCATGAAGACGCCGAGCATCTGCCGCGTCGGCTCACCATCGCCGAACACGAGCGCCCCGACACACAGCGCTCCACCGAGAACGAGAAGCGCGGTACCGACCGCACTGACCATTTCGATCTCGCCGCGATCGTCTCTCGACTTCTCATCCCGCACGGGTTCATCCGATTCAGCCACGGCGGAAAGCCTTCCATGCGCGACCACAATGCGGAAAGCCCCTACCCATCCGCCGCGAATGGTTGCCCATGAAGGCGGTCGTGGCCCGGACAGAAGACCGTTGCCACTCAGATGGTTACTCGACGGGAAGGGCCTGGCCGTGCTCCAAATAGATGATCCTGCCAAGCTCCCGCGCCGTGACGGCCGCTTTGAGGCGACGGGCAAGCCGCTCGATCAACAATCCGTCCAGTTCCTCGACGGAGTGAAACTCATAGGCGCTCAGTTCCTTGTCCACGAACCTGATCTGCCTGAGCAGTGCATCGTCCAACGTGCCGCCGTCGAACACGAACAGGACCCTGTCGCCCACCTTCGGGGAAGGCGACCAATCGACCACGAGAAGGCGCCCGATGGCCGGCCGAATACCCAGCTCCTCTTGCACCTCCCGAATGCAGGCCTCGTACGGGGTCTCCCCCGGCTCGACACACCCACCCGGAATGTCCATGAACGGCTTGTACGTAGGACGGACGAGAAGCACACGACCACGGTCGTCCAAGAACAGCGCCCCGGACGCGGCACGGGCCCGGGCGAACGGCGGAACGCCCTGATCGTTCACAACTTCGACCCTACGCCAAGGCACTGGCCTGCCCCGAGACGCACCGCCCAGGGCAGGAGCCGCAAGCTGGACATCAGCCTCGTGGTCGAGGCGAACAACCGCCTACGGCTCATTCGTGAGACCCACCGCGCCGTTCAGCCCGCGAGGTGCTTACGTCCTTTGTCCGTCAACGACGCCAGATGTACCGCTACACCGAAGCTGGTGAAGCCCGACCTGGCCGCGTCCGTGAACGCTGCGATCACGGCCTCTGACCGGTACTCCTTGACCAGGACGTCGTAGGCTGCGAACTCGTGGTCCCGGATGGCGGCGAGGACCATGTTCGTGGTCAACTCGGGGTGATTCACGATCTCCTCCAGCAGGTCGCCTCGCCCCCTAGAGTCCCACCGTCCGCCCCGGCCTGCCACCCTCAAAAACCGTCCCGATATCCGCCCCAGCCCGTACCGCCCGTCCACCGGGACACCGAGTAGCCACGAAACGGTACATGCTTGCCTGCAGCGGAATGATCGTCCGCCACCATGAGATCCGTGATCTTCACCTTCAGTCGATCGACCCGACGACGGGCTCGGCCGCGTAGTGGGGCGGCGTCAGGGTGACCCCGGTGGCCCGTGCAGCCAGCGCGAGGGCGAGAGCGGCGGAGGTCCCCGTGTCGGCCTCTCCGTCCAGCGGCATGCCCAGCTCTCGCATATGGGTCAGCAGGTGGTCAGGGTTGGTGCCGTCCCGCTCGCCGGGGAAGAACGGCTCGAATTCCGTCACCACCACCTCGTCGACGGAGTAGACGAAGTACTCGTCCATGGTGATGCCTGTGATGACCCTCGCCATCTCCGTCCCTTGCGAGAGGGTCTCCGGGAGTGGCTGCACATGGTAATCAATCAGGACCGCGCCTCCGTCTGCCGTGTAGGCGGCAATGCCCACTTCTCGCGAGGTGTCCCCGGGACCGGCTCCAATCCGACGCAACGCTTCCTCCGGCGACAGGCCCCGCACGAACGTCACACCGACAAGATCGCTGTCCTTCTGACACTCCTCAACGAACCAGCCATACCCCATCGACGACACACTGCTCATCCCCTTCGTATCTGCTAAAAACGCGCCCTTTCGAGAGGGACAGACCATGGCCGACCGACTGCGCCGCCCATTACCGAGTTCGGCACCCGAACCTCGGCAGCTCCCTTTCGACACCTCCCGTATCCACGACAACCGCACAGGCGGTCCCCGGCCAGGGCGGCTATCCGTTGTCGCAGCCACCGCGCCCGAGAGTCCTTGGAGTCGAAGACTTATGAATCGCCTTACGAGAACCTGCGCAGTCATCGCAGCAGGTGCCGTCTTCTTTACCTCATTGACCGGCTGCGGAGCAATGTGCGAGGCACAGGCGAAGAAGGAGATCAACCAACTGAAGCAGATCGTGTCGGGACTTCTCCCTGTGACCGTCGCCGAGACTGCCATGGAAGAAGACGACTGTGACTCCGGAAGCGGCGGTTCCCTTGTCTTCAGCGCACAACGCACGATGACCAGCGAGCAGATATTCGCGAAGTTCCTCGCCAAGGGATGGAGTCGAATCGATGATCCCGAGGAAGACGGGTGCCTCCGTTGTGTCGACGGACTCGACGGCGTAAGCAGCGAGTGGGATGGCCAAGAGGTCTATCTGACGATCAGCAACTCGGACGACGGCGCCATGGCCATCCTGGCGGCGTTCACCTGACATGCGGCCCGCAAGCCACCACCTCGATCTTCCTGGGCAAGAACTCGGCCCAGCCCCGAACACTGGATCATCCGAGCCTCGGTGCTCACCGCCTCGACCGGCTGCGTTCGCTCTCAAGATCGCAGCATGGCCCGAACCTTCGGTCGGTGCCGCGCCCTCAGCGGTCTCCGGGACGCGATGAGGTCCGTGGCTTGCGGTCAAGGACGTCGCAGCTTCACCGCAAGGAAGGACGGCACTTGGTGGAGCCTGTCGTAGGCGGCTTCGTCGATCTCCCGGAGGTCGGCCGTGGGGCGCGGTTCGATCAGCTGCTCCAGCACGAACCCTGCCGCCAGCAGCTCTCCCAAAAAGGTCTCCAAGGACAGGCGTTGGTAGTGGATCGAGAGCTCACTGTCACCGATGGGCAGGTCTCTCCAGTCATGGCTGAAGTACGAGCCTCCGAAGTGGCGCCAATCGGCTGTGGGATGGGTGGTCGACACCAGGAGCCATCCACCCGGCCTCAACACGCGGCGTATTTCGCCCAGCAGTTGCACACGGTTCCTGATGTGCTCGTACACCAGGGCACAGACCACCCCGTCGAACGACGCGTCACCGGCGAACCCGAGCGGCTCTTCCAAGTCATGGAGAAGGAGGCCTGCCTGGCCGTTCACGCGCGCGTACGCGTGGCGCAACAGCGTGGCGCTGCCTTCGATTCCGATCACCCGGGCCCCGCGGGCCGCGAGTTCGGCCGCATAGTGGCCTGCTCCACAGCCGACATCCAGAATCCTGACCCCAGAGACATCACCCGCGAGTCGAAGCATTGCAGGTCTGTCGGTGTAGGCGTTGTAAGGGCTCGTCTCCGCATGTGCGGCGAAGTGATCGCCGAGCGCGTCATGGTAAGCGGTCGCCTTGTCCATCGAGACATCATGACGTGACCGCAAGTCCGTCGCCATTGACTTCCAGCCGAGACGGCGGCCGGCGTCCAGGGGCCCAGTGAGTCGCCTGAGCGGCGTTTGCGACAGTGCGGCGCTCGGTCGGCGGGTATGACGCAGCGGCGCGACGGTGAGCGAAGTGCCCGGTCTCGCTTGATGCCTGACACGTTGGACGTAGCGGCAGAAGCCGAGAGCTCGACACGGACGAACTCCTCGTCGGGCCGCCCAACTCCGATCTTCACCGGGGCACGAGGCGGCATCCTCCGGCGCAGCGACTTCCGCCGCGCGGCCAAGTGGAACACGATTCGGTCCGGGCGGCAGGGCCCCTCACGCCCGGCTGATGGCACGAAGCCCGCTTCCGCGATGGGAAACGGGGCTGTTCTACGAGGTGGGCGGTACTGGGTTCGAACCCGTGATTCCTCGCTTGTAAGGAGCCGTGATCCTTTGGCCGTACGTCTGGACCTGCCCCCGGCGATCCACCCGCATTGGTCGAACTGCCGACGGTTTACAGCGGGCTGACGTTACTGACCGCATCTGGCCTCTGATCTTGGTGTACGGGGCCGTCCTCCCCATACCCGGGAAGATCATCCCGCGTATGTCCCGCGAGGCCGAGCCAGCGACGAACGTCCCTGGAACCTGCGGATCAAAAGATCCAGTTCGAGCCGTTCCAGACAGTTCGCTGCAGGTCAGAGGACGTGCTCGGTCCATCCTTAACGGCTGTGAACGGCCTGGTACTGCAACTGAGCTCCCACAGCTCTACGACTCCTGCTCGCGCCCTTGGCAGCGCACCCCATCAGCCGAAGTCACCCGGACTTGCGCTCGCCCGGATAGATCCGCACATGCTTACCGTCGGTGTTGCTGATGACGGTTCTTCCAGCAAGAGGTCGCTTCAGGGTGAACTTCACCGGATGCGAGTAAGCAACCAGGTTGGAGTACACAGGCTCCTCCCAGGGCCATTGCCGAGGACAGTCCTCCTCCACCAAGATCCCGATGACCACTTGCGAGGAGGATTCGTCTTGTTCGGTGTCCGTCACTCTCTCGCAGAGCTGCGGGGACCCGTCAGGGGCACCGAATATCACATCAACCGTCAAAGTACGCTCGTCCACCGACAGCTTCGCGCTTCCAATGCCCTGCCAGGAGGAGGTTGCACAGCCGGACAGTGTTAACGCGGCGCACATCAGTATGGGGAAAGCCTTGCCAGGGGGCATGGAAGAACCTTAGAGCTCGCGCAGATAGGCGGCGTGGGGAGCCCCGGCAACAAGGCAGGCACAGGTGCCGGTGATCATGGAGTTGCGACGCTCTGTGACCACTGGGGAGACCTGTGCCCGTTCTTCCATCATGGCTGACTGACCCGCTGTGGGACCAATTCGCGGCGCTGCTGCCCGAGCGTCCAGCGGTCGATCCGGCCCACCCGCTGGGCTGCCATCGCCCCCGCATCAGCGACCGGATCGTGTTCGACAAGCTGCTCCAGCTCCTGCGATTCGGCTGCTCCTACCAGGCGATCGCCGACACCACCTGCTCAGCGACCACCATCCGCAACCGCCGCGACGAGTGGATCGACCTCGGCGTCTTCGCCCGGCTCAAGCAGATCGCGCTGGAGTCCTACGACCGGATCGTCGGGCTCGTGCTCGACCAGATCGCTGTCGACGGCTCCATCACGAAGGCACCCGGCGGCGGCGAGGCCGCCGGACGCTCACCGGTCGACCGCGGCAAACGAGGCTCGAAACGCTCGAGCATGACGGACGGTTACGGAATCCCGCTCGGCAGGGTTCTCGCAGGAGCGAACCGCCACGACTCCCCGCTGCTCGCCCCGACCCTGGACCTGCTGGACGACCTGGGCCCCTGCCCGACGACATCACCGTGCACCTGGACGCCGGCTACGACTCAGACAAGACCCGCACCGAACTCACCGCCCGCCACCCGCACGGTCGCATCGCCCACAAGGGTGAGAAGGCACCGATCCAGGCCAGCCAGCGGTGGCACGTCGAACGCACGCACGCCTGGCAGAACGCCTTCCACCGCCTCGCCCGCTGCTACGAGCGCCGCACGACCGTCATCCACGCCTTCTTCCACCTCGCCGACACAATCATCACCGTCCGTAGCCTGATCCGCCGAGCCTGGACCACCCACCGCTGGGACAACCGCCCGAAGCGACGCCCATGACCACCTGCCTATCTGCCCTGCCTTTTACGCGCAGACTGTTCCTGCCGACCAGCGACCCTGATCCAAGCCAAGGTCCGAAACGGGCAACCGGCCACGTCTTGCCCCTGGGGGTTTCAGTCGACGCGGCCGTCGTAGGTCTCGCGGTTGGCGAGCACGTCGTCCATATGCGTCTCGGCCCAGCTCTTGAGGCCGCGCATCATGTCGTACAGCGACAGGCCGAGATCGGTGAGCTCGTAGGAGACCGTGACGGGCACGGTCGGCGTCACGGTGCGGGTCACCAGGCCATCGCGCTCCAGGGAGCGCAGCGTCTGGGTGAGCATCTTCTGGCTGACCCCGGCCAGGAGGCGGCCCAGCTCCGAGTAGCGCATCGCCCGGGGCTCGCCGGCGCAGTCGGTGCCTGCCTGGTGCGGGCTGCCGTTGCCGAGCGCGGCCAGGATCAGCGTGACCCACTTGTCTGAGATCCGGTCGAGCAACTGCCGACTGGGGCATGCCGCCACGAACGCGTCGTACTGCACCTTGGCCTGCGCCCTCTGCTGGGCCGCCGTCATCGTCGCCATCAAAACCACTCCTCACACCCCTTCGGGTGCCTCACGCACTCCGAAGTGCCTACTTCCCCTCGGAGAGCTACGTGTCAATGATGGTGCAAGGAGCCATCAGGCACCAGTTCCTGGTTTGACACGAAAGGCAGCGCAGCAGCATGAGCACGCTTCCCGCTTCACTTCCCGGCGGCACCTGGACCCTGGGCGACCTGACCGTCACCCGGTTCGGCTACGGCGCCATGCAGCTCGCCGGGCCCTGGGTCATGGGCCCGCCCGCCGACCACGACGGCGCCCTCGCCGTCCTGCGCGAGGCCGTCGACCTCGGCATCACCCACATCGACACCGCCGACGCCTACGGCCCGCACATCACCAACCAGCTGATCCGCGAGGCGCTGTACCCCTACCGCGACTCGCTGCACATCGTGACCAAGGTCGGCGCGACCCGCGACGAGCAGGGCGGCTGGCCCCCGGCCCGCAAGCCCAACGACCTGCGCCGCGCCGTCCAGGAGAACTTGGAGAACCTCGGCCTCAAGACGCTGGACGTGGTCAACCTCCGCCTCGGCGACGCCCAGGGCCCCGTGACCGGCTCGCTCGCCGAGGCGTTCGAGACGCTCGTCGACCTCCAGCGGCAGGGCCTGATCCGGCACCTCGGCGTGAGCAACGCGACGCCGGAACAGGTCGCCGAGGCACGTTCGATCGCACCGATCGTGTGCGTGCAGAACATGTACAACCTCGCCCACCGCCGCGACGACGAGCTCATCGACGAGCTCGCCGAGCAGGGCATCGCCTACGTGCCCTTCTTCCCGCTCGGCGGCTTCACCCCGCTACAGTCCTCGGCCCTCACGGCCGTGGCCACCCGGCTGGACGCGACGCCGATGTCGGTCGCCCTGGCGTGGCTGCTGCAGCGGTCGCCGAACATCCTGCTGATCCCCGGCACCTCCTCGGTGGCGCACCTGCGCGAGAACGTCACAGGCGCGGGACTCTCGCTCTCCGATGAGGATCTCGCCGAGCTCGACAAGATCGGCCGCTAACCCGCGTCATCGTGATGAAGCGGATGGATCGGATTGGCCTTCGGCCGCTCAGGCAGCAGCGCCGCGAATTGGTCCCACAGCGGATCGATCAGCCATGATGGAAGGACAGGCACAGGTCTCCCCAGTAGTCACAAAGCGTCGCAACTCCGTGATCACTGGCACCGGTGCCCGCCTTGTTGTCGAGGTCCCACGCCGCCTATCTGCGCGAGCTCTTAGTTGGTCACCTGCGATCCACGGCTCGAAGATCAGCGACGCTACTCGGCGAGCCAAGGGGAGGAACGAACCCTGGATCGTCGATCTCCCCCAGCACGTATGGCGACCAGCCATGCAAGGGCGATCGTGGAGCAACATGTTGGCCAACCGTCGGCCCGCTACCTCACGAGACCGTTCGATTCTCCAGCTCGTCCAGGAATCGCTCCACGATGCCGGTATGCCGCACGTCCTCCCCCAATGACTCCCCAATGAGGCGACCCGCCAGGTCGGTCGACAGGCGGCCGATCTCCGTGCGGATTTGGGCGAAAGGGCCGGTGTCGGACTGTCGGCGCAGGGTGCCGTTTGTGACGGACGTTCCCGTCCGAGGACACAAGGGCGGTCGGGCTCGGGTTCTGAGTGTTGTAGCCCAGCCAATAGGATCGCCCGATATGCCCGCATTTTCTCGCCGACGGCGACGGACAGCGATCACCATCCCCGTAGCCCTGACCACCGTCCTCGGTTTGGGCACTGCGTCCACCTGACGGTACGCACCAAAGGCTCGCCCCAGCAGACGGCGACCGCGTTCCTGACTGCCTGGCAGCGCGGCGACCTGTCCGCCCTGAAAGCCCAGGTGCTGGAGCTTCCCCGAGACCTCGACGGCGTCTACAACGCCTTCACCAAGGGCTCCCAGGCCAAGCGGATGACCATCCAGGACATCCGCGTCCACCCCAAGGCCTACTTGAATGTCGGGGAGACCGCCACCTACTACGCCTCGTTCGCCGTCACCCTCGACGGACCGGTCCCCTACTCCTATGACGGACAACTGGAGATCATGGATTTCGACCGCGCCTGGAAGGTGAGCTGGTCACCGACGGCGATCCACCCCGAACTGCAAAGGTCGGCTTCAGCGAGGTGCGGCAGATCCGCGTCGTCCTCCAACGCGACGGCTCCTCCCGGCTCGTCCTTCTGGAGACACGTGCCAAGGGCGAACAGGCAGGACGACTTTTCGCCGACGAAGGCCTCAAACTGGTGGCCATTTTGGCCGACTCGGCCCAACCTGAAGTCACTGGTTAGCCGTCGCTGCGAAGACCGGTTCATCGCGCGTCACCACACGCCGTCCTACCTCGCAGAGCAGGTGAACGGGTGCAACAGGCCGGCGGAGGCTCCAGCCGTACTTGGCAGGTGCAGAGCTCAGCGCAAGCGCGGAACAGAAGGCCCGCTAGTAGCAGCGCCAATCCCCGTCCCAGTTGTGGGAGTCGTACGCCTCGACGATGACCCTGCGACCTCCACCATCGCCATCTTCCCCGAAGTACAGGGAGATCATCGCTTTCGACTCAGCTCCAGGGATGACCGCATTGTCATAGTGGCGGCGGATCTCCTGTGGAGTGAGCGCTGTTTGCAGCGTGATCCGGACCCGGTAATCACAATAGGATCCGCTGCCCCCGACCAGATTCTTGCCGAAGGTCACATCGCGGTCCATCAGGAAGACGTCTCGGCTGTTCGGCGGGAGCGGGTGTGCGAGGACGCGCTCGTAAAGGTCGTCGAGGCGTGCGTTGTCGCGCCACACCGGAATCATGATCAGCAGCAACAGTCCGACCAGTGGGGCTGTCACGGCCAGGGCGACGCAGCCCCACAGGGTTCGCACCGGATCCTCCACAGATGTCGGGCCTTCGTCTTGGGGGACTGTCTATCGCACTGGTGACACGGACGTCACCACACCGCACGGCTGCTACATCGTCGGCGAGGTCGAGCCCGTCCGGTCGAGTTCAACGGCATCGCCATCACGCCTCGCGTACTCGATCAAGGCTCGCGAGATGCGCGCGCCCCGCCAGACCGCCCAACCGGCTCAGAACAAGGCTTCGGCCGAAAAGGACGCCCCGTGATCCGGCTGACCACCGGGCACGCCGCCCGCGCCCTCGGCCACCCGTTCACCCGCCGTGAGCCCGTTCTGGCGCTCGACTTCGGCCACCAGCTCACCCATGCAGCCACCCGGTTCGCCCGCTCCATCGAGCGCGGCTTCCACGGCCTCCCGGACGGCCAGGGGTGGCGGCATGAGCGAGAACCAGCCCTGCACCTACATCCCTCTGTCCCTGCGACCCGATTCCGATCCGCACCTTCGGCTTCCTTCCACACCCGGCAACTCCACGCCAGCGCCGGCGGATGGGCCTGGACCTGAATGCCCGAAGCGTCAGCGTTCGACACAACACGTAGAACTCGACACGGACGAACTCCTCGTCGGGCCACCCAAGTCCCGCGCGGGTGTCCGTACGATCGCCATCCCGAAAACGATCACCCCGGCGCTCCGCGAACATCTGGACGAGTTCACAGCTTCGGAAACCGACGCGCTGATCTTCACCGGGGCGCGAGGCGGCATCCTCCGACACAGCAACTTCGCCGCGCGGCCACTCGGCCCGGGTGAAAAGGCCCCTCACGCCCGGCTGATGGCACAAAGCCCCGCTTCCGCGATGGGAAACGGGGCTGTTCGACGAGGTGGGCGGTACTGGGTTCGAACCAGTGACCCCTCGCTTGTAAGGCGAGTGCTCTACCGCTGAGCTAACCGCCCCCGGATCGGCACTAACCTTACGACACCCGGGGGGCCGATCGCACATTCACCGTCCAGCCGGGGCCCAGTTCGGGGCGGCCGGCGGCTCGCCAGCCCAGCAGGGCGGCGCCCAGCATGCCGGCGTCGACGCCCAGCGCGGCCGGGATCAGCGGGGGTGCGTCGCGGAAGGCCAGGCGCTTGACCAGGCGCGTGCGTACGGGGTCGAACAGAGCGGGACCGGCTTCGGCCAGGCCGCCGCCGAGGACGATCACCGAGGGGTCCAGCAGCAGCGTGTACGTGGCCAGGGCGAGCGACAGGGCCTCCACGGCCTCGTCCCACACCTCGATGGCGATGGGGTCGTCGGAGGCGACCACCTGCTCGGCGCGTACGCCCTCGACGCCCGCGCGCTGGCTGTAGCGGCGTCCGACCGAGGCCGCCGAGGCGTACGTCTCCAGGCAGCCGAACTGACCGCACGCACACTGCTCGCCGTCGGGGAAGACGGGGGTGTGGCCGATCTCGCCGGCCCAGCCCGAGGAGCCGCCGTACGGGTCGCCGTTGATGATCGACGCGCCGGCGATACCGGTGCCGATGGGGAGGAAGAGGAAGTCGGAGACACCTTTTCCGGCGCCGAGGATGCTCTCGGCCAGGCCGCCCGTACGGACGTCGTGGCCCAGCATCACGGGGATGTCCAGGGTGGTGAAGTTCGAGGCGGGGACGTCCCGCCAGCCCAGGTTCGCCGCGTAGAGAGCCGCGCTTTCGGACACCAGCCCAGGGACGGCCAGACCGACGCCTGCCGGGTCGCCGTCGCCGGAGGCGGCCAGGTGGCCGATGAAGTCCGAAATGGCGGACACGACCGCCTCAGGACCGTCGGCGCGAGGGGTGTGGCGCCGCTCGCTCAGCAGCACCTCGCCGGACTCGCTGACCAGGCCGCCCTTCATGGACGTGCCACCGACGTCGAGAGCGACGACGAACGAACTCATAGCGGACACGAAAGGAGACGATAGCGCAGGTCAGCAAATGTCCGAAAAGACGCTTGAGAATCTCTCAGGTGGGAGGGGGGCGGGAGTCCGCGCATCGAGATGACGGCGGGACGGTCCCGAGCCGATGATCATCCCAGGCCGACGGCGGGGAGGCACGGGCGAGACGCGGACGGTCAGGCCCTGCCCAGCACCCGGTTCAGCGCCGCCTCGACCTCCGCCGACAGCCCCGGCGGAGCCCCCGACCCGACGTACGCCCCCTGCTCCCCGAACCCCTCCGACGCCCGAGCCATCCGGACGGCGCCGCAGCCGCGGCACTCGACCTCCCCCAACCGGCAGATGAGCGCGGTGGACCCGCACGTGCTGCAGGAGTCGAGGTCGAGATCGTGCAGTCGTTGACAGTCCGGGCAGATCAGCACCTGGGACTCGTTGCGCACCCCGCGCTGCCACGGGCTGGCGCCACGGACCGGGTCGGTCTGCCGGGCCCCGCATCGGTAGCAGGGCATCGTTCCCTCCGAGGTCAAGAAATGTCGGCGAGTGCCTTGACGTAGTCGGCGACGTCGCGTGCCGAGGAGATCGGACTGATCACCGACCACCGGATCACGCCCTCGCCGTCGATGACGAAGGTCCCCCGACGCGCGAGCCCCTTCGCCTCATCGAACACACCGTACGCCTGGGCGACCTGTCCGTGTGGCCAGAAATCGGAGAGTAGGGCGAATCCGTAACCTTCCCGATCGGACCAGGCACGCAAGGCGAACACGGAGTCAACGGACACGGCGAGCACCCGCGCGTCGAGAGGCTGGTCGCGCAGCGCGGTGAGCTCGCCTTCGCAGATCCCGCTGAAGGCAAGCGGATAGAAGACCAGCACGACCTTCTCGCCCCGGAACATGGACAGTCTCACCGGGGCGCCGTGCTGGTCCTGCAGCTCGAAATCCGGAGCCATGGCGCCGACCTCGGCAGGATGTGCGTTCACAGCGACCATCCTGCCGTATCGGCCGGCCTCGGAGTTTCCTAACGTCGGCCCTTCGGGGCGACGAGCCTGGTCCCGGACCAGTCGGGTGCGGCGGAGATGCTGCTGGTCTGCGAGAGACCCGCGGTAGCGGCATCCTCCCCTATGTCGCTCGGCTCCACGTGGCCATCGCGCCCGGCCTTGGGAGTCAGCAGCCAGATCTGGCCGGCTTCGGCGAGTGCTCGCATGGCGTCGCTGAGGGCGTCGAAGAGGTCCCCGTCGCCGTCGCGCCACCACAGCAGCACAACGTCGACGACGTCGTCACTCTCCTCGTCCAGCATCTCGTTGCCGGTCAGGTCCTCGATGGAGTCGCGAAGCTCGTCGTCGACGTCCTCGTCCCAACCGATCTCCTGCACCACCTGACCCGGCTTGAGGCCAAGTCGTTCGGCCAGGCCGCGCTCGCCCTGCGCCTGACCCGCGGTCGCGCTCACGTTTATCCCTCCTGCTTGAGTGGCCCCGCTCTATGCGGTTTATCGCTTCGGCACAGTCCACACGCTGTGACCCTCAGTCGTCAACGGTCGCCACGGGTACGGCCGTAGTCGGCCAGAATCAACCCGACAAAAACGACAGGCGAACCTGACGTTGCGTGTTGTCGACATTGAGATCGACCAGCGCGACGGACTGCCAGGTGCCCAACGCCATTCTCCCGCCCAGCACGGGGATCGTGGCATATGGCGGGATCAGCGCGGGCATGACGTGTGACCTGCCGTGACCGCGCGAACCGTGGGCATGACGCCAGCGGTCGTCGGCCGGGAGCAGGTCACGCAGTGCGGCGAGCAGATCGTCGTCGCTGCCCGACCCTAGCTCCAGCAGGGCCACGCCCGCGGTCGCGTGCGGTACGAAAACGTGCAACAGGCCGTCTTCTCCCTGCGCGCGCACGAAATCTGCGCATTCAGCGGTGATGTCGTGCACGGTCTCACGTGAACCCGTGGCCACGGAGATGATTTCTGATCTCACAGGGAAATCCTACTGAGGCACAACGACGGCATCAGGGCCGGGAAAGACCAGCCCGGTGTGGCCGTCGTCGAACCGCACACTGTAGGGAGGCCCGCCGTCCGTGCCGTGGACCTCGATGATGACGCCGCCCCGCTCCCTTTCGCCGACGGTGTTGCCGTGCATCAGGAGCCGGTCTCCTGCCGTCGCATTCATACCTTCCACATTGGTACGGCGGACCGCCGAGGAAAAGAGCGGATGCCGCGTACGGCGATTTTTTGCCGGGTCTTCATTCGGGCCGAAAACAATGACCGAAACGTTACGCAAGGAGGGGGGGACGTTTCGGGCTTCGTGGCTGGACGGTGGTTCGGCGGCGGCCCTGGCCACTTCGGCGTCTCTGCTGGTCAGGGGCGTGATCGCGAAGTTTCGGGGTGCCCTGTCGCTTGATGATTCCGATATGGCCTCATTTCTGCAGCGACAGGTCTGAGGGGGCCGGATCGGGTGGCCTCCCTCTGGAGGAGGAGGGGTGAGGGGACGGCGTCCGACTGAGTGTCCGCGCGCCCGCCGGCCGGTGGAGGTGGCGAGGAGCCCGCAGGCGTGGGCCTGCCGACGACTGCGGCCACACCTCTTGAATAGGCGGGTAAAAGGTATGGGCTCCACGCCTGAGGCCTCGGTGGGTCGATCACGAGGCGATGAGCGAGACATGGCCAGACACCTCACGCCTTCGGCGCGCCGGGACAGGCTCCCAAGCCGCCTTGGGCCCTGACCCCTGCGGCACGCCTCAAGGTCCCCGCCGGGGCCAAACCCCCCACAAGGTCCCCCGCCAGGCCGCGCACCCACCCGGAGCAACCCAAGGGGCGGGGTGGTGCTGGTCTGCGCCCATCGCGAACGCGCGCCCCGCCGGGTCGCACCGCGAGGTGGGTGGTTAGACTCGCGCGGCGCGCCACCCGACCCATGCCGCCAACGCCCGCTCATCATCAACACCCCCGCCGGGCCGGCCCGGCGGACACCCCGCCCACGCCGCCCAACCCGACCGACGCCCCACCGGCGCACCCCAGCCTGGCCCAAACCGCCGACGCGCCCCCAGCCGGACCCGCGCGTCCCAGCCCCGCCCCAGCCCGGGCCCGCGTCCCAGCCCGGGCCCGGGGCCGCGGCTGCGTGAGAAGCGGCCGGTTCGGGGGAGGGGTGAGGGCGGCGGCCGACCCACCGGGACAGCCCCCTAGGATTGGGGCGAAATTTCGTCCGTTTTCTAGTCTTGTTAAATTGCTCCACCGATGTAACCTTTGGTGGCTATTCGTCCTACCATCGGTGGTCTAGGCCACCAACATGGCCCTGCCAGCAGGGACGCTCTGGTTACCCGTCAGTAGAGATGCGTTTTCTACGGCTAGCGACCAGGATGGAAGGCGACCCAGACCAGACTTCAGTCATTCTCGGAAGGCGAGACCCAGTGGCTTCCGGACGCCAGCGATTCTCGATCATCAGCGACGGCCTACCCAGCCAGCTGCCTGATGTCGACCCCAGTGAGACCAACGAGTGGCTCGAGTCTCTCGACAATGTCGTCAAGACCGAAGGCCGCACCAGAGCCCGCTACCTCATGCTCCGCATGCTGGAACGGGCCCGCGAGCACCAGGTCGGCGTGCCGGGCTTGCGCAGCACCGACTACATCAACACGATCCCGCCGGAGCGCGAGCCCTGGTTCCCGGGCGACGAGCACGTCGAGCGGCGCATCCGCGCCTACATCCGGTGGAACGCGGCGGTCATGGTGTCGCGGGCCAACGCCCGCACGAACGTGGGCGGCCACATCGCCACCTACGCCTCGGCGGCCTCGCTCTACGAGGTGGGCTTCAACCACTTCTTCCGCGGCAAGGACCACGGCGAGTCGGGCGACCAGGTGTTCTTCCAGGGCCACGCCGCGCCGGGCATCTACGCCCGCGCCTTCCTGGAGGGCCGTCTCAACGAGGCGCAGCTCGACGCGTTCCGGCAGGAGTTGTCGCACGGCTTCCACGGCCTGCCCTCCTACCCGCACCCGCGGCTCATGCCCGACTTCTGGGAGTTCCCGACGGTCTCCATGGGTCTCGGCCCGATCGGTGCGATCTACCAGGCGCGGTTCAACCGCTACCTGCTCAACCGGGAGCTCAAGGACACCTCGCGCAGCCACGTGTGGGCCTTCCTGGGCGACGGCGAGATGGACGAGCCCGAGTCGCTCGGCGCGATCGGCCTGGCCGCCCGCGAGGAGCTGGACAACCTCACGTTCGTCATCAACTGCAACCTGCAGCGGCTCGACGGCCCGGTGCGCGGCAACGGCAAGATCATCCAGGAGCTGGAGTCGTACTTCCGCGGCGCCGGCTGGAACGTGATCAAGGTCGTCTGGGGCCGCGACTGGGACCCGCTGCTCGCGGCCGACGTCGACGGCGTGCTGGTCAACCAGATGAACACCACGCCCGACGGCCAGTTCCAGACCTACTCGGTCGAGACCGGCGGCTACATCCGCGACCACTTCTTCGGCGGCGACCCGCGCCTGCGCAAGATGGTCGAGCACCTGTCCGACGACGACATCCGCAAGCTGTCGCGCGGCGGCCACGACTACCGCAAGGTCTACGCGGCCTTCAAGGCGGCCCGCGAGCACGTCGGCCAGCCGACGGTGATCCTCGCCCAGACCATCAAGGGCTGGACGCTGGGCAAGGACTTCGAGGCGCGCAACGCCACCCACCAGATGAAGAAGCTCACCAAGGCCGAGCTGAAGGAGTTCCGCGACCGGCTCTACCTGCCGATCCCGGACTCGGCCCTGGAGGGCGAGCTTCCTCCGTACTTCCACCCGGGCGAGAACGACCCGGAGATCCAGTACATGAAGGAGCGGCGCGCGGCGCTCGGCGGCGTGCTGCCCAAGCGGGTCATGCGCGCCAAGCCGGTCAAGCTGCCCGGCGACGACGTCTACAGCCAGTTCCGCAAGGGCTCGGGCAAGCAGCAGGTCGCCACGACCATGGCGTTCGTGCGCCTGCTGAAGGACCTCATGCGCGACAAGGAGATCGGCCACCGGTTCGTGCCGATCATCCCCGACGAGGCCCGCACGTTCGGTCTCGACGCGATGTTCCCGACCGCCAAGATCTACTCGCCCCACGGGCAGACGTACGAGGCGGTCGACAGGGAGCTGCTGCTGTCGTACAAGGAGGCCGTGCAGGGGCAGATCCTGCACGAGGGCATCAGCGAGTCGGGCTCGATGGCCTCGACCATCGCGGCCGGCACCGCCTACGCCACGCACGGCGAGCACATGATCCCGGTCTACATCTTCTACTCGATGTTCGGCTGGCAGCGCACCGGCGACCAGATGTGGCAGATGGGCGACCAGATGGGCCGCGGCTTCCTGCTCGGCGCCACCGCCGGTCGCACCACGCTCAACGGCGAGGGCCTGCAGCACGAAGACGGCCACACGCCGCTCATCGCCTCGACGAACCCGGCCGCGGTCTCCTACGACCCGTCCTGGGCCTTCGAGGTCGCCCACATCGTCAAGGACGGCCTGCGCCGCATGTACGGCGAGCAGCCCGAGGACGTCTTCTACTACCTGACCGTCTACAACGAGCCCTACCTGCAGCCCGCGCAGCCGGCCGATCTCGACGTCGAGGGCCTGCTCAAGGGCCTGTACAAGTTCGCCGAGGCGCCGCAGACGCAGGGTCCGAAGGCCAACATCCTGGTCTCCGGCGTGGCCGGTCCCTGGGCCATGGAGGCTCAGCGGCTGCTGGCCGAGGAGTGGGGCGTGTCGGCCGACGTGTGGTCGGCGACGTCGTGGACCGAGCTGCGGCGCGAGGCGCTGGCGTGCGAGGAGCACAACCTGCTCAACCCCGACGCCGAGCAGCGCGTCCCGTACGTGACGCAGGTGCTCTCGCAGGCCGACGGGCCGTTCGTGGGCGTCAGCGACTACATGAAGGCGGTCCAGGACCAGATCGCGCAGTGGGTGCCGGGTGACTGGTCCTCGCTGGGCACCGACGGGTTCGGCCTGTCCGACACCCGCTCCGCGCTGCGCCGCCACTTCCACGTGGACGCCGCCTCGATCACGCTGGCCGTGCTCACCCGGCTGGTCAAGCGGGGCGAGCTCGACGGCGAGGTGCTGCGCGAGGCCATCGCCCGCTACCACCTGAAGAACGGCGTCACCGAAGCCGGCGGCGCGGAGAGCAACGACACCCAGTCGATGGGCGTCTGAGTCATCCGGATGGGGCGCTCCCGCGAAGAACTTCTCGCGGGAGCGCCGTCATGTCCGGGCCTCCGCGCGGTCAGACGGATGAGGCGGCACGTCCAGGAGGGGTGCGTGCCGCCTCACCCAGGTTTGACGCGGGGTCCCGTATGGTGGGCACTACTTCCCCCGGAGACACGAAGGGGAATGTTCGTATGCGACGCGTCCTAGCCGCCGCCCTGCTCGTGACGGCCGCGGGCTGCGCGAGTGCACCCGCAGAGCCCGCCACCGACGGCCCCGGCGCCGACACCGACAAGATCGTCTGGGGGCCGTGCACCGACATCAGGCGCCCGGATGGCGAGCCACCGGCCAAGACGGACGCCTCGGTGCGCTGCGGCAAGCTGGCGGTGCCCCTCGACTACTCCCGCCCCGACGGTGAGAAGCTGGAACTGGCGCTCATCAAGCTGTCGGCCACCGATCCCAAGAAGCGGCTCGGCTCGATGGTGTTCAACTTCGGCGGGCCGGGCGCCTCCGGCGTGGACACCCTCGACCAGGCGGCCAAGGCGCTCACCTCCCTGCGCGCCCACTACGACCTGGTCAGCTTCGACCCGCGCGGCGTCGAGCGCAGCTCGGGCGTACGCTGCGGCGACAGCGCGCAGATGGACCGGTTCGTCTCGCTGAACACGCTGCCCACCAACGCGCAGACGCACCAGGAGAGCCTGGACGCCAACAAGGAGTTCGCCCGGCTCTGCCAGGAGCACTCCGGCAAGATCCTCCCCTACGTCGGCACCGTGAACGCCGCCCGCGACATGGACCGCATCCGCGCCGCCGTCGGCGACCCCAAGCTCAACTACGTCGGCATGTCGTACGGCACCCAGCTCGGCGCCGTCTACGCCACCCAGTTCCCCCAGAACGTGGGCCGCATGCTGCTCGACGCGCCCCTCGACCCGACGGTCACCTTCGAGCAGCGCACGCTGACCCAGACCCGCGGCTTCCAGCAGGCGTACGAGAGCTTCCTGCGCAGCTGCGTCAAGGGCGGCTGCGAGGTCGGCAAGGACGTGACCGCCGCGAACGCCAACGTCGAGAACCTGATGAACCAGCTCACCACCAAGCCGCTGCAGGTGGACGGCCGGCAGCTCACCCAGGGCCTGGCCTCCACCGGCGTGGCCGCCGCCCTGTACTCGGAGCTGACCTGGCCGTTCCTGGAGAAGGCGCTCGGCGACGCGCTGAAGGGCCACGGCGAGGCGCTGATGTACCTGGCCGACTCCTACACCGGACGCTCGGAGGACGGCACCTACTCCACCCAGATGACCAGCTTCCCGGCCATCACCTGCGTGGACACCGCCGAACGGCCCAGCGAGGCCGAGCTGCGGCGCACCGAGGAGGCGGCGCTGAAGATCTCGCCGCTGTTCGGCAGCGAGGGCTCGGGCGGGCTGTGCCGGGTGTGGCCGGCACAGGGCAGTAACCAGGCGCGGCACGTCAACGCCACCGGCTCGGCACCGATCCTGGTCGTGGGCGGCAAGGGCGACCCGGCCACGCCGTACCAGTGGGCGCCGCGGCTGACGGCCCAGCTCAGGACCGCGCGGCTGGTCACGTACGAGGGCGAGGGGCACGGGGCGTACCTGTCGGGCAGCAAGTGCGTGCAGGGGCTCGTGGACGCGTACCTGGTGGAGGGCAAGCTGCCCAGCAGGGGCGCGACCTGCCCGGCGGCCTAGTGTGTGACGGGTGACCGACAACGACACCTTCATCACCCGGATCGAGGACGAGGCCGCGCGGTTGGCGGCGCTGGCGACCGACCTGTCGGTCCCGGTGCCGACCTGCCCGGGATGGACGTTCGCCGAGCTCGTCACGCACGTCGGCCAGACTCATCGCTGGGCGGCGTACGTGCTGCGCAACCAGGTGCGGGAGCGCGTCTGGTCGCGGCAGGTGCCCAGCGGGCTCGCAGAGGGGGCGAGCGGCGACGCCGCCTGGCTCCTGGCGGGGGCCGCCGACCTGCTGGACGTGCTGCGCGCCACCGACCCGGACCTCGCGGTGTGGACGTGGGGGCCGGACCTGCGGGCCGGGTGGTGGGCGCCCAGGATGCTCTTCGAGCTGGTGATCCACCGGGCCGACGCCGAGCTCGCACTCGGCCTGGACCCGGAGATCCCGGCGGCGACCGCCGTGGACGGCATCGAGGAGTTCCTGCACAACCTGCCGTACGCGACCTGGGTGACCCGGTCGCTGGCCGGGCTCGGCGCGGAGGGGGCCACGATCCACCTCCACGCGAGCGACGTCGACGGCGAGTGGACCGTGACGCAGGGCGCCGCCGGGGCGGTCAGCTGCGAGCGCGGCCACACCAAGGGCGACGCCGCCGTACGCGGCCCGGCGAGCGAGCTGCTCCTGCTGCTCTACGGTCGGCGGCCCCCGCGGTCGCCGGCCGTCTTCGGCGACCGCGACCTGCTGACCCGCTGGCTGGCGGCCGCCGCCTTCTGAGAACGCCCCCTGCCGGGGGAAGGGGCCCTGGACGCGCCGCCGCTCGGCGATCGGCGGCGTGTCCAGGGCGGGTGAACCGCTCCGAGACGGGACGGCCTCGGTCGCGCGGCCCCGGTTCGGCGGGGAAGGTGCTTCCCCGGGGGCGCGATCGCGGGCACGGTCCCGCGCGCTCCGGCGGCGTCCGCCGCCGGGCGGGCTCACCTGCGGTGAAAGACTCCGAACAGACTCCCCGAGACGTCACGCAGATAGGCGAAGTCGGTGCCGGCGCCGTCGTCGATCACCTTCATGACCACCTTGCCGCCGAGCGACTCGCTCTTGGCGCACGCGGCCTCGACGTCGGCGACCTGCACGTGGAACACCGCGTGGGCGGGGAAGTCGCCCTTGGTGTTGAACAGCCCGCCGCCGGGACGCTCGCCGCCCGGGTAGTTGACCATGCGGTAGTCGAGCGGGCCGTCGTCGTCGCGGCTGAACGACCAGCCGAACAGCTCGCCGTAGAAGCGCTCGGCGCCTTCGGGGTCGTCGGTCGCGACCTCGAACCAGGTCACCGTGTTGTCCATCGTCATCTCCTCGTCTTTCGAACAAGACAACGATGTATCGCTATGGCGACAACCCTATGTCGGTGTTTTCGCATGTTTAATCGAGCATGGTTCCGCGTACGACCATCTCCGGCACGTCGGGGGCGAACCCTTCGAGCGGCCGCTCGGGACAACGCTCGACGGTGACGACGGCCGAGGCCATGCGGTCGAGCCGGAAGACGCGGACGTCCTCCCGCAACCGGCACCACGCCACGAGGTACCAGAAACCGCCGCGCCCGCCCAGGAACACCCCCGGTTCGACGTCGCGCGAGGTGAGCGCGCCCTTGGCGTCGGCGTAGTCGAGCCTGAGCACGCGCCGCCGCAGCAGCGCCTCCTCGATCGCCCGGGAGATGCCCTCGGCGCCGAGCGGCCGGATCTGGGAGCCGGGCTCGGGCGGCTCGCTGACGAGCTGCACCCGCCGCGCCAGCTCCCTGGCCAGGTCGCCCTCGGGCCCCGGCATGGCCGAGACCACCTTGCGTAACGCGCTGCGGGCCTGGCGGCCGAACGGCTGGTCGCCGGCCTGGCTGAGCGCCACCGCGATGGCCACCGCCTCGGCCGGGGTGAAGTTGAGCGGGGGCAGCGACATCTTCTTGTCGAGGGCGTAGCCGCCCCTGCGACCGGGCTCGGCGTAGATCGGCACCCCGGACCCCTGCAACGCGGTGATGTCGCGCTCGATGGTGCGCACGCTGACCTCGAACCGCTCGGCGAGCTCGCGGGCGGAGCGGCAGCGTGGCGCGATGGCGCGCAGGTCCTCGACGAGCGCATAGAGCCGGTCGGTACGGTTCACAGCCGGAACGCTACGCGCCGCCACCGACAATCACCGGCCCCGCACGGGCCACGCAAGAACGCCCTAACCGCCCGGACACCCACCTCTCACGCCGCCGTCCACCCCAGGAGCCGCGCCGGGACTCACGCCGCCGTCCACTCCAGGAGCCGTTCCAGGGGCCAGGTGTTGACGATGCGGCCGGCCTCGATGCCGCACCGGGCCGCCCGCTCGCAGCCGAACCGCTGCCAGTCGAGCTGACCGGGCGCGTGCGCGTCGGAGTCGATCGAGAACACGCACCCCATCTCGTACGCCAGCCGCATGAGCCGCTTGGGCGGGTCGAGCCGGTCGGGCCTGGAGTTGATCTCCACGGCGACCCCGAACCGCCGGCACGCCTCGAAGACCAGCTCGGCGTCGAACTCCGACTCCGGCCTCTTGACCCCGCGCTCGCCGCCGGCCCGCACGACTCGCCCCGTGCAGTGCCCCAGCACGTCGACCAGGGGATTGGCGACGGCGGTGACCATGCGGCGGGTCATCTCCTCGCGGTCCATGCGCAGCTTGGAGTGGACGCTGGCCACGACCACGTCGAGCCGTCCGAGCAGGGCCGGGTCCTGGTCGAGCGAGCCGTCGAGGTTGACGTCGACCTCGATGCCGGTCAGGATCCGGAACGGCGTCAGCCGCTCGTTGAGCCCGGCCACCACGTCGAGCTGCCGTTCCAGCCGCTCGGCCGACAGGCCCTTGGCCACGGTCAGGCGCGGCGAGTGGTCGGTCAGCGCCCAGTACTCGTGGCCGAGCCCCCTGGCGGCCTCGGCCATCTCCTCGATCGGCGAGCCGCCGTCGGACCAGTCGGAGTGGCTGTGCAGGTCGCCCTTCAGCGCCTCGCGCAGGGCCGCGGTCTCGGCGTCGAGCTCGACGCCCTCGGTGGCCCGCAACCTACGCAAATACGTCGGAACCTGTCCGTCGAGGGCTTCGTTGATCACGAGGGCGGTGACCTTGCCGATGCCGGGGAGGTCGCCCAGCCCGCCGGCGGCGGCCAGCCGTGTGAGCTCCCCTTCCGGCAGGTCGTCCACGACCGCGGCCGCGCGGCGGAACGCGCGGACCCGGTAGGTGGGCTCACCTGCGCGTTCGAGCAGGAAGGCGATCTCGCGCAGGGCCTGAACCGGTTCCATGAGTCCATTCATACCCGAGCGGACGGTCACCGGCGTTGAACGGGGACAAGGCCCACCGATAGGCTGATCGCCCAGGAAAGCAGGAGCTAGATGGCATATCCGCCGCCGCACAAGCCGGCCCCCACACCCCCGCGCAAGTCGTCCAAGGCCGTCCCGCTGACCATTCTCGGGGTCCTGTCGGTGATGCTGGTCGGCTACTGCGCCGCCACCCAGGACGACGACGACGTCACCGCCGACTGCGTGGTGCAGCTCGACGACGGCACGTACGAGGTCGTCGACGACGACTACTGCGACGACGACGGCGGCAGCGGCGGCAGCGGGTCCCACTTCTACGGCGGTTCGCGCGGCGCGTACCTGTGGTACTACGGCGGCCACCGGGTGGGCAACCGCATGCAGGGCGGCACCACGTACCGGCCGTCGGACGTCAACATCTCCAGCCGCAGCGGCAAGTCGATCCAGCGCGGCGGCTTCGGCAACAGCTGGGGCGGCGGGAGCTGACGTGCGCCGCGAGCATGGCAACGTCCGTCCCGGCTGGGAGAAGACGATCGAGAGCCAAGGCCTGGCCTACCACCGGGCGGCCCACCCCGAGGGCCTGAACAGGCCCTACTGGGACGAGTCGGTCCACTATGTCCTGTCCCTGGAGGAGGTGGAGTCGCTGGAGGCGCAGGTCGAGGAGCTGCACGGCATGTGCCTGCGGGCCGTCGAGCACGTCGTCTCGACCGGCCGCTACGCCGACTTCGCCGTCCCCGAGTGGGCCGGGGACGCCGTGGCGCGCTCCTGGGAGCGCCGCGACCCTCACCTCTACGGCCGCTTCGACCTGCGCTACGACGGCACGGGCCCGGCCCGGCTGCTGGAGTACAACGCCGACACGCCGACGTCGCTGCTGGAGTCGTCGGTGATCCAGTGGTTCTGGCTCCAGGACACCCATCCCGGCGACGACCAGTGGAACTCCATCCACGAGCGGCTGATCGAGCGCTGGCGCGAGCTGCCGCTGCCGCCCGGCCCCACGCACTTCGCCTTCACCAACGCCGACGAGACGGGCGAGGAGGCCATGACGGTCGCCTACCTGCAGGAGACCGCCGAGCAGGCGGGCCGCCGGACGGTCGCCGTGGCCATGGAGGACATCGGCTGGGACGAGCTCAACCGCCGTTTCGTCGACGCCGGCGAGGAGATGATCCGCTCGGCGTTCAAGCTCTACCCCTGGGAGTGGATGCTGGCCGACGACTTCGGCCGGCACGCGGTGCGCCACTCCACCTGGATCGAGCCGCTGTGGAAGTCGCTGCTGTCGAACAAGGCGCTGCTGGCCGTGTTGTGGGAGCTCTACCCCGGCCATCCGAACCTGCTGCCCGCCTACCTCGACGGCCCGCGCGAGCTGACCTCCTACATCGCCAAGCCGCTGCTCGGCAGGGAGGGCGCGTCCATGCGCATCGTCACCCCCGAGGGCACCCGGGAGACGCCGGGCCGCTACGGCCAGGAAGGCTACGTCTTCCAGGACTTCGAGGCCCTGCCCGCCTTCGAGGGGCAGCGGCCGGTGCTCGGCGCCTGGGTGGTCGCCGACGAGGCCGCCGGGCTCGGCATCAGGGAGACCACCGGCCTGATCACCGACGACACCTCCTCCTTCGTCCCTCATCGCATTGCGAGCTGAAGCACCCCCGTGATTGGAAATGACGTGACCCTTCTCGAAGTACTGGCCCGCGGCGCCGGCGCGATCGCCGCGTACGCCGCCGTCGGCGTGATCCTCCTGATCGTCGGCTTCTACGTGATCGACTGGGCCACGCCCGGCAAGCTGAGCGAGATCATCCGCACCGAGCGCAACGCCAACGCCACGCTGCTCACCACGTCCGCGCTGGCCGCGATCGGCCTCATCGTGGCCGCCTCCATCTGGTCCTCCGGCGGCCGGCTGGCCGAGGGGCTCGCGGGCACGGCCGTGTTCGGGCTGGTCGGCATCGTGGTGCAGACCGTGGCGATGCTGGTGTTCGACAAGGTCGTCGGCATCTCCGTACGCGACCTGGTGAAGGAGCCGGAGCTGCAGCCCGGCGCGCGGCTGCTCGCGGTCACCCACGTGGCGATCGGCCTGATCACGGCGGTTGCGGTCATCTGAAACACCACGGTTACGGTCATCGGAACCGACCTGGCACTCTAGGAGGCGTGACAGACCGGACTCGGGAGGACACCACCCGCAGGCTCGAGCGTGCGATGGGCGCGCTCGGCACGGCGGCGATGGCGCGCATGGACGACCAGCTCCCCTGGTTCCGGGCGCTCAGCGCCGAGGACCGCTCGTGGGTGGGCCTGGTGGCCCAGGCCGGCATCGCCGCGTTCGTGGAGTGGTTCCAGCACGCCGGCGAGGACCGGCCGACGCCCAGCATCGAGTTCTTCGGCACGGCGCCACGCGAGCTCAAACGCTCGATCTCGCTCCAGCAGACGGTCGACATCGTCAGGATCGTGGTCGAGGTGGTCGAGGCCCAGACCGACGAGCTGGCCGCACCGGGCGGTGAGGACCAGCTCCAGCAGGCGATGCTCCGCTACACGCGCGACGTGGCCTTCGCCGCCGCCCATGTCTACGCCCGCGAGGCCGAGGCCCGCGGCTCCTGGGACGCCCGGCTGGAGGCGCTGATCGTCGACGCGCTGGTGCGGGGCGAGGTCGACGACGGCCTCCACTCCTGGGCCGCGGCCCTCGGCTGGACCTCCTCCCCCGTCGTCGTGATCGCCGGGCACGCCCCCGACGACGACCCGCGCGCGGTCATCGACGGCCTGCGCGAGAAGGGCCGCCGCATCGGTATGGACCTGCTGGCCGGCGTGCAGGCCGACCGGCTGATCGTGATCGTGGGCGGCGCCGACAGCGTCCAGGACGCGGCCCGGCAGGTCGTGGCGCGCTTCGGCGTGGGCCCGATCGTCATCGGCCCCGAGGTGCCCGACCTGCATGCCGCCGCGCGGTCGGCACGGGCCGCGCTGGCCGGGCTGAAGGCGTCCGCGGGCTGGCCGGACGCGCCCAGGCCGGTGCACGCCGAGGACCTGCTGGCCGAACGCGCGCTCGACGGCGACACCGACGCCAGGGAGCAGCTCATCGAGAACGTCTACCTGCCGTTGGCCGGCACACCCCTGCTCGATACGCTTGCCACATACCTCGAACAGGGCACCTCCCTGGAGGCGACGGCGCGGCTGCTGTTCGTGCACCCGAACACGGTCCGCTACCGTCTGAAGAAGATCACCGAACTCACGGGCTACCAGCCCACCGAGGGCAGGTCGGCCTTCACGCTGCAGGTCGGCCTCATCCTCGGCAGGCTTTCTGAGGGCGCTGCGGCATGGCGGGCCCTAACGTAACATTCCCGAAATCTTCACTGTAGGGTTCCTACAAAACACCCCGGACAAAGTTCGTACGGATCTCCATCCGCGTGTCGAAGTTCTACAGGGCATGGTGGTTTTTGTGCTTGTACTCGTCGCTCCGGGCCAAGGTGCCCAAACCCCAGGCTTCCTGGCCCCCTGGCTCGAGCTGCCCGGCCTCGCCGACAGACTCGGCGCGTGGTCGGAGGTCGCCGGGATCGACCTGGTCGCCTACGGCACCACCGCCGACGCCGACGAGATCCGCGACACCGCCGTCGCCCAGCCGCTGCTCGTGGCCGCCGCGCTGGCCGCCGCCGAGACGCTGGGGGCCTCCCCCGACGTGCTGGCCGGCCACAGCGTGGGCGAGTTCGCCGCGGCCGCGCTGGCCGGGGTGCTCACCCCGGAGCAGGCGCTGAGCCTGGTCCGCGAGCGCGCCCAGGCCATGGCCAAGGCCGCCGCCGTGACCGAGACCGGCATGACGGCCGTGCTCGGCGGCGTGGAGGCCGACGTGCTGGCCGCGATCGAGCGCCACGGGCTGGCCCCGGCCAACATCAACGGCGCGGGCCAGATCGTGGCGGGCGGCACGCTGGAGCAGCTCGCCGCCTTCAAGGACGACGCGCCCGCCCGTGCCAGGCTCATCCCGCTCAAGGTGGCCGGCGCGTTCCACACCGGTCACATGGCCCCGGCCGTCGACGCCCTGCGCGAGGCGGCCTGGAACGTCGTGCCCGGCGACCCGCGGGTCACGCTGCTGTCCAACGCCGACGGCCGGCCCGCCGCCACCGGCGCCGAGTTCGTCCAGCGGCTCATCTCGCAGATCAGCAGCCCCGTCCGATGGGACCTGTGCATGGCGACGATGGCCGAGCTGGGCGTGACCAAGATGATCGAGCTGCTGCCCGGCGGCACGCTGACCGGGCTCGCCAAGCGCGGCCTGCGGGGCGTCGAGACCGTGGCGCTGAAGACACCCGACGACCTCGACGCGGCCAGGGAGCTGATCAAATGAGGATCCCCGACATCGCCCCAGGCGCCCGGATTCTGGCCTTCGGCCATTACCAGCCGGACAACGTCGTCACCAACGACGACCTGGCCAAGACCATGGAGACCAACGACGAGTGGATCCAGTCCCGCGTCGGGATCAAGGAGCGCCGGGTCGCCTCCGCCAACGAGTCCGTGGAGGACATGGCGGCCCAGGCCGGCGGCAAGGCGCTGGCCGCCAGCGGCCTGACCCCCGACGAGGTCGACCTCGTGATCGTGGCCACCTGCACGCTGGAGACCCAGATCCCCAACGCCGCGGCGGTCGTGGCCCACCGGCTGGGCATCAAGTCCCCGGGCGCGTTCGACGTCAACGCCGCCTGCGCCGGCTTCTGCTACGCGCTGGCCACCGCCAGTGCCGCGGTCCGCGGCGGCGCGGCCAGGAACGTGCTGGTCATCGGCTCGGAGAAGCTGTCGCAGTGGGTCGACTGGACCGACCGGTCCACGGCCGTGATCTTCGCCGACGGCGCCGGCGCCGCCGTGGTCGGCCCGTCCGACACGCCCGGCATCGGCCCGGTGGTGTGGGGCAGCTCCGGCGACAAGTCCGAGGCCATCTCCATCGCCGACCGCACGAAGTTCCTCGCCCAGGAGGGCCAGACGGTCTTCCGCTGGGCCACCGCGCTGCACCCGGTGGCCCTGGAGGCGTGCGACCGCGCCGGGGTCGACCCCTCGGAGCTGGCGGCGTTCGTGCCCCACCAGGCCAACCTGCGCATCATCGAGGCCATCGCACGCAAGCTCGGTGCCGACAAGGCCGTCATCGGCCGTGACATCGTCACCGCGGGCAACACGTCGGCGGCCTCCATTCCGCTCGCGCTCTCGCGGATGCTGGAGCGCGGCGAGGTCCGCTCAGGCGACCTCGCGCTCATCCTCGGCTTCGGCGCCGGTCTGACCTATGCGGGCCAAGTGATCGAGATTCCGTAGGATCCGGTACGGCGCCCGCCGTACTTGTTCAGAGCTCGTACGGCGAGAGCCGTACAGAAACCAGAAAATAAAGGAGAAGTAGCGACATGGCTGCCACCGAGCAGGAGATCCTCGCGGGCCTCGGCAAGATCATCAACGAGATCACCGGCATTCCGGCCGGCGAGGTGACCCCGGAGAAGAGCTTCGTCGACGACCTCGACATCGACTCCCTGTCCATGGTCGAGATCGCCGTGGCCGCTCAGGACGAGTTCGGCGTCGAGATCCCCGACGACCAGCTGAAGAACCTGAAGACGGTCAAGGACGTCCTCAACTTCATCCAGGCCTGACAAAACAGTTCTGACCAGTAAGGAGCGCGAAAACGTGAGTGCGAACCGGGTACGTGTCGTCGTCACCGGGCTTGGCGCGACGACGCCCGTCGGTGGAGACGTCACCTCGACCTGGACGGCGCTCCTCGCCGGTCAGTCGGGTGTGGAGACCCTCACCACGGAGTGGATCGACTCCGTCCCCGTGCGGTTCGCGGGGACGGCGGCGGTCGACCCCACCGAGGTGCTGCCCCGCCCCGAGGCCCGCCGTCTCGACCGCAGCGAGCAGTTCGCCCTGGTCGCCGCCCGGGAGGCCTGGCAGGACGCCGGTGCCCCCGAGGTGGCCCCCGAGCGGCTGGGCGTCGTGGTCTCCAGCGGCATCGGCGGCATCACCACCACGCTGACCGCCTACGACACGTGGAAGGAGCGCGGCTGGAACCGGCTGTCGCCCTTCACCGTGCCGATGCTCATGCCCAACGGCCCGGCCGCCTGGATCGGCATCGACCTGGGCGCCCAGGCGGGCGTGCACGCCACCGTCTCCGCCTGCGCCTCCGGCGCCGAGGCGATCGGCTACGCCATGGACATGATCCGGCTCGGCCGCGCCGACGTGGTGGTCGCGGGCGGCACCGAGGCCGCCATCCACGGCCTCAACATCGCGGCCTTCGCCGCCGCGCGGGCGATGTCCACCCGCAACGACGACCCGCAGGGCGCCTCCCGGCCGTGGGACCGCGACCGCGACGGGTTCGTGCTCGGCGAGGGCGCCGGCATCGTGGTGCTGGAGTCCGAGGAGCACGCCAAGGCGCGCGGCGCGCGCATCTACGCCTACGCCGCCGGTGTCGGCTACTCGGCCGACGCCCACCACATCACGCAGCCCGAGCCCGAGGGCCGCGGCATCATCATGGCGATGACGCAGGCGCTGACCGACGCCGAGATCACCGGCCTCGACGTCAAGCACGTCAACGCCCACTCCACGTCCACCCCGGCGGGCGACGTCGGCGAGGTGCAGGCCGTGGCCAAGGCCATCGGCACCCACCCGCTGGTCACCTCGACCAAGTCCATGACCGGTCACCTGCTCGGCGGCGCGGGCGGCATCGAGTCCGTCTTCACGATCAAGGCGCTGCAGGAGCGGATCGTCCCGGCCACCATCAACCTCGACAACCTCGACGACGGCATCGAGGTCGACATCGTCCACGGCGCGAACCGTCCGCTGCCGCAGGGCGACCTCGCCGCCGTCAACAACTCCTTCGGGTTCGGCGGGCACAACGTCACCGTCGTCTTCAAGGGGGCTTGATGACCGTACTGGACAGCCGGGTGGTGGGTGAGGGCTCCGGCCAGGAGCCCGCCGATCCCCGTGATCCAGTCGTCCGCCTGACAGCGCTGCTCGACGAGGGCTCGCTGCGGCTCATCACCCCAGAGGACAAAAGCGGCGTCCTGGCCGCCATGGGCCGGATCGAGGGCGTGCCCGTCGCCGCCTTCTGCAGCGACGCCCGCTTCCAGGGCGGCGCGATGGGCAGCGAGGGCTGCGAGCACATCGTGCACGCCTACGACGTGGCCGTCCGCGAGCGGGTGCCGGTCATCGGCATCTGGCATTCCGGCGGCGCCCGGCTCGCCGAGGGCGTCGAGTCGCTGCACGCGGTCGGCCGGGTGTTCGCGGCCATGACCAAGGCGTCGGGCGTCGTGCCGCAGATCTCGGTGGTCGTCGGCCCGGCCGCCGGCGGCGCCGCCTACGGCCCCGCGCTCACCGACCTGGTGATCCTGGCCGACACCGGCCGCATCTTCGTGACCGGCCCCGACGTCGTGCGCAGCGTCACCGGCGAGAACGTCGACGCCGAGGCGCTGGGCGGCCCCGAGCCCCACAGCAGGCGCAGCGGCGTGGTGCACGTCGTCACCAAGACCGAGGCCGACGCCTACCTCCAGGCGCGCCGGCTCGCCACGCTGCTCGGCCACCAGGGCAGGGTGCGTCCCGGCGAGGTGGAGGAGGTCGACTTCTCCTCCTTGCTGCCCGAGTCCGCGCGGCGCGCCTACGACGTCAAGCCGCTGGTCAACGGCCTGCTCGACGAGGACGGCGTCGAACTGCACGCCAAATGGGCGCCCAACGTCGTCACGTCGCTGGGCCGCCTCGGCGGCCGGACGGTCGGCGTCGTCGCCAACAACCCGTTGCGGCTGGCCGGCTGCCTCGACGCCACGTCCGCCGAGAAAGCCGCCCGCTTCGTACGTATGTGTGACGCCTTCGGGGTGCCATTGGTTGTCCTCGTGGACGTCCCCGGTTACCTGCCGGGTGTCGGCCAGGAGCACGACGGCGTGGTCCGGCGCGGCGCCAAGCTGCTGCACGCCTTCGCCGAGGCGTCGGTTCCCAGGATCACCCTGGTCACGCGCAAGGCGTACGGCGGGGCGTACGTCGCGATGAACTCGCGGGCGCTGGGCGCGACCAAGGTGTTCGCCTGGCCGACCACCGAGGTGGCGGTCATGGGGGCCGTGGCGGCGGTGCGCGTGCTCAAGCGCCGCGAGCTCGCGGCGGCCTCCGACGAGGAGCGGCCGGCGCTGGAACAGCGGCTCGCCGAGGAGCACGAGAAGCTCGCCGGCGGCCTGGCCCGCGCCCAGGAGCTGGGCGTCGTCGACGAGGTGATCGAGCCGGCCGAGACGCGCGGCGCCATCGCCAAGGTGCTCACCCAGGCCACCCCGGCCAGGGGCGCCCACGGCAACATCCCGCTGTAGCCCCGTTCGCGAAAGGCCCCGCACCGATGCCCGGTGCGGGGCCTTTCCGCTGCTTGACGGCCTTCGTGACGGCCTTCGTGACGGCCTTCGTGACGGCCTTCGTGACGGCCTTCGTGACGGCCTTCGTGACGGCCTGAGTGACAAGGCGCGCGTGACGGCCTGTGGGACGGCGGGCCGATGCCGGCCGCCCTCGGCGGGCGCTCAGCGGGAGGTGGGGCGGGTCAGACGGCGGCGTGCAGCCAGCGGACGGGAGCGCCGTCGCCGGCGTACCGGAAGGGCTCCAGCTCTTCGTCCCACGGCCGGCCGAGCAGCTTGTCGAGCTCGTCCTCCAGCACGGACCGGCCCTGGGCGGCCGTCATCATGGCGGCACGCAGGCGGTCTTCGGAGATCATGATGTCTCCGGCCGCGCCGATGACCGCCGTGAAGGCGCCGAGCGTCGGCGTGTAGGCGTGTCTGGAGCCGTCGACGCCGGGCGACGGATCCTCGGTGATCTCGAATCTCAGGCGCTGCCAGCCCATGAGGGAAGAGGCGATGGCCGCCGCGATACCGGCGCGGCCCTCCCACTCCGCCTGCGCGCGCACGACGTTCGGCGCGGCTGGTTGCGGTGTCCACGTCAGATCAACGGGCACGCCAAGGACACCCGCGACTGCCCATTCGATGTGAGGGCACAGCGCGGGCTGAGCCGAGTGGACGTAAAGCACGCCACGAGCAGACACCGGACCTCCCGTTTCGGTACGAGGTGCGCCTTCCCCAACGGCCTCGCCCCGGGATGATCACAAGTGACTAGGGAGAGACTACCGTCGGTCGCCATCGGACACCAGAGGGGGGCCATACCAAGTTGGTGCGGGCGTGTCACGTGACAGTTGTGGCAGGCGGGGAAACATACCGCCTCATGGACATGCAATCTGTCGGCGAGGCGTACATCCGGCCAGGTCAGGTGCTGGTCGACCGCGGCGCGGTGTCGGTCGCCGCCCGCTGGACGCAGGCGGTCTCCGAGGCCGACGGAGTGACCGTCCTGCACCTGTCGGCCGGGGTGGACCCGTGCGAGATCACCGCCGAGTTGCGCGACCGGGGCTTCCGTGCCTCGCCCAACCACGTGGTCACCGGCCAGCCGCTGTTCTTCGGCGGCCCGGCCTCCCGGCCCTTCCCCGTGCCGCCGGTGTCGTACCGGGCGGGCAGGTCGCGTTCCGACGTGGTCGTGGCCGTGCTCGACACCGGCGTGGCGAAACATCCCTGGTGGTCGGGCAGCGACTGGTACGCCAGGCTCGGCCCCGAGGGCGCCGACGCCGTCCGGGGGACGCAGGCCGGGCACGGCACGTTCGTCGCCGGCCTGCTGACCCGCCAGGCGCCCGGGGCCAGGCTCCGGGTGCGCCGGGTGCTCGACGGCGACGGCCTGGGCGACGAGGCGACCGTGGTGCGCACCCTCCACCGCATGCGCGAGGACCCGCCCCAGGTGCTCAACCTCTCCTTCGGCTGCCACTCCTTCGACGACCGGCCGCCGCCCCTGCTGTCCGACGCCATCGGCGCGCTGAAGGACACGGTGACGGTGGCCTGCGCCGGCAACACCGCCTCCGACCGGCCGTTCTGGCCCGCCGCCCTGCCGTGCGCGGTGGGCGTGGCGGCCCTCGACGCCGCGCAGGAGCGCCGCGCGCCCTTCTCCGGGTACGGCACCTGGGTCGACGCCTGCGCCCGCGGCGACTGGCTGACCAGCAGTTTCCTGGACACGGGCGAGTTCGGCGGCTACGCCGCCTGGAGCGGCACGTCGTTCGCCGCCGCCCTGGTGTCGGGGGCCGTGGCCGACGCCGCCCGGAGCGAACCGGCCAAGGAGGCCGTGGAGCGACTGCTCGACTCCCGGAGGTCCCGGCAAATTCCCGATCTGGGAGTTCTCGTACCCACGAGTCTGTAGAGTTTACGCTCAGTCCTCAGTCAATCACGAGGAGACAGGATGACCTCCCCGTGTGGGACGAAAGGAGGCCGCATGAGCGACTTGCGCGATCCGGCGAAGCTGCTCCTCGACGCGGCCGACGGCGACCGATCCGCCTGGGACGAGCTGGAGTCCCGGTTCGGCCCGCGCATGTGGGCGCTGGCCCGCTCGTGCGGGCTGGGCGAGGCCGATGCCGCCGACGCGGTCCAGGGCGCCTGGCTGCGGCTGCTCCAGCACATGCACGACATCCGCGACCCCTCGCGGGTGGGCGGCTGGCTGATGACGACCACCCGCCGTGAGGCGCTCCTCCTGCTGCGGAAGGAGTCGTCGGGCCTGCTGGTCAGCGATCCGGAGGGAAGGCCCACCTTCGGGGCCGTCGAGGAGCCGGATCCCGCGTCCGCCGTGCTGGAGGCCGACGGCAGGCGCCTGCTGTGGAAGTCGGTCTCCGCCCTGCAGGAACCCTGCCGTACTCTGCTGCAGCTGGTCGCGACCGATCTGGGCAACCAGCAGATGGCGATGCGGCTCGGGTTGCCCGTGGGCAGCGTGGGGCCGACCAGGGCCCGCTGCCTGGAGAAACTGCGCACTCTGCTCTCACTACAGGAGACAGCGCAATGATCAACGACGAGTACTTCCTGGCGGCCCTCCGGCTCGCCGCCGGAATGGATCCGATGCCCGGGCACGTGTCGGCCTCCGCGCGTGAGATCTACGGGCTGCGCGTTCCGCACGCGGTGACCGCCGACCCGGCCGACCCCGCCGAGGGCCGCGCGTCGCGGTCCGTCGCCGCCGACCTCGACGACGGGGCCCAGCTGGTGCGGTTCGTCACCGACGGTCTCACCTTCGACCTGGAGGTGACCGTGGGCGACGGGCTGATCGACGTCGCCGGTCAGATCTTCCCCGACCCCGGGGAAGACTCCGTCGTCGACGTGCGCACCCCGCATCTGACCCTCACCCGGCAGGTCGCCCACAACGGCCGGTTCGCGGTCACCGGGCTGCCGCCGGGGTGGCTGAGCGTGGTGTGCCACCGTCCCGGTCATGCGCCCGTCCAGACCAGGTGGGTGCGCATCCGGCCGTGACGCCTCCGCCGAGGCACACGTCCGCGCCGTACACCCCCGCCCCCTCCTCCCCGCCGGTCAGTCCCCCATGAGCGTCACGTCACCCCCACCAGGATCAGCAGCCGACCACGGTCCGCTCGTCGAGACGGCCGAGGCCGCCGTGCTGCGCGCGCACGTCGATCCCGAACAGGCCCTTTACGCCGGCCGCACCGTCCTCGCCGCCGCCCGCCGTGCCGGAGCGCCGGAGGCCGAGGCGATCGCGCTGCGCGCCATGGCGCTGGCCGCCCGCGAGCTGGGCGACCTTCTCAATGCCGAACACTGCCTGCGGCAGGCCGTCGCCATCCCGGACGCCCCGGCCGAGCGCCGGGCCCAGGCGCGGCTGTCGCTGGTCACCGTACGCACCGAGCGGGGGCACCCGCTCCAGGCGCTGCGCGTGGCCGCCCTGGCCTGGGCGTACCTGTCCCCGCTCGACCGCGCCAAGCTCGACACGCAGCGGGCGGTCGCCCTGGCCCACCTGGGCCGTCACCAGGAGGCCATCGCCGCCTGCGACCGGGCGCTGCGGGCCCTCGTGGCCGCGCCGGGCACGGTCGACGACCGGCGTTTCCTGGCCGGCGGCCTGCTCAACCGGGGGCTCATCCACGCCTACCGGGGCGACTGGGAGTCCGCCATGCGCGACATCGCGGCCTGCCTGCAGCTCGCCCGGAACGCCGGCCTGCGCCACCTGGCCCGGCTGTCGGCCGCCAACCTGCCGTTCCTCGCGGTGCGGCGGGGGGACATCGCGGGCGCCTTCGAGCATTACCGGGAGGCGGAGGACACCTTGTTCGGCTTCCCCGAGCGGCTGGCCACGATGCGGGCCGACTTCGCCGGCGCGCTGCTGGCGGCCCACCTGCCCGGCGAGGCCAGGGCCATGCTGAGCCTGGCCGTGCCCGATCTGGAGTCCTCCGGCGCGCAGGTGGCGCTGGCCGAGGCGCGGCTGAAGCTGGCCCAGGTCGAGCTGCTCACCGGCGACCCCCACCGGGCGCGGCAGGTGGCCGAGCAGGCGGCGCGCGAGCTGGCCGAGCAGGAGCGGCTGTCGTGGCTGCCGCTGGCCGAGGAGGTCGTCCTGCGGGCCCGGCTGGTGCTCGGGCCGGTCACGTCCGCGCTGGTCACCGATCTGATCCGGTGCGCCGACGAGTTGGAGGACGTCTCCTCGCACGTGGCCGCCGCCGCGGCGCTGCGGCTGGCCGCGGCCGAGGCGGCGCTGGCCGTCGACGACCATCCGGTGGCCTCGGCGCAGCTCCGCAGGCTCACCCGGCACGCCGAGCGCGCCGAGCGCTGGATGCCCGCCGGCACCCGCCTGACCTCGCTGGCCCCCGAGCCGCAGCCCACGCAGCTCGCGCAGATCCCGGTGACCGTACGCCAGCACGCCCTGGCCCTGGAGGCGGCGCTGCGGGAGGACGTCGCGGGGGCGCTGCGGGCGGTCCGTGACGGGCTGGCCGAGGTGAGCGGGCAGGTGGAGACGTTCGAGGATCCGGCGTTGCGCGCCCATGCCGCCCGGTCCGGGGAGCGGCTGGCCGCCTTCGGGCTGGGGCTGGCGGTGCGCGACGGGTGCGTGGGCGAGGTGTTCGAGTGGGCCGAGCGGTGGCGTGCGGTCGCGGCGCCGGAGCACGCGTGCGGCCTGGCCGAGATCGACCAGGTCCGGGCGGCGCTCGACGGCGCGGCGCTGGTGGAGTTCGTGGCCGACGAGGAGACGCTGCTGGCGGTGCTCGTCACCGGCGAACGGCTCATCCTGCGGCGGCTGGGCGACGTGCGGCAGGCGCGTGAGGCGATCATGCGGCTGCGCCACGCCCTGCGTCAGTGGGGTGCCGGGCTCGACGTGGCCGGTCCCGCGCGGGCGCTCACGGAGCTGACCGGCGCCGGTGCGGAGCTGGAGCGGCTGCTGCTGGGGCCGCTCAAGGCCGAGCTGGGCGACCGGCCGCTGGTGGTGGTGCCCGTGGGGCCGCTGCACACCCTGCCGTGGGGCGCGCTGCCGGGCCTGCGCGAACGTCCCGTGAGCGTGGCGGCGAGCGCGGCGGCCTGGGCGGGGGCGCGGCGGCGGGCCCGCGTACGGGAGGCCGCCCCGGTGGTGCTGGCGGCGGCCGGGCCGGCGCTGGTCCATGCCGAGGAGGAGGTGGCCCGCGTGCTGGCCTGCCATCCGGGTGGGCGGGAGGTGCCCGGCCGCAGGGCCGACGTGCTGGCGGCGCTCGGCGCGGCCGACGTCCTCCACCTGGCCGCGCACGGCGCCTTCAACGCCCGCAGCCCGCTGCTGTCCGGCATCACCCTTGGCGACGGGCAGCTCATGGCCTACGACCTGCTGGGCCTGAGCCGCGCGCCGGAGCTGGTCGTGTTGTCGGCGTGCAACTCGGGCATGGCCCGCACGCCGGCGGAGGGGGCGCCGCTGGGCCTGCCGGGCACGTTCCTGGCGCACGGGAGCTCGTGCGTGGTGGCGGGGATGGTGCCCATCGGCGACGAGGCCGCGATGGCCATGATGGGAGCCTTCCACGAGCTGCTCGCCTCCGGGCAGGCACCTGACGCGGCCCTGGCCTGCGCGTCGGCCAAGACCGGGCTGCTGGGGTTCGTCTGCTTCGGCGCGGGCGACCGGCCCCTCTACCCGGCCGGCTGACCAGGTGCCGGCCTCAGCCGGTGGCCACCGGGCGGGTGGGGTCGGCGACCCAGTTGGACCAGGAGCCGACGTAGAGGGCGGCGGGCAGGCCGGCCAGCTCCAGGGCCAGCACCTCGTGGGCGGCGGTGACGCCCGACCCGCAGTACGCGCCGACCGGGACACCCTCGCGCACGCCCAGCGCGGCGAAGCGGTCACGCAGGTCGGCGGGGGCGAGGAACCTGCCGCCCGGGCCCACGTTGCCGGTCGTGGGCGCGTTCACCGCACCGGGCACGTGACCGGCCACCGGATCGACGGGCTCGACCTCGCCCCGGTAGCGTTCGGCGGCGCGGGCGTCGAGCAGCACGCCCTCGGCGGCCACCGCGGCGGCCTCGTCGGCCGTCAGGGTCGGCATGCCGCCGGGCCTGGCGGTGAAGTCGCCGGGCACGACCTCGGGCTCGTCCTTCGTGAGCGGCAGGCCGGCCTCGGCCCAGGCCGTCAGGCCGCCGTCGAGCACGCGTACGGACCGATGGCCGAAGTAGCGCAGCGCCCACCAGGCGCGGGCGGCGGTCGTGGAGCCGGCGTCGTCGTAGACCACGACCGGACGCCCGTCGGACACGCCGAGCGCCCGCATGGCCCGCTGGAACTCGCCGGCGCCGGGCAGCGGGTGGCGGCCGGCGGCGCCGGGCGGCGCGGCGAGGTCGGCGTCGACGTCGCAGAAGACGGCGCCCGCGAGGTGCCCCTCGCGGTAGAGCTCGATCCCGGGCGGGCCGTTCAGCCGCCAGCGCACGTCGAGCACGGACACGTCGGGCAGCGCGGCCAGCTCGGCGGGCGTGATCAGCGCACTCATCGGGTGGTTACCTCCAGCAGCGGGACGTTGAGCTCGGCGGCGGTCAGCGAGCCGTGGTAGCCGGTGAACAGCGCCTCGATCGGATGACGGGTGGGGGCGGTGAGGGCCAGGCCGGCGCGGGGCACGGCCACGACGTCGCCGATGCGGCCCAGCCACGCCTCGCGCACCCGGGGCCCGAACCAGCCGGACTCGACCGCCTCCTGCCTGGACACTACCCAGGCGCGGTCGCCGAGGGTCGCGCGCCACGCCTCCAGGACGTGGCCGGCGGCTCCGGGCTGGGCGTAGACGTGCCTGGCCCGAGCCTCGCCGCCGAGCAGCGCCACCCCTTCGGTCAGCGCGGGCACGCTCTCGGCGTCGATCTTCTCGGTGGCGTTGACCATGCCGTGGTCGGCGGTGACGTAGAGGGCCGAGCCGGGCGGCAGCGACTCGGCCAGCCGCCGGGCCAGGTCGTCGACGACGGCCAGCTCGCTCAGCCACTCCTCGCCACCCCACCCGGCCATGTGGCCGACGGCGTCGAGGTTGCCGTAGTAGGCGGTGACGTGGGCGCGGGGCGTGGCGCGCAGGGCCTCGGCGACGCGGGCGACGGTGGCGTCGACGCCGTCGGCGGCCACGTAGCGCGCGCCGCGGTAGACGGCCCTGGTCAGGCCGGAGCCCTCGAACTCGGCGGGGGCGACGTAGACGGCGTCGACGCCCTGGGCGGCGGCGCGCTGGTAGACGGTGGGCGCGGGCTGCCACTCGTCGGGGTCCATCGTCTGGCCGCCGGGGAGCGTCCAGCGCAGGCAGTTGAACAGGTGGCCGGTGCCGGGGACGGCCAGCATCAGGCCGACCATGCCGTGCTCGCCGGGGGTCAGGCCGGTGCCGAGCGAGCACAGGCTGGTGACGGTGGTGGCGGGGAAACCGGCGGTGAGGGTGCGGGCGGGGAGGGTGGACAGGAAGGGGGCGGTCTCGGGGTGGGCGCGGAGCAGCTCGGCCCCCAGGCCGTCGACCAGGAGCAGGCAGACGCGCGCCGCGGGGTCGAGGGCCAGCGGGTTGGGCTCGGTCAGGCCGAGGGCGGCCAGCAGCGAACCGGGGAGGTCCGCCAGCGACCCGGCGCCGTAGTCCGGCAGCATCCCCACATCCTAGTGGCCGGCCGTGGCCCGGCGGCGGCCCGGCGGATGGCTGTGGCAGTGGTCCTGACGGTGGCTCTGACGGCTGCTGTGGGGGTGGCCGGGTGTGGTGTCAGGCGGCGGCTCGGGCGGTGGCCTCGGAGAGGGCCTTGGCGAAGGCCAGCACGTGGGTGACCGCCTCTGGACCGTCGGCCGCCTCGCTGACCCGCAGCGACAGGTCGTCGGCCGTGATGGCGCCGGTGTAGCCGTGGTCGGCGTCGCAGTTCTCGTCGCCGCAGGTGGCCGGCTCAAGGTCGACGTGGGAGATCGCGCCCCAGCCGATCGTCAGGGTGACCTCGGTGGGCGGCACGCCCGGCACGTAGGAGGCCGGGTCGGGCACCACGCGGGTGACGGCCACCGACTGGACGCGGCTCAGGCGGACCGCCTCGGTCGTCGTGGACGCGTGGGAGGCCGAGACGCCCTCCACCGCCGGGTGCTCGTCGGTGTGGCAGACCAGCAGCCTCGTCGTCGACAGCACCAGGACGGTGACGTGCCTGCGAACCTCCATCGCGGGATCGAAGGTGGCCTCGTGGTGGACCACGAATGCGGTCACGGCCTCCTTGCCCAGCGCGGATTCGACCGCATCGGTGACGAGGTCGGGGTAGTAGCCGCTGCGCTCGATCGCTTCACGCAGGCCCGCGGCTGAGACTCGGGTTTCCCTCATGCCTCCATCCTGCCAGGGCCACGCAGTGCACTCACCCGCCAGACATAACGCTCTATGAACGTCTTTGTCTAGACATGAACGACATGGTGGGCGTGGTCAGGAGAGCCGTCGCGGGCCGCCGTCCAGGCGTGGTCCGGCCGGGGTGCGCAGGGTGGCGCGGGCGCCCAGGACCAGCACCTCCGATTCCCCCACCAACACCTGGTCGAGGTCGAGCCGGGCCACCTCCGGCAGGTCGTTGGCCAGGCGGCCCACGCGTACGAGCAGCTCCTCCAGGGCGGGGACGGCGACGGGCGGGTAGCCGTACTGGCCGAAGAGCAGCGGGGCCGCGCGGACGGAACGCACCAGGGCCGCGGCGTCCTCGCCGGTCAGCGGGGCGAGCCGGAAGCCCTGGTCGAGCAGCAGGCGGGCGGTCACCTCGCCGAGCCCGAACGACACCACCGGCCCGAACGCGCGATCCTCGACGACCCCCACGACCGTGGGCACGGCCGGCTGCGGCGCCATGCGCTGGACGGCCAGCTCGACCCGCTCGCCGAGCTGGTCGGCGAACTCGGCGTAGGCGTTGCGCACCATCTCGGGCCCGGTCAGCCCCAGGCGTACGGTCCCGGCGCGGCGCGAGGCCCCCGGGTCGGCCACCTTGAGCACCACCGGCCAGCCGAGCCGTTCGGCGGCGGCCACGGCCTCCTCCGGCGAGCGGACGACCTCGGCGGGCCAGACGGTCAGCCCGTAGCACGACAGCAGCTCGGCGGCGTCGATCTCGACCGGCGGACCGGGCTCGGCGAACCCGCCCGGCTCCTCCCCCGCCGGGGCCGGGGCGCCGGACAGCGCGGCCAGGACCAGCGCGCGGGCGCGGGCGGTGTCGAGACCGTCGAGCTCGGGCGGCGGCACGGCCGGATGCGCCCGCCAGGTGGCGTACCGCACCACGTGGGCCAGGGCCCTGACGGCCTCCTCCGGCGCCGCGTACGACGGGATGGAGCCCCGCGCGGGCGCACCGCCGGAGTCGCCGGGCACCCGCAACGACGGATGCATGCCGAGATGCCCGCGGAACGTGGCCAGCACCGGCTTGGCCGACCCCTGCGAGACGCGCAGCAGCTCGGCCGCCACCTCGTCCGACTCGCCGGGGATCGGCGGCATGTAGATCACGACGGCGGCGTCGACCTCCTCGGCGGCCAGCTCGCCGGCGAGCGCCGCGCCGAACTCGGCCGGCCCGGCCGCGGCGCCCAGGTTGACCGGTGGGCGCGGTTCGAGGCCGGCCGCCAGGCAGGCGTCGGCGGCCAGCAGGCCGAGGGCGTCGGAGTTGGTCACCAGCGCGACCCTGGGCCCGGCGGGCAGCGGCTGGTAGGCCAGGAGCTGGCCCACGTCGAAGAGCTGGATGAGGTCGTCGACCCTGATCAGGCCCGCCTGGGCGAACAGGGAGCTGATCGCGGAGTCGGGCAGCCCCAGCTCCTCGGCCGAGTGGCCGGCCGGGGTGCCGCCGCTCTTGACCACCACGATCGGCTTGCTGCGCGCGATGCGCCTGGCCAGGCGGGTGAACTTGCGCGGGTTTCCCAGCGACTCCAGGTAGAGCAGGATGACCTCGGTCGCGTCGTCCTCCTCCCAGTACTGGAGGAGGTCGTTGCCGGAGACGTCGGCGCGGTTGCCGGCCGAGACGAACGACGAGATGCCCATGCCGCGCTGGGCCACCCGCTGGAGCAGCGCGGTGCCGAGCGCGCCCGACTGGCTGAAGAAGCCCACCCGGCCGCGGCCCGGCACGGTGGCGGCCAGCGTGGCGTTGAGCTTGACGGCCGGGGCGGTGTTGGCGATGCCGAGGCAGTTGGGGCCGACCACGCGCAGGCCGTAGGAGCGGGCGATGCGGGCCAGCTCGTCCTGCCTGGCGCGGCCGGACGCGCCGGTCTCGCCGAAGCCGGAGGAGACCACGACCAGCCCGTGGACGCCCTTCTCGGCGCACTCCTTGACCACGTCGAGCACGCCCTCCGCGGGCACGGCCACGACCGCCAGGTCGACCTCGCCGTCGATCGCCGTCACGCTCGGGTAGGCCCGCACGCCCGCGACGGCCCGCACCTGGCGGTGGACGGGGAAGACGGGGCCGGTGAAGTCGGCGGCCAGCAGGTTGCGCAGGACGGTCTGGCCGACGCCCCCGGGCTCGCGCGAGGCGCCGATGACCGCGACCGACCCGGGCGCCAGCAGGCGCGCGATCGACCGGGACTCGGCCCGATGCTCGCGCGAGGCCGTCACCTCCGCCGAGGTCTCGGTCGGGGTCAGGTCGAGGGTCATGCGTACGACGCCGTCGGCGAACCGGCTCTCCGCGGTGTAGCCGGCCTGCCGCAGGACGCCCATCATCTTCATGTTGGCGGGCAGCACGTCGGCGACGAACCGCTCGATGCCGCGCTCGCGGGCCGTGGCCGCCAGGTGCTCCAGCAGGACGGAGGCCACTCCCCTGCCCTGGTGGGCGTCCTCGACCAGGAAGGCGACCTCGGCCTCGCCCGGCTCGGTGCGGTCGTAGCGGATCACCGCGACCATCTCGGCGCCGATGGTGGCGATGAGGGCCACGCGGTTGTCGTAGTCGACGTTGGTGAAACGTTCGACGTCGCGGTCGGACAACCGTGGACGGGGGCCGAAGAACCGGAAATAGATCGACTCGGCGGACAGACGGGAGTAGAAAGCACGGAGACGGTCGGCGTCGGCGGGCCTGATCGGGCGTACGTGCGCGGTGCCCCCGTCGGCCAGAACGACGTCGGCCTCCCAGTGAGCCGGATACTGTGCCTCCACGCCACGAGCGTAAACCCGCATCCCACATGCCAAGACCGGTGGGCCTCTTTGGGCAACGCTTGTGCATCGACTGCTGCCCGGTGTCCGGGGTCAGCCCCACGAACAGCCCGGAAGCTGTTAGTTTTGCCGTGGCCAGGGTCGTTCTGAAGGCAGCAAGGTGGTGGCATCATGACGCGGGTCGTCGTGGTGGGCGATCTCATGACCGACGCGGTCGCGCGCGCCCGTTACGCGCTCGCCCGCGCGAGCGACACGCCCGCGATCGTGACGATGCACGGCGGCGGCTCCGGCGCCAACATCGCCTCGTGGCTCGCCGTCGAGGGCGCGGAGGTGGCCTTCATCGGCCGCAGGGGCGCCGACATCACCGGCCGCAACCGCGACATGGAGCTGATGGGCTACGGCGTCGACGCCCGGCTCGTCATGGACCCCGAGCGGCCCACCGGCACCTGCGTGGTGCTCGTCACGCACAAGGGCGAGCGCACGATGCTCTCCGACCCGGGCGCCAACGCCGCCCTGTCGCCGGAGGACCTGCCGCGCGACCTGTTCACCTCGGGCGCCCACCTGCACCTGTCGGGCTACACGCTGATCAACGAGGGCTCGCGCGACGCCGGTCTCGCGGCGCTCGACATGGCGCGGCGCTCCGGCATGTCGATCTCGGTCGACTGCGCCTCGTCGGCTCCGCTGGAGCGTACGGGCGCCGAGCCCTTCCTCGAATGGACCAACGGCGCGAAGCTGCTGTTCGCCAACATCGACCAGGCCAAGGTGCTGACCGGCCGCGACGAGGCCGAGGCCGCCGCCAAGGTGCTCACCGCGTGGTTCCCGCAGGTCATCATCAAGATGAACGCCGAGGGCGCGCTGTGGTTCAGCAACGGCCGTCCCGACCCGGTCCGGGTGGCCGCCGAGCCGGTCGACAAGATCGTTGACGGCACGGGCGCGGGCGACGCGTTCTCGGCCGGGTTCCTGCCGCCGTGGCTGGCCGGCAAGCCGCCGGCCGAGTCGCTGGCCGCCGGTTGCCGGCTCGCGGCCAAGGCGATCATGCACCTGGGCGCACGTCCCCCGTTCTGACCCGTCCCCTCCCCGGCCGGGGCGTCGCCGTCCCAGCCGGGGTTCTCCCTGGCGCCGCTACGAGGTGGTGGCCAGCGCGAGCGGGAGCACGGCCGGTGCGCCCGCGTGGCGGATCAGGGCCGCCGCCAGGGTCATCGTCCAGCCGGTGTCCACGCGGTCGTCCACCAGCAGCACCGGGCCGCCGCAGTCGGCGATCGCGGCGCCGAGCTCCTTGGGCATCGCCAGGGTGCCTCTGATCGCCTGGACGCGCTTGGCGCTGTTGAACTGCCGGCCCGGCGACCCCGCCCGGTAGCCCAGCTCGCCCAGGTAGGTCAGCCGGCCCACCTGCGCCAGCCGCTCGGCGAAGCCGCGCACGAGCTGCGGGCGCGACGCGGACGGCACGTTGACCACGGCCACCGGCCGCTCCTGCCAGCCCCACGCCGACAACACCTGGATCACGGCCTTGAACATGTCGTCGGCCATCGGCCCGTCGGCTCCGGCGAGCAGCTCGCGCAGCCGGTTGCCCCAGCCGATGTCGGTCAGCCGGCCGAGCGCGCGGCCCGGCTCGGCGCCGAGCTCGGGCTTGATCCTGCCGGACAGGTCGGCGAGGCCGGTCGGCCACTGCCTGCGCGCCTCGATCTCGACACCGGGCCTGCTCAGGCGTTCGCGGGCGGTCTCGACGGCCTGGGCGGCGATCTCCGGTGAACGGTGGCGGCCGGTGCAGTTGTCGCAGCGGCCGCAGGGCGTGGCGGTGTCGTCGTCGAGGTGGCGGCGCAGGTACTGCTCGCGGCACTCCTCGGTGGTCAGGTAGCGCAGCATGGCGTCCTGCTCGGCCTTGCGCTCGGCGGCGATGCGGGCGTAGCGCTCGGTGTCGTACGCCCAGGGCTCGCCGGTCGACTCCCAGCCGCCCTTGACCCGGCGTACGGCGCCGTCGACGTCGAGGACCTTGAGCATCATCTCCAGGCGGCTGCGGCTCAGGTCGACCGCGGTCTCCAGGGCCGGGGTGGACATCACGCCGCCCTGTTCGAGCGCCTGGAGGGTGGCGCGCACGACGGGCTCGGGCGGGAAGGCCAGGGAGGTGAAGTAGGCCCAGATCTCGCGGTCTTCGGCGCCGGGCAGCAGGATGACCTCGGCGCGCTCGACGCCGCGCCCGGCCCGGCCGACCTGCTGGTAGTAGGCGACGGGCGACTGCGGCGCGCCGACGTGCACGACGAACCCCAGATCGGGCTTGTCGAACCCCATGCCGAGCGCGCTGGTGGCGACCAACGCCTTGATCTTGTTGTTGAGCAGCGCCTCCTCGGCGGCCAGCCGCTCGGCCGGGTCGGTCTGCCCGGAGTAGGCGGCCACCTCGTGGCCCTGCTCGCGCAGGTAGCCGGCGATCTCGTGGGCGGCGGCGACGGTGAGCGTGTAGACGATGCCCGAGCCCGGCAGCTCGCGCAGGGTCTGGGCCAGCCAGGCCAGGCGCTGCTCGGCCGAGGGCAGCTTGACGACGCTCAGGTGCAGGCTCTCGCGCTCCAGCGCGCCGCGCAGCACGAACGTGCCCTCGCCCATCTGCTCGGCGACGTCGCGCGTGACGCGGGCGTTGGCCGTGGCGGTGGTGGCCAGCACGGGAATGCCGGGCGGCAGCTCGTCGAACAGCGTGGCGAGCCTGCGGTAGTCGGGCCGGAAGTCGTGGCCCCAGTCGGAGATGCAGTGGGCCTCGTCGACGACGACCAGGCCGGCGCTCTCGGCCAGCTCGGGCAGCACGTTGTCGCGGAAGTCGGGGTTGTTGAGCCGCTCGGGGCTGACCAGCAGCACGTCGACCATGCCCTCGGCGACCTGGCCGTAGATCTCCTCCCACGCCTCGGGGTTGGCGGAGTTGATCGTGACGGCCCTGATGCCGGCGCGCTCGGCGGCGGCGATCTGGTTGCGCATGAGGGCGAGCAGCGGCGAGACGATGACCGTGGGGCCCTCGCCGAGCTCGCGCAGCAGGGCGGTGGCCACGAAGTAGACGGCGGACTTGCCCCAGCCGGTGCGCTGCACGACGAGGACCCTGCGCCGGTCGAGCACGAGCGCCTCGATGGCGGACCACTGGTCGTCTCGCAGCCGGGCGTGGTCGCCGGCCAGGGCCCGTAGGCGCTCCTCGGCCTCTTCGCGCAGCATCGCCGCGTCGGGGGCTTCAATCATGTCCCCCTTATTACCAGCTCCCACCGACGGAACAGGCCCACCATGGCCCACTGTCCCTCCGGAGGGGAGGGGGAAAGCGCGCGGAACAGGCCCGCCACGGCCCTGTCCCTCCGGGGGGGAGGACGCGGGACAGGGCCGCCACGGCCCTGTCCCTCCGGGGGGGAGGACGCGGGACAGGGCCGCCACGGCCCTGTCCCTTCGGAAGGGCCTCCAGGGGCGGGAGCCGGAGGTGGGAGGAACGTTGGGCGGGGGAGGAACGTTGAGCAGTCGTCAAGCGGCTTTCGCCCCCAGGAGGGCTGATGACGGGGCTTGCCTGCACCTCGGCGGCACCGGCGGCGACGACGCGCCGCCGCAGAACCATGGAAGACCACTTCGAGATGGTGGCCAGGGTGGTCCTGGCAGTCATGATCCTCACCACGGCGGGCTGTGCCGGAACCGGCGTGAAAGCCTCCTACCACCCCGCATTCCTCCCGGTGAAGCTGGAGTGGGGGTCCGACGGGATGGTCCAGGTCTCGGGGGAGACCTCGCTGGTCACGCCGGTCGGCGTCTTCTCGATCGGCGCCGCGTACAACCTGCCCGAGGCGGACGACGACGCCTTCTACGTCGTCGTCCGCGACGCCCGCAAGAGCCCGGACAACCCGGACGTCGCGGGCTTCGACCACATCTACAAGGTGAACAGCGGTTCCGGCGAGTTCACGGCCGTGGTCAACGGGACGGCCGTGATCCAGGTCGTCCGCCGGCAGGTGATCGTTGACGTCACGAACGGCACCGTGCGGACCATCGAGTTCAGGAACGCCGAGACGGCCGTCAAGGAGCGCTCCGCGGGCATCGGGGACCGCTGGCAGGAGTTCTGGGACGCCTCCTTCTACTCCCCCATGGCGCTGTCCAGGTGGGCCTACGACGACTCCACGATGTCGAGCTGGTTCGGCCTGGGCTTCCTGTGGTTCCTGGTACGCCTGGCGCTGGCCATCGTCCTGGGGGTCGTCGACGTGATCCTGGTGGTGGGGTGCACGCTGGCCGCCGTGGCGTACGTGCTCATCGGCCCGACGGGACGCAACATCGTCTACGGCGTGGAGGCCCTGCTGCTCCTGTTCCTCGCCCTGTCGAGCTGGGCGGGCCTCAAGCCGTGAGGCCCTGCCCGTCCGCGTGCTCGGGGAACGCGTTGATCGTGACGCGGTGCATGCGGCGGCGTTCGGTGTAGTCGGCGACCGCGTAGTGCTGGGTGGGGCGGTTGTCCCAGAAGGCGAGCGTGCCGGGGCGCCAGTTCAGCCTGCACTGGTACTCGGGCGAGCGGATGTGGTCGATGAGCATCGGCAGCAGGGCCTCGTTCTCGCGGTCGCTCAGCCCCACCAGGCGGGTGGTGGAGGCGCGGTTGACGAACAGGGCCTTGCGGCCGGTCTCGGCGTGCACGCGGACGACCGGGCGCTCGATCGGCGGCCATTTGGCCTGGATCTCGGCCAGGTCGAACGGGTGCCCCTTGGAGATCGCCTTCTTCATCGACATCGTGATGTCGTGCACGGCCGTCAGTTCGTCGCACAGCCGCTGGATCGACGGCGACAGCGTCTCGTAGGCCAGGTAGGTGTTGGCCCAGCAGGTGTCGCCGCCCACGCTCGGCAGCTGCATGCAGCGCAGCAGCGAGCCCATCGGCGGCGTGGGCTCGAAGGTGTTGTCGCTGTGCCATTCGTCGCCGCCCTCGCCCTTCGGGGAGGTCTGGTCGAGGACGTGGATCGGGCTGCCGGAGTCCTTCTTGAACGCCGGATGGTTGAGCGTGCCGAAGTTGAGGGCGAACTGAAGGTGCTGCTCGTCGTCGATGTGCTGGTCGCGGAAGAAGAGCACCAGATGCCTCAGCCACCCCTCGCGCAGGGTCGCGACGTCTTCCGGGGAGAGGGGTTTGCGCAGATCGACCCCGGTGACCTCGGCGCCGATGTGCTTGGTCACGGGATGGAACTCGATCATGGCGAAGCCTCCGGAGGCGGGGGGACGGGGTCCTCGTCTCCGACGGTAAGACCCAAGCAATTGCTTGGTCAAGGCCAGGAGACGCGCCGACGAGTCGCGGGCACCCGAGTCTCTTCGGCACAATGTTCGACATGGCCCGACGTACGACTGCACCCCCGCCTGAGGACTTCGAGGAGCGGATCGTCGACATCGACGTCTCCTCCGAGATGCGCAAGAGCTATCTCGAGTACGCGTACTCGGTGATCTACCAGCGGGCTCTGCCCGACGCTCGCGACGGCCTCAAACCGGTGCAGCGGCGCATCCTCTACTCCATGAGCGAGATGGGCCTGCGTCCCGACCGCGGCCACGTCAAGTCCTCGCGCGTCGTCGGCGACGTCATGGGCAAGCTCCACCCCCATGGCGACAGCGCCATCTACGACGCCCTCGTGCGCCTGGCGCAACCGTTCTCCATGCGCCTGCCGCTGGTCGACGGCCACGGCAACTTCGGCTCCCCCGACGACATGCCGGCCGCCATGCGGTACACCGAGGCCAGGCTGGCCCCGGCGGCGATGCTCATGGTGGAGTCGCTCGACGAGGACACCGTCAACTTCAAGCCCAACTACGACGGCCAGGAGACCGAGCCCACGGTCATGCCGTCGGCGTTCCCCAACCTGCTGGTCAACGGCACCACCGGCATCGCGGTCGGCATGGCGACCAACATGGCGCCGCACAACCTCGCCGAGGTCGTGGCCGCCGCCCGTCACCTGATCAAGAAGCCCGACGCCACGCTCGACGAGCTGATGAAGTTCGTGCCCGGCCCCGACCTGCCGACCGGCGGCTCGATCATCGGGCTGCAGGGCGTGCGCGACGCCTACGAGACCGGCCGCGGCACGTTCCGCATGCGGGCCAGGTGCGCGGTCGAGCAGATCACGCCGCGGCGCAAGGGCATCATCGTCACCGAGCTGCCCTACAACGTCGGCCCCGAGCGCGTGGTCACCAAGATCAAGGAGCTGGTGACCAACAAGAAGCTCCAGGGCATCGCCGACCTGAAGGACCTCACCGACCGGCACAAGGGCCTGCGCCTGGTCATCGAGATCAAGAACGGCTTCATCCCCGAGGCCGTCCTGGAGGAGCTCTACCGGCTCACGCCGATGGAGGAGACCTTCGGCATCAACAACGTCGCCCTGGTCGACGGCGAGCCGCGCACGCTCGGCCTGCGCGAGCTGCTGCAGGTCTACGTCGACCACCGGCTGGAGGTCGTGCGGCGCAGGTCCGAGTACCGCCGGCGCAAGCGCGAGGAGCGCCTGCACCTGGTCGACGGCCTGATCATCGCGCTGCTCAACATCGACGAGGTCATCCAGGTCATCCGTTCCTCCGACGACTCGGCGCAGGCCCGCGCCCGGTTGATGGAGGTCTTCGACCTGACCGAGATCCAGGCCGCCTACATCCTCGACACGCCGCTGCGCCGGCTGACCAGGTTCGACAAGCTGGAGCTCGACAGCGAGAAGGACACGCTGAGCCAGGAGATCGCGGCGCTCACCGAGATCCTGTCCTCGGAGACGAAGCTGCGGCAGGTGGTCTCGGGCGAGCTGGCCGAGGTGGCCAAGAAGTACGCCACGCCGCGCCGTACCGTGCTGCTGGAGGCGCCGGGCGTGGCCCGCACGCCGGTGGTGTCGCTGCAGGTGGCCGACGACCCGTGCTGGGCGCTGCTGTCCTCGACCGGGCTGCTGGCCCGCACGTCCGACGCCGCTCCGCTGGCGGGTGACGGCGATCGGTCCGCGCACGACGTGCTGGTGTCGGTGGCGCGCACGTCCGTACGCGGTGAGGTGGGCGTGGTGACCTCGCTCGGGCGGCTGATCCGGGTCCAGGTGGTCGATCTGCCGACGCTGCCGCCCTCGGCCAACCCGCCGACGCTGTCGGGCGGCCATCCGGTCTCCGAGTTCGTCTCGCTGCAGCCGGACGAGAAGGTCGTGGGCCTCGGCTCGCTCGATCCCGACAGCCCCGGGCTCGCGCTGGGCACGGCCCAGGGCGTGGTCAAGCGGGTGGTGCCCGACTACCCGGCCAACCGCGACGACTTCGAGGTGATCGCCCTCAAGGACGGCGACACCGTGGTGGGCGCCGCCGAGCTCGACTCCGAGGACCACGACCTGGTCTTCATCTCCTCCGACGCCCAGCTCCTGCGCTACCCGGCCTCGCTGGTGCGTCCCCAGGGGCGTCCGGCGGGCGGCATGGCCGGCATCCGGCTCGACGACGGCGCCCGGGTGATCTGGTTCGGCGTGGTCGACCCCTCGCGTCCGTCGCAGGTGGTCACCGTGGCCGGGTCCTCGACGGCGCTGCCGGGCACGCAGGTCGGCGGCGGCAAGGTCTCCGACTACGCCGAGTTCCCGCCGAAGGGGCGGGCCACGGGCGGTGTGCGGGCCCAGCGCTTCCTGAAGGGCGAGGACGAGCTGCTGCTCGCCTGGGCCGGCCCCGCGCCCGCCAAGGCGGTGTCGGCGGTGGGCAAGCCGGTGCCGCTGCCGGAGGAGGTGGGCCGCCGCGACGGCTCGGGCGTGCGCCTGACGCACACCATCGGCGCCGTCGGCGGCGCCCTGGCAGCGGGCCCCGAGACGGACGCGCCGACGTCTCAGGCGGCCGACGAGGAGTGACCGCCGTCCGGCGGAGGGGCCCGGCCCCCTCCGCCGGACGCGGGCGAGAGCGGTTTCCCGTCAGGCTGTTATGAAACCGGCTCGCGGCACGATCCCTTCGTGAGAGCGCTCTCTCTGCTGGGAGGTAACGTGTTCCGAGCCAGACCATCGTTATGGACGGCCCTCGCCCTGGTCGCCTCGCTGGCCGTCGTCCCGCCCGCCGCCCAGGCGGCGGCCGAACCGCGTACGGTCACCGACTTCGAGTCCGACGGCGTCCCCCAAGGCGTGTCCGCCTGGGGCAACGACGCCCCCTCCACCCCCACGCTCACCGTGCAGCCCGCCCAGGACCGCCCGGACGCCACCGCGGCGAACCGGGCGCTCAAGGCGGTCTACGACGTGAGCCAGTGGGGCGGCTGGTCCCACGACCTGTCCGCCACCCAGGACTGGTCCCCGTACGAGGGCTTCTCGTTCTGGGTGAACGGCACCGGCTCCGGCCAGAAGGTCTTCTTCGAGATCAAGGACGGCGGCGCCGGCGCGGGCGCGTCCGAGCTGTTCGAGTCCTCCTTCACCGACGACACCGCCGGCTGGCGGCAGATCAGGACGCCCTTCGCCGACTTCGTCCGCCGCGCCGACTACCAGCCGGGCGGCGCGCCCACGGACGGCGAGCTCGACCTGGTCGCCATGTGGGGCTACTCGATGCGCCTGCCGGCTGCCTCGGGCACCCTGATCTGGGACGACGTCCAGGTCTACGGCACCGCGCCGCCCCGCCCGGCCCGCCTGTCCACCACCAGGCCCGTCTACACGGTGGACGAGAAGGGCGTCGCCCAGGTCGGCGTCACGCTCACCACGGCCGATGGCGCTCCCCTGCCCGCCGCCCTGACCGTCGACTACGCCACCGGCACCGGCACGGCCACCCCGGGCGCGGACTACACCCCGGCGCGCGGCACGCTGACCTTCCCGGCGGGCACGGCCTCCGGCTCGTCCAGGACGTTCACCGTCAAGACGCTCGCCGACGGCGAGAACGAGGTCGCCGAGACCATCCCCCTCACCCTCTCGGGCTCCGGCGCCAGGCCCCCGGCCGAGCAGCCGGTCATCGTGATCAACGCGCACGGCCTGCCCTACCTCGACACGCGCCGCCCGGTCCGGCAACGCGTGGCCGACCTGCTGGCCCGGATGACCCTGGAAGAGAAGGTCGGCCAGATGACGCAGGCCGAACGCGGCGCGCTGGCCAAGCAGAGCGACATCGCCACGTACGTGCTCGGCTCGCTGCTGTCGGGCGGCGGCTCGACCCCGGCCGTCAACACCCCGGCGGCCTGGGCCGACATGATCGACGCCTTCCAGGCCCGCGCGTTGCAGACCCGCCTGCAGATCCCGCTGATCTACGGCGTGGACGCCGTGCACGGCCACAACAACGTCGTCGGCGCGACGATCTTCCCGCACAACGTGGGCATGGGCGCCACCCGCGACCCCGAGCTGGTCAGGCAGGAGGGGAAGATCACCGCCCGCGAGGTCAGGGCCACCGGCGTGCCGTGGGACTTCGCGCCGTGCCTGTGCGTCTCACGCGACGACCGGTGGGGCCGCGCGTACGAGTCCTTCAGCGAGGACCCCGCCCTGGTCTCCAGGCTGGCCACCATCGTGGACGGCCTCCAGGACAACGGCGTGCTGGCCACCGCCAAGCACTACGCCGGCGACGGCGGCACCGCGTACGGCTCCTCGACCACCGGCGACTACACGATCGACCAGGGCGTCACCAGGACCACCAGGACGGAGCTGGAGGCGCTCCACCTGGCGCCGTTCGCCGAGGCGGTCAGGCGCGGCGTCGGCAGCGTCATGCCGTCCTTCTCCAGCGTGGACTTCGGCGACGGCCCGCTGAAGATGCACGCGCACCAGGAGCTGATCACCGACGTGCTCAAGGGCCGGCTCGGCTTCAAGGGATTCGTGGTCAGCGACTGGCAGGCCATCGACCAGCTCCCCGGCGACTACGCGAGCGACGTGCGCACCTCGGTCAACGCCGGCCTGGACATGATCATGGTGCCGTACGCGTACCCGGCGTTCTTCGCCGCGTTGAAGGCCGAGGCGGAGGCCGGGCGGGTGCCGATGTCGCGGATCGACGACGCGGTCTCCAGGATCCTGACGCAGAAGTTCCGGCTGGGCCTGTTCGAGCGCCCGTACGCCGACCGGTCCGGCATCGGCGACGTCGGCTCGGCGGCGCACCGGGCGGTGGCCCGTACGGCGGCGGCCAGGTCGCAGGTGCTGCTGAAGAACGACGGCGCCCTGCTGCCGCTGAGCCCCACCGCCAGGCTGTACGTGGCCGGCTCGAACGCCGACGACCTCGGCGCCCAGGCGGGCGGCTGGACGATCACCTGGCAGGGCTCCACCGGCCCGATCACCCCGGGCACGACGATCCTGCGGGCCGTCCGGGCCCGCGCCGCGTCGGTCACCTACTCGGCCGACGCCTCCGCGCCGCTCGCCGGGCACGACGTGGGGGTCGTGGTGGTGGGCGAGAAGCCGTACGCGGAAGGGGTGGGCGACGTGGGCCGCGCCGGGCGCACGCTGGAGCTGTCGGCGGCCGACCGGGCCGCGGTGGACCGGGTGTGCGCGGCGATGAGATGCGTCGTGCTGGTCGTGTCGGGGCGTCCGCTGGCGCTGGGCGACCTGACGGGCGTCGAGGCGGTGGTGGCGTCCTGGCTGCCGGGCACCGAGGGCTCAGGGGTGGCCGACCCGCTGTTCGGGGCCGTGCCGTACACCGGGCGGCTGCCGTTCACCTGGTTCCGGACGGCCGCGCAGGTGCCCGTCAACGTGGGCGACGCCGCCTACGACCCGCTGTGGCCGTACGGGTGGGGCCTGCGGACCGATCGGGCGCGGGACCGGCTCAGGGCCGCCCGTGACACGCTCGCCGGCGGCGACGGACCGTCCAGGGCCGCGGCGGCGGCGCTGACCCTCGCGCTGGGCGAGCGGGCGTGGCACGCCGACGGCTCGGTCCGCGACGCGCGCGCCGTGCTGGCCGCCGTGGGGACGTCGGCCTCGCTGCTCGAACGCTCCCGCACCGACTCGGCGGCCGTGGACGACGCCGTGGTCTCGGTGGCCAGGGACGTCGCCCAGGCCACGGGCAGGCGCTTCGACCTTCAGGCGGCGGCCGACCACGAACTGGCCTCCGGCCGCCCGCGCAAGGCCGTGGACCTGCTGGCCCAGGCGGCCCGCTGACCGCGCGCCCGCCCCGCTTCGGTGCGGGGCGGGCGCGTGCTCCCGCCTTGCTCCGGGACGGGACAGGCGCCCGCTCAGTCCTTGCAGAGGCAGAACGGGTGGCCGGCGGGGTCGAGGAAGACCCGGAAGCTGTCGTCCTCGCTCGGCTGCCGCTCGTGCTTGGTCGCGCCGATCTCCAGCACCTGCCGCTCGGCCTTGTCCAGGTCGGTGACCGTGACGTCGATGTGGAGCTGCTGCGGCCGCTCGCCGTCCGGCCACGTCGGCGGCCGGTGGCCGGGGACGCGCTGGAAGGCCAGGCGCTTGGGCGAGCCGCCGTCCTCGACGACCACCCAGTCCTCGTCCTCGTACGTGACGGGCCAGCCGAGCAGCCGAGAGTAGAACTCGGCGAGCGCCCGCGGCTCCGGGCAGTCGAGGACCGTCGTGCGGAACTCCGCGATGCCGTCCATCATTCACCTCCTGGACTTGTTTCGCCGGCGTCCCCGCCGACGAGAATGAAGGTCATGGCTGCCAACTCGTACATGGTTCCCCTGGGCGCGCCCGCGCCGTCCTTCGACCTCACCGCCATCGACGGCGGCAGCGTCTCGCTCGCGGACCTCAAGGGCTCCCCCGCCACGCTGGTGGTCTTCCTGTCCAACCACTGCCCCTACGTACGGCACATCGAGACGGGCCTCGGAGCGCTGGCCGCCGGCTACGGCTCCAGGCTGTCGGTGGTGGGCATCTGCAGCAACGACAGCGTGAACTACCCGGACGATGATCCCACACACCTGGCCGAACAGGCCCGGCGTGCGGGGTTCCCGTTCCCGTACCTGCTGGACGACACCCAGGACGTCGCCAAGGCCTACCGCGCGGCCTGCACGCCCGACTTCTTCCTCTACGACGGCGAGCTGCGGCTCGTCTACCGGGGTGAGTTCGACGGGTCGCGCCCCGGCAACCCGGTCCCCGTGACGGGTTCCTCTCTCCGGGCGGCGGTCGATGCGCTGCTCGCGGGCGACCCCGTCCCGGCCGACCAGCGCGCCTCGATCGGCTGCGGCATCAAGTGGCGGCCGGGGAACGAGCCCACGGCCTGACCGTGTCAGGCGAAGGCGGCGTCAGGCGGAGGCGGCGGCCTCGATGGCGGCGGGCAACGCGAGCAGCAGTTCGTGCGGCTCACCACCGGTCCACGATCGGATCAGCCCGACCCCGGCCTCGCCCGGGTCGAACTCCTCGCAGCCGAGCGGGCCGTAGCAGCCCGCCTGGTCGAGCATGAGGATGATCGGGTCGTCCTCGGGCAGGCCGGCGGCGTACGCGGCGGTGTCGAGCAGGGCCAGCGCGCATCTGGCGTTGCGCCCGTCGTCGTTGGACTCCACGCGGTCGAGGCGACGCCGGGCCTGAGCGCGGAGATACGCGGCGAGCGATTCGGACCTACTCACGACTGACCTCTTCGACGACGTACAGATGGTGACGACATCATCACTCAAGGTGAGTGTATTTGGTGGGACCTTCGGGAACTCGCGCCAGTCGCCACCCCGGAAAGCATCATCTTTGGGACGTAAGGGAAGATCTGAGGCATGACTGCGTTCGACGACCTCTATGCCGCCAACGCGAAGTACGCCAAGGACTTCGGCGACTCCGGGCTCACCGGCCGCGCAGCCCGCGGGCTGGCCGTGGTGACCTGCATGGACTCCCGCATCGACCCGCTGGGCCTGCTGGGCCTGCAGCCCGGCGACGCCAAGATCCTGCGCAACGCCGGCGCCCGCGTCACCGACGACGTGCTGCGCACGCTGGTCCTGGCCGTGTACCTGCTCGGCGTCGAGCGGGTCCTGGTCATGCCGCACACCGACTGCGGGATGACCAAGGTGACGGACGGCGACGTGCACGAGCTGACCAGCGCCCGCGGGGTGGACACCCGCAGCCTGGAGTTCCACACCGTCCCCGACCAGGGCATGGCGCTCCGGCACGACCTCACCCGCATCCGCACGACGCCGTTCCTGCCCGCCGACATGCCGGTGACGGGCGCGATCTACGACGTCCGCACGGGCCGGCTCACGCCGGTCGCCGACTGACAGCCTCGCCCCGATCGCGCTGGAAGGTTGCGTACAGCCACCACAGCGACGGGACCAGCAGCACCGCGCCGACGGCCAGCGACCCGAGGCTGGCGCCCAGCACCGCGTCGGTGGCCGCGGCGCGGTCGAGGGTCAGGCCGGGGAGCAGCACGGGGTACTGCCCCACGCCCCACCCCCACAGCAGCCCCGTCACGGCCAGCGCGGCGGTGACGCGGACCGCGAGGTAGGCCCGCCGCCACAGCAGCACCAGCGAGGCCAGCCCGGCCGCCACCGACAGCACCAGCAGCGGCAGCGCTCGGCCCGAGGTCAGCTCGGTGAACAGGGCGGGCGCGTCGGCGCGCAGCACGAGCAGGCTCACCACCGCCAGCACGCCGACGACCGCCCCGCAGCCCAGCGCCCGCCGCCGGAACTCCTCGGCCAGATCCTCCTCGCCGCCGCGCCGGGCGTCGCGGGTCAGGTAGACGGCCGCCAGGTACGCGGCCGTGGCGACGCCCAGCGCGCCGACCGCCATCGACGTGGGGTTGAGCCAGCTTCGGACCAGGTCGCCCTTGGCGATGCCGGGCGGCACCCGGCCTGAGGCGATGCCGCCCGCCGCGGCGCCGAGGAAGAACGGGGTCACCACCGAGGAGAAGGCGAAGGTGGCGCCGAACAGCCGCCGCTGCCAGAGCCGCGCGGAGACCTTGCGGAAGGCGAACGCCGCGCCGCGCCCGATCACACCCAGCGCCACCAGCGTGAGCGGGATGTAGAGGGTGGAGGCGACCGAGGCGAACACCGACGGCACGCCGGTCCACGCCAGCACGATCACGAAGATCAGCCACACGTGGTTGGCCTCCCAGATCGGGCCGATGGAGTGCTCCACCAGATCCCGCCGCCGCCGGCCGCGCTCGGCGCCGCCGGCCAGCAGGTCCCAGACGCCGCCGCCGAAGTCCGCGCCCCCGAACAGCACGTACGCCGTCAGCCCGACCCACATGACGGCCAGCATGATCTGCGGCAGCGGCATGGTCACACGACCTTGTAGCCGGTGACGTCGGGCTCCTGCGGCGCCAGCGGCACGGGCACGTCCCGGGACAGGCGGCGCATCACGTACACGGTGGCGACGGTCAGGGCCACGTACACGGCGGTGACCAGCGCGAACCCGTACACCAGGCCGGGCGCGGGGTTGACCGCCTCCGACGTGCGCATCACCCGGAACACGATCCACGGCTGGCGTCCGACCTCCGTGACCACCCAGCCGCTCTCCAGCGCCAGCACGGCGGCCACGCCCGACAGCGCGACACCGCGCAGGAACCACGGCGTTCGCGGCAGGTCACGCCGCCGCTTCCAGGACAGCGCGAGACAGGCCGCGAGCAGCAGCAGCGCGAAGCCCAGCAGCACCATGACCTGGAACCCCCAGTGCACGATGTTGACCGGCGGCCAGTCGGCGGGCGGCACCTCGGTCAGGCCGGCGATCTCGGCGTGCGGGTTCCAGTGGGCCAGCAGGGACAGGCCGTAGGGGATCTCCAGGGCGTACTTCAGCTCGCCGTCCACCGCGATCCCGCCCAGGTGCAGCGGCACGTCGCGGCTCGTCCGGAACACGCCTTCCATGGCGGCCAGCTTGACCGGCTGGTACTCGGCCACGAAGTGCGCGGCCCAGTCGCCGACGCCGATCTGCACGGGGGTGACGGCCGCCGCGACCGTGAGCGGCAGCAGCAGGCCGAGGCGGTGGTAGCGGTCCCGGCGGCCGCGCAGCATGGCGACCGCGTACACGCCGGCCATCAGGAACCCGGCCACCATGAACGCCGCCAGGATCATGTGCACGGTCTGCGGCGGCGTGGCCCGGTTGAACATCGCCGCCCACGGATCGACGGCGACGATCCGGCCGCCCTCCACCCGGTACCCCGTGGGCTGCTGCATCCAGGCGTTGGCGGCCACCACGAAGAACGCGCTGGCCACCCCCGCCAGCACGATCGGGATTCCCGACAACAGGTGCGGGACGGGACGCAGCCGGTCCCAGGCGTACAGGTAGATGCCGAGGAAGATGGCCTCGACGAAGAACGCGATGCCCTCCAGCGAGAACGGCAGGCCGATGACCTCGCCGTACACGCCCATCATGCCCGGCCACAGGAGCCCCATCTCGAACGACAGGATCGTCCCGGACACCGCCCCGACCGCGAACAGCACCCCGAGCGCCCTGGCCCACCGCCGCGCCAGCAGCCGGTAGTTGTTGTCCCCGGTGCGATGCCCCCGCCACTCGGCCAGCAACGTGATGGCCGGCATCCCGACGCCGAGACAGGCGATGACGATGTGCCAGCCGAGCGACAACGCCATCTGCATCCGCGCCGCGCCGAGATCCACCGCCGCCCCCGCAGCCAGCCCCATCGAACGCCCCTCCCCCGCGAGCACGCCCCGAGCGCGTGATCGGGGGCCGGCGAGCCACATGAACTCGTCCCTGACCGATTGCCCGCGAAACGGCGGCATCCCGCCCGTACCCACTCGACCCGCGATGACACTAAGCAATCAACCGTTACCGAGAGCAGTCATTCGTGCCGCCCACGACGGGCCTGCAGCCTCGCCCCCGGAAGGGCCCCCACGGCCCCAGAACGCCCCTGGAGCGCCTCGACCTCCGCCCGGACCTCCGAAGCTCTACGAGAGGCCGTAGCGCCGAGGCGTCGCCCCCAGGCCCCCTGAGCGACCGAAGGGGCACCCTCAGGCCTCGACGCCACCGGAGGCGGCATACCCACACCCCCGAGAGCCCCACCCGGCCGCCTCACACGGCGACAACGGGCACGACACACCTCAAGGCCAGCTCGGCTTGACGCCTGCTGACACCAGGCGCATCACCGTGAGGCCCGCGATCCCTCTGGAGCCAGGAACCCTCTGGCGCTCAGGCATTCCGTGGGACCGGGATGTCCTCCGAGAACCGGGCCCCGCGCCGGGGCCGTTTGGAGCCTCAGATTCCCTCTGCGGCCCCGGCCCTCTCAAGGCTGGTGTCCCTCTGGAGCCACCGGGGGCACCCTGAGGCCGGGGCAACCGGCCTCAGAAGGTGCCCGTCCCGGATCAGGCGTCGATGTGGTCGCGGTCGACCTCGGCCGCGCTGCTGACGATGAACTCCCGCCGCGGCGCCACGTCGCTCCCCATCAGCAGGCTGAAGATGGACTCGGCCCCTTCGGCGTCCTCGATGCGCACCCGGCGCAGCACCCGGTGCCGCGGGTCCATCGTGGTCTCGGCGAGCTGGTCGGCGTCCATCTCCCCCAGGCCCTTGTACCGCTGCACCGGGTCCTTCCAGCGCTTGCCCCGCCGCTCCAGGTCGCGCAGGACCTTGTGCAGCTCGGCGTCGGAGTAGCAGTAGATGTACTTCTCCTTGCCGCGCCCCGGGTTGGTGAGCTCGATGCGGTGCAACGGCGGCACGGCCGCGAACACCCGCCCGGCCTCCACCATCGGCCGCATGTAGCGGTGGAACAGGGTGAGCAGCAGGCAGCGGATGTGCGCGCCGTCGACGTCGGCGTCGGCCATGAGGATGACCTTGCCGTAGCGGGCCGCCTCGATGTCGAACGAACGCCCCGACCCGGCCCCCACCACCTGGATGATCGCGGCGCACTCGGCGTTCTTGAGCATGTCGCTCACGGACGCCTTCTGCACGTTGAGGATCTTGCCGCGGATCGGCAGCAGCGCCTGGAACTCGGAGTCGCGGGCCAGCTTGGCCGTGCCGAGCGCGGAGTCGCCCTCGACGATGAACAGCTCGCTGCGGTCGACGGCGTCGCTGCGGCAGTCGACCAGCTTGGCCGGCAGCGCCGAGTTCTCCAGGGCGCTCTTGCGCCGCTGGTTGTCGCGGTGCTCACGGGCCGCGATGCGGGCCTTGGCGGCGGCGACGATCTTCTCCAGCACGGCCCGCAGCGGCTGCTTGAACCCGCGCGGCGGGTTGGCGAACAGCTCCTTGAGCTCGCGCGAGACGACGTGCGAGACGATGCGGGTGGCCGCCGAGGTGCCGAGGACCTCCTTGGTCTGCCCCTCGAACTGCGGCTCGGGCACCCGGACGGTGACCACGCCGGTCAGCCCCTCGGAGATGTCCTCCTTGTTGACCGGGTCGTCGCCGCTCTTCAGCAGCCGGGTCTCGCGCAGCAGCTCGTTGATCGTACGGACCAGGCCGCGTTCGAAACCGGTCAGGTGGGTGCCGCCCTTGGGCGTGGCGATCACGTTGACGAACGAGCGGATGGTCGACTCGTAGCCCTTGCCCCACCGGACCGCCACGTCGACGGTGAGCTCGCGCTGCACCTCGGTGGGTGTCATGTGGCCCTGGTCGTCGAGGACCGGCACGGTCTCGTGGAAGTGGCCCACGCCCTGCAGGCGCAGCACGTCGCAGACGGGCTCGTCGCGGGCCAGGAACTCGGTGAACTCGGAGATGCCGCCGTCGAAGCGGAACTCCTCGCCGGTGCGCTCCTCGCCTCTGCTGTCGAAGACCGCCAGCGTCAGGCCGGGCACCAGGAACGCGGTCTGCCGCAGGCGCACGTGGATCTCGTCGAGCGAGACCTCGGCGTCGGGCAGGAAGATCTGCTTGTCGGCCCAGAAGCGCACGCGGGTGCCCGTGACGTTCTTGGGCAGGCTGCCGCCGATCCGCAGCCCGGACTTCTTCTTGAACTTGGCCGTGGGCCCGTCGCCGTCGAAGACGCCGGGCACGCCGCGCCTGAAGCTGATCTCGTGAACCCGCCCGTCGAGGTCGACCTCGACGTCGAGCCGGGAGGACAGGGCGTTGACCACGGAGGCGCCCACGCCGTGGAGGCCGCCGGAGGCGCCGTAGGAGCCGCTGCCGAACTTCCCGCCGGCGTGCAGCTTGGTGTAGACGAGCTCGACACCGGCCAGGCCGGTCTTGGGGTGGATGTCAACGGGGATGCCGCGGCCGTTGTCCCGCACCTCGATGGAGCCGTCGGCGTAGAGCTCGACCTCGATGCGGTCGCAGTGGCCGGCCAGCGCCTCGTCGACGCCGTTGTCCACGATCTCCCAGAGGCAGTGCATGAGCCCGCGGCTGTCGGTGGACCCGATGTACATGCCCGGCCGCTTGCGTACGGCCTCGAGGCCCTCAAGCACCGACAGGTGACGAGCCGTGTAACCCGCCTCCACTACCGTCACTCTTGCTCCCCTGGTCTAAGCATCGAACACGTGTGCGTAGCCTACCGTTCTTCCCTTAGGCACGCGTACAAGCTTGCCATGGCGACACGTTTGCCGTTACCAACCGGCTGATCGCCATTACTTTCGGACACATTCTGCTCTGGGCGTAGCGAGGCGGAGGTTGGGAACGTCCACGTCCGGTTAGATGTTGTCTCAAGTGACTGACGCCAGATCCTCGCTTCGGCGGGGGTGACCCGAAAGGCGATACGTGACTGGAGCTCTCGCCCCCGTTAAGCCGCTGACGGCCCTCGACCGCTGCGACCGCTGCGGCGCCCAGGCCTACATTCGCGCGACCCTGCCTGTTGGTGGGGAGCTGCTGTTCTGCGCCCACCATGGGCGTCAGCACGTCGCAGCGCTGCGCGAAAAGGGCGCCGACATCCTGGACGAGTCGGCTCGCCTCAGCGAAACCCCTTCAATGAACCCCAACGACGATCGCTGACGCGTTCGTTGTGATCACATAACCTCATATTGCACGTCCAGCTCGGCGATCCCGGCGCACCACGCCGGGGTCGCCGTTCTGCGTTCAGCCGTTCCGCACGCGGTAGTGGTACCGGCCGACGGTCTGGAATCCCTCGCCGCGGTACAAAGCCTGGGCCGCCCGGTTGGGCTCGGTGGTGACCAAATACGCGCTCTTCGCCCCGGCATGCCTGGTCAGAGCACGCAGCACCGTACGCGCGAGGCCGCGCCGCCGGGCGCTCGGCAACGTCGCCATGCAGAAGATCCCCGCCGTGTCGCCCTGCGGCACGACCCGCCCGACCGCGACCGGGACGCCGTCCTCCTCGACGGCCGCGTACCAGGCGGGCACGCCGGTGCAGATGCGGGTGGCCTCCTCCAGGCCGGCGCCGTACCGGCCGTCGACGGACCACCAGGTCTCCAGCCATTCCGGCCACGGGTGGTCCTCGATCCGGACCGGGCCGTGCGGCTCGGCCGGCGGCGAACCGGCCATGATGAGCGTCGGGTCGACCAGCTCGTAGCCTCTGCGGGCCAGCTCGGCGTCCAGGCCGGGCCAGGTGCCGGGGCCGATGGAGAAGGCGCAGCTCTGTCCCCGCTCGCCGTAGAACGCCTCGGCGGCGCCGATCGCGGCGTCGAGGTCGGCGGGGGCGTGCAGGGCCAGCACCGAGTTCGCCCGTTTGGTCACGCCTCCAGCGCCACGCAGCACCCAGCCGTCATGCGAACGCTGTTCGTAGGCCGGCCACGCCTGGTGCACCAGCAGGTCGACATTCATCCGCGCAGCCTAGCCGACCAGCGCGAACACCCTCTGACCGGCCCGTTAGGGTGTGGGGTTGTGCTGATTCTGCTGCCGCCGTCCAAAGGAAAGGCCTCCGAGGGGAGCGGGCCGCCGCTCGGGGAGCTGTCCTTCCCCAAGCTCGACCGTGCCCGCAAGCGGGTCGTCTCCGCGCTCATCCGGGCCTCCAAGCGCCGCGACGCCGCGCAGGTGCTCGGGCTGACGCCCGGCCTGGCGGGCGAGGCGGCCAAGAACACGGCGTTGCGGACCGCCCCCACCCTGCCCGCTGCCGACCTCTACACCGGCGTCCTGTACGACAACCTCGGCCTGAACACCCTGGACGACGCCGCCAGGGCCAGGGCGGAGGAGTCCGTGCTGATCTTCTCCGGCCTGTGGGGCGTGCTGCGCGTCACCGACCAGGTGCCCCCGTACCGCCTGTCGATGGGCGTCAGCCTGCCGCCGCTGGGCGGTCTGGCCGCCTACTGGCGCACCCACCTGGCCAAGGAGCTGGACCGCATACCGGGGCTGGTGGTGGACCTGCGCTCGTCCACGTACGCGGGGGCGTGGCAGCCCGGCGACCGGTCGGTGTCGGTACGCGTCTTCCGTGACGGCAAGGTCGTCAGCCACATGGCCAAGGCCACCCGGGGTGAGATCGCCCGCGTCCTGCTCCAGCAGGAGGAGGCCCCCGGCACCCCCGAGGAGCTGGCCAAGACCCTCGGCAACCTGGGCTGGACGGTCGACCTCACCGAGCCCGCGCGGGCGAACCGCCCCTGGCTCCTCGACGTGCACGTCACCGACCCGGCCTGACGGACGCCGAGACGGCGATCGCCCCGCCCGGAAGGTTCCGGACGGGGCGATCGACGAGGTGGCTCCTAGTCCAGGTAGTCGCGCAGGACCTGGGACCGGGACGGGTGACGCAGCTTGGACATGGTCTTCGACTCGATCTGGCGGATGCGCTCACGGGTGACCCCGTAAACCTTGCCGATCTCGTCGAGCGTCTTCGGCTGCCCGTCGGTGAGGCCGAACCGCATGGACACGACGCCCGCCTCCCGCTCCGACAACGTGTCGAGAACGGAGTGCAGCTGCTCCTGCAGCAGCGTGAAGCTGACGGCGTCGGCCGGCACGATGGCCTCGGAGTCCTCGATGAGGTCACCGAACTCGCTGTCGCCCTCCTCACCCAGCGGGGTGTGGAGGGAGATGGGCTCGCGGCCGTACTTCTGGACCTCGACGACCTTCTCGGGCGTCATGTCCAGCTCGCGGGCCAGCTCTTCCGGCGTGGGCTCGCGGCCGAGGTCCTGCAGCATCTGCCGCTGGACGCGGGCCAGCTTGTTGATCACTTCGACCATGTGGACCGGGATGCGGATGGTCCGCGCCTGGTCGGCCATGGCACGCGTGATCGCCTGCCGGATCCACCACGTGGCGTAGGTGGAGAACTTGTAGCCCTTGGTGTAGTCGAACTTCTCCACGGCCCTGATCAGGCCGAGGTTGCCCTCCTGGATCAGGTCGAGGAACAGCATGCCGCGCCCGGTGTAGCGCTTGGCCAGCGAGACCACGAGCCGGAGGTTGGCCTCCAGCAGGTGGTTCTTGGCCCGGCGGCCGTCTTCGGCGATCCATTCGAGCTCGGCCCGGACGTCGACCGGCAGGCTCTCGGTCTCGCCGCCGCCGAGCTGCTCCTCGGCGAACAGGCCCGCCTCGATGCGCTTGGCCAGCTCGACCTCCTGCTCGGCGTTGAGCAGGGGGACCTTGCCGATCTGCTTGAGGTAGTCCTTCACCGGGTCGGCGGTGGCGCCGGCGGCGGCCACCTGGGCGACCGGGGCGTCGTCGTCGTCGTCGGACAGGATGAGGACCTCGTCCTCGGTCTTGTCCGCGGTGGCGGCGGCGACCTCGGCGGCCTTGGGCTCGTCGTCGGAGTCGTCGTCGGAGTCACCCTCGGAGTCGGAGTCGTCCTCGGCCACGATGTCGTCGTCGACCTCGATGTCCTCGAGGTCCTCCAGCTCCACGTCGCCGTCGAGCTCGAGATCGTCGTCGTCGTCCGCGTCGGTCGCCTTGACGCCCTCGGGTGCCTTCGGCTTGGTCTCGGCAGGCCCAGCGCTGACTTCTGGCTTGGCCTTCTTGGCGGCGGCCGGAGCCGCCTTCTTCGGAGCGGGAGCGGCCTTCTTGGCCGGGGCCGGCTTCTTGGCCGGCTCGGCCTCAGCGGCGCCCACGACCGCGGTCACGGTCTCGGGCTGCTGCTCTTTGGCGGCCGCTGCCGTCTTGGTCTTGACGGGGGCAGCGGTGCGGCGCTTTGCTGGACCACGAGACTTCTTCGGCGCAGCCGAATCCGCGGCGGTCACCACCACGGTCACGCCCTCTTTGCTGAGGTTCCGCAAGAACGCGGCGGCGTGCGACATGGGGATGTCCGCCTCCTCGAAGGCCTGACGGACATCCTCAGACTCGAGGAAACCCTGCGAGCGCCCACGCTCGAGCAGTCGCTGAATGACGGGCTCGTTCAGCTCTTGTGGCTTCGAGCGAGTCGAACTTGCAGGCGACACGAACACCTCTCGAACGAACGCGTGGCGACAATGGACCCAGATGCCCGCTGGGGGCTGTTGCCTCTCTCAGAGATCGGTGAGGCCGTGCGAAGCGCGACGGACCCGACACAGCATTGTGGCACGACCCCGCACTCCATACGGCCACCTCCCGGCGGTTGTCCTCCACCCTAGGCCGACCAAGACAGTAGTGCGTACGTAAGCGGGGCACTGATACCCGAAAGCAACCGTTATGACTGTTTCATTCAGTCACTCTTCGTGGCCGGCGGAACGTGAATTGCGAGCGCGGTAACGTCATCATCCTGTTCATATCCCGACAACATCCGGTCAACCAGGAAGTCCAGCAACATGTGAGGACTACTCACCACCTCAGGCGGCGCTTCGGTCACAACACTGCAAATCTCTGCGAGACCGGCGTCAAGCCCACGCTTCCTGTTCTCCACGAGACCGTCTGAGTAGAGCACTGCGGTGTGTCCCGGGGGCACCACGAACCGGAACTGCCGGCGGCTGGTGGGCCAGCCCAGCGGCGTGCCGGGCTCGGCGTCGCACAGGATCGCCGTGCCCTGGGGCGAGACGAGGACGGGCGGCGGGTGGCCGGCCATGGCCAGCGTGCCCTCGCCGGTGACCGGCTCGACGACCATGTAGGCCAGCGTGGTGACCTGCTCCTCCTCTTCCGTGGCCTCGAAGACCCGGTCGAGGCCGGTGAGCACGGCCGCGGGCGGCGGGTTGGTGAGCGCCAGCGCCCGCATGGCGTTGCGGATGCGGCCCATGCCCGCCGCGGCCTTGACGCCCTTGCCCATGACGTCGCCGACGACGGCCGCGACCCGGCCGTCCTGCAGGACGAACGCGTCGTACCAGTCGCCGCCCACCTGGACGTGGCGGCTGCCCGAACGGAAGCGCTGGGCCAGCACCAGGCCCTTGACCACGGGCAGGCGGTCGGGCAGCAGGCTGCGCTGCAGCGTCTCGGCGGTGCGGTGCTCGCGCTCGAAGAGCGTGGCCCGCTCGACGGCCAGGGCGCACTGCCCGGCCAGGGCCTCCAGGAAGACGCCGTCCTCCTGGGAGATCTTCTGTGGGCGCGTGAACGAGAAGCGCAGCGCGCCGAGCGCCCGGCCGGCGGCCAGCAGCGGCAGGCCCACCCAGGCCCGCTCGTCGCCCTGGCTGATGAAGCCGGCCAGGGCCTCCTCGTCGTCGCCCGCCTCCAGCAACTGGGCCTTCAGCGACTCGGGCGACTCGGCGAAGACCGGACGGCGGCTGTTGACGGCCATCGTCATGACGTTGGAGTGCGACAGCGGGATCTCGTCGCCCGAGCCCTGAACCTCGGGGATGCCCTCGCCGTTGACCAGCTTGAGCGCGGCGCGGTCGGTGTCGAGCAGCGCCACGGCCGAGCGGTCGGCGGCCAGGGCGGTGCGGCCGACGTCGATGATGACCTGGACGACCTGCTCGACCGTGAGGGCCTCGGCCAGCTGGGCCGTGGCGCCCTGGAGCCGGGCGGTGCGCAGGGCGGCGGCGCCGAGCTGGTCGGTCAGCCTGCCGCGCATCTCCTCGGCCTCGCGCTGCGGGGTGACGTCGGTGTTGGCGCCGACCCACTCCACGACCCTGCCGTGCCTGATGATCGGCACCGCGCGCACCTCGAAGTGGCGGTAGCCGCTGGCCCGGGTGCGGACCCGGTAGTTCCACTCGAACATCGTGCGGCCGCGCAGCGCCTCGCGCCAGGCCTCCTCGGTCTGCTGGCGCTCCTCGGGGTGGACGACCTCCAGCCAGCCGTTGGCGAGGTACTCCTCCAGCCCCTGGCCGGTGATCGCGCGCCACTGGGGCGCGTCCTCGACGACGGCGCCCGTGGGCGAGGTGATCCAGACGAGCTGGGACTGCGCCTCGACCAGCGAGCGGTAGCGCTCCTCGCTGCGGCGCAGCGCCTCCTCGGTCTGCCTGCTCTCGGTCACGTCGAGGCCCACCAGCGCGATGGCGCGCAACTCGCCCGCCTCGTCGTGGACCGGCGAGAACGACAACGACCAGTGGCGGGTGTCACCCTCTGCGGAGCGCACCCGCACGCGGCCCTCGGTGACCGGCGCGTCGCTCTCGATGACGGCCTGGACGGCGTGGGTGATGATCTGGCTCAGGTCGGCCGCCAGCACCTCGACCGGCGCACGGCCCACCATGCGCTCTGCGGGCACGCTGACGACGTCGCTGAACACGTCGTTGACCCGCTGGACGCGGCCATCGCCGTCGAAGAACGCGAAGGCGAACTCGGCCTCCGACAGCATGCCCTTGAACAGGGCGGAGTCTGAGATGTCCACATCCGACTCCCGGGGACGGGGAACGGAGGTCTCGGCGCTCATGGTCGGCACCTCCGTCGCGTGCCAGGGTCTCCCACGCGGCACATCTCCATAACTGTGTATCGGCGTAGCGCAGCTCCGGGCGACCGGATTCTGCAGTACATCATCGGCGATGGGCATGCGCTGACGGAAGCCCCCGCCGCCGCCCGGTCGCCATAAGGGTCAACGCATCCTGTCAAAGTCGCTCCACATTGCGCAGCAAGATCAGGTTACTCGCCCTTGGCCGCGCGCTTGGCCTCCTGCTTGGCGGCGCGCACCCGGCCCAGGCTGTCGGTGTCGACCACGTCGGCGACCGATCGGTATGACCCCTCCTCGCCGTAGAGTCCGGCCGCCTCACGCCAGCCTGACGGCTGGACCCCCAGCTGCTTGCCCAGCAATGCCAAAAAGATCTGGGCCTTCTGCTTGCCGTATCCCGGAAGGGCCTGCAGTCGTTTCAACAAGTCTTTCCCGTCGGCCGCGTCGCTCCAGATGCCCTCGGGCCGCCCGTCGTAGTGTTCGACGAGGTAGGCCGCGAGCTGCTGGACGCGGGCGGCCATCGACTTGGGGTAGCGGTGCACGGCCGGCTTCTGCGCGAGGAGCGCGGCGAACGCCTCGGGATCGCAGGCGGCGATCTCCTCGGCGGTCAGGTCGTGCCCCAGCCGCTCCGAGATGGTGTACGGCCCAGTGAACGCCCATTCCATGGGGATCTGCTGGTCGAGCAGCATGCCGACGAGCAGGGCGAGCGGGCTGCGGCCGAGGAGCTCGTCTGCCTCGTCCCGCTGGGCGAGCTGGATGCGCATGGAAACAGCTTTGCACGAGAAGCGAACACAGGCGCCGCAGAGCCTTGACACAAGGCCGAGAAAAGATGAAATGGGATCGCAAGTCACCCTGCATACGTTCCTGGGGGTTTGCTCCCGGGTCTCCAGAGGAATCTCACATCTATGCTCGCTCTGGCCACACGCTTCCTCAAGGAGCCGGTCAGTCTCCGGCTGGCCGAAGAGTTCCTGACCGTACCCGTGGACACCATCGACCGGTGCGTGGCCGACGTGTGCGCGTGCGCCGAGCATCTCGGCGTCCCGGCCACGCCCGAGGTCGTGGAACGCATCGCCCGCGAGCACCTGCTCGCCATCGTGAACTCCGCCCCGCCGCCCCGAAGTCCCCGCTGATCGCGGTTCCACCGATAACATCGGGGTCACCAGGCCGAGTTCTCTTCGCCGTTTGCGCCTGGAATACGAGAGAGTGAGGGCGTGCGCCGACACCGACGAGATCCCCGGGAGAGCAGCCCGCCCGACGACGTGTTCCAGGAGATGGTGCAGGCGGCCCGCGAGCTGCTCGCGGTGCGCAGCCCTCTCGACGCGGAGCTGATGGTCTCAGACATGATCGGGGCCTGGTGGGGCAGGCGGGTCAGGGGCGGTGACGTGGAGCAGGTCCTCGGTGAGGGCCTGGTCGACTACGCGGCCAAGGCCGGCACCCCGGCCTCCCTGACGCTGCTGGTGTGCCTGGCCTACCTGGGCACCGCCCGCCAGGGCGCCAAGGCCGAGGGCGCGGCGCTGGCGATGATGGAGTCGGGCGTGGCCAGGCCCGGATGGGCCGACAAGGTCGGCGCGGTCAAGCCCACCGGCTGCTACGTCTCCCGCGACGCCTACGGCGACCAGGACACGGTGATCTGCACGTTCGCCTATCGCTGGAACGAGGCATCGGTGCCCAGCGACCGGCACGCGCTGGTCGTGGTCGTCGACCACAACATGAGCGGGATGGCCCGCGACGCGTGGGTGTCCTCGCACGTCGACAACCTGCTGGAGCAGGCCAGGGCCGAGGCGGCGGGCAACCCGATGCTGCTGTTCGAGGAGATCCAGCCCGAGCAGGCCAGGGCGCTTCTGGAGTCGGCCATGAAGGCCACCAGGGAGCCCAAGACGCCGCCGCCGGTGAGCGAGAGCTACAGCGCCTACCACGCCTTCGCCCGGGCCCGGCTCAAGGCGCTGCCGCCGGGCCGCAAGCGTCCGGCGCCGCTGCACATCGAGGCGCCCTACAGCCGCGAGCGGCGGGCCATGCTGGCCGCCGAGTTCCTCGCCTCCGACGCGGCCGAGCACCTGTCGGACCCGTCGGCGGCCTCGCGCTGCGCCGACCACATCATCGACTACGGCTGCGAGCGCGACTTCAACCGGCCGCTGCGGGTCAGCCCGACCAAGTGCGAGACGTTCCTGCTCGACTGGCTGCCGCGCAAGGTGATGCTGAGCGTGGCCGAGCAGGAGGCGATGCCGCACGTGCTGTCGGCGTGGGTGCGCTTCGCCGCGCGCCGCACCGGGCTGCCCGAGCAGGGGCTCAAGGCCACGCTCGACGCGGTGTGGGAGGCCACGGGCAAGTTCCCCGAGGCCTACCGCGACCCGACGTCGTTCGGGCTCGACCGGCCGCTGCTGGAGCGGCTGCTGCCCGACGGCGACCTGTCGGCGCTGGCCAGGCGGGTGTTCGCGTTCCCGTATCTGCAGGGCCGGCACAACGGGATCGACCTCGACCGGCTCAACCCGGCCGACGAGGCCGACCGGCGCACGTTACTCGAGATCGACCACGACGGCGTGATCGACCAGGAACACCTGGCCTGGCACGAGGAGATCGCGACCCGGCTGTGGGACGGCGACCCGCCGCAGCTGTGGGAGGCCGCCCAGCGCCTGCTCGACCTCGGCCACGACCGCCACGACGTGCTCCACGTGCTGATCGAGATCGCCGAGCGGATCGGCGGCGACCCCGACGAGCTGGCCGCGGCGCTCGACGACATAGCCGACATTCCCGACGAGATCTAGAGTTCGTCCCCATGTCGATGTACCGCAGGCTGGCCCATGGGCGATATCTGGCCTCCGAGCACACCCAGGGGCCGTGGGACCCGGGCACCCAGCACATGGGCCCGGTGGCCGCGCTGATCGCGCACGAGCTCGACCGCACCGCGCCGCGGCCCGGCCTGGCGCTGTCCAGGCTGGCGGTCGACGTGTTCGCCCCGGTCCCCGTCGCCGAGCTGGAGGTCGTCACCGACGTCGTCCGCGACGGCAAGCGGGTGCAGTGCCTGTCGGCGGCCGTGCTGTCCGGCGGGCGGGAGTACGCCAGGGCCACCGCGTGGCGCATCCGCGAGACGGACACGTCCGCCACCCCGGCCGCGCAGCCGCCCGCGCCCGTGCCGCCGCCCTCGCCAGAGCACGCGGAGTCCTACCTGGTGTCGGGCTTCGGCTACGGCAGGGCGTTCGACTGGCGGTTCGCCGCCGGCGGCCCGATGCTGACCGGCCCGGCCACGGTGTGGGGCAGGCTGACCGTGCCGCTGGTGGAGGGCGAGGAGATCACCCCGTTCGAGCGGCTGGCCGCGTTCGCCGACAGCGGCAACGGCGTGAGCCCGGCCGTCGACTTCGCCACCCACCTGTTCGTCAACGTCGACCTGACGATCTCGCTGTTCCGCACCCCGGTCGGCGAGTGGACCTGCATGGACGCGGCCACCGCGATCGGCCCGTCCGGCCGCGGCCTGACCCGGACCACCCTGTACGACGAGCGCGGCGAAGTCGGTGCGGCGACTCAGACGTTGTTCGTCGCGCCGAGGTAGCGCTGCCGCCATGATGGGGGGATGGCGATCGACCTCAACGCCGACCTCGGTGAGGGTTTCGGCATCTGGCGGCTCGGCGACGACCTCGCGCTGCTCGACATCGTCACCAGCGCGAACGTCGCCTGCGGCTTCCACGCGGGCGACCCCGTGACGATCAGGCGCACGTGCGCGGCGGCCGTCGACCGCGGCGTGTCGATCGGCGCGCAGGTGTCCTACCGCGACCTGGCCCACTTCGGCCGCAGGGAGATGGAGGTCGAGCCCGAGGAGCTGTGCGCCGAGGTGCTCTACCAGCTCGCCGCCGTCGACGGCATCGCCAGGGCGATGGGCGGCCGGGTGTCCTACGTCAAGCCGCACGGCGCCCTGTACAACCGCATCTGCCGCGACAAGGTGCAGGCGGCAGCGGTGATCGGCGCCGTCGCCGACTACGACCCCTCGCTGCCGGTGCTGACGCTGCCGGTGTCGGTGGTGCACGAGGTGGCCGCGGCGGAGGGCGTCCCGACGGTGGGCGAGGGGTTCGCGGACCGGGCCTACACGGCGGCGGGGACGCTGGTGCCGCGGCGGGAGCCCGGGGCGGTCGTCCACGACGCGGCCGAGGTGACCGCGCGGGCCCGCCAGATGGCCCTGGAAGGCTCCGTGACGGCCGTCGACGGCAGTACGGTGTCGGTCGACGCCCGTTCGCTGTGCGTCCACGGAGACACGCCTGGCGCCGTCGGGCTGGCCCGTGCGGTGCGCAACGACCTGCTGGCGGCCGGAGTGGTCCTGCAGGCGTTCGCGTGATCCGTACGGCGGGAGAGCACGCGCTGCTCGTCGAGACCGGGTCGCTGGCGGCCTCCCACCGGCTGGACGCGGCCCTGCGCGCCGACCGGCCCGAAGGGGTCGTGGAGATCGTGCCGGGGCCGGAGACCGTGCTCGTGGTGGCTCCCGGCGCGGACCGGGAGCGGTTGCGGGCCCGGCTGGCGGCCGTCGCCGGGCAGGTGGGCGGGCCGCCGGGGGGTGCCGCGGCCGGGCCGGTGGTGACGATTCCCGTCGTCTATGACGGGGCCGACCTCGATTCCGTCGCGTCGCTGGCCGGGATCTCGGCCGAGGAGGTGGTCGCCCGGCACACCGGGCGCGAGCTGGTGGTCGGGTGGCTGGGGTTCGCCCCCGGGTTCGCCTATCTGACCGGGCTCGACCCGGTGCTGGAGCTGCCCCGGCTCGACACGCCGCGCACGTCGGTGCCGGCCGGGTCGGTGGCGGTCGCGGGGCCGTACTCGGCGGTCTACCCGACCGCCTCGCCCGGGGGGTGGCGGCTGCTGGGGCGCACGACCACGCGGGTGTGGGACGTGTCGGCCGATCCGCCGTCGCTGTTCCGGCCTGGGATGCGCGTGCGGTTCGAGCGAGCATGATCGAGGTGATCGCGCCGGGCCCGTACGCGACCGTCCAGGATCTGGGCCGGCCCGGCCACGCCCACCTGGGGGTGCCGCGCTCGGGGGCGGCCGACGCGCCGAGCCTGCGGCTGGCCAACCGGCTGGTGGGCAACCGGGAGGACGCGGCGGGCGTCGAGGTGACGTTCGGCCAGGCGCGGCTGCGCTTCCGCGAGGGGGCGTGGGCGGCGCTGACCGGCGCTCCGGCGGGGGCGCGGATGGGGGTGCCGTTCTGGGTGCCGCCGGGGGGCGAGCTGCGGCTGGAGGCGCCGGAGTGGGGGCTGCGCACGTACGTGGCGGTGCGCGGCGGGATCGCGGTCGAGCCGGTGCTGGGCAGCCGGTCGACCGACTCGTTGTCGGGGCTCGGCCCCGAGCCGCTGCGGGCGGGGACGCTGCTGCCGGTGGGCGGGTTCGCCGTCGAGGACATCTCGGTGGACCTGGCGCCGCCGCCGGGGCCCGCGCCGGCCGTGCTGCGGGTGCTCGCCGGGCCGCGGGACGACTGGTTCGTCCCGGGGGCGCTGGAGGCGCTGTGCGGGGGGCCGTACGCGGTGAGCCAGGACAGCAACCGCGTCGGGGTGCGGCTGCGCGGGCCCGGACTCGCGCGGGCCAGGCAGGGCGAGCTGCCGAGCGAGGGCATGGTCGCCGGGGCGGTGCAGGTGCCGCCGGACGGGCAGCCGATCGTGTTCCTCGCCGACCACCCGCCCACGGGCGGCTACCCGGTGATCGCGGTGGTGCGGCAGGCCGACCTGCCGGTCGCGGCGCAGCTCCGGCCCGGCGACGAGGTGCGCTTCACAACGCGACCCGGCCGCTGACGCAGGTGACCACCGCCCCGCCGACCCACACGTCCCGATCGTCGGCGGTGACGCGCACACGCCCCGCCCGGCCGAGCGCGGTCCCCTGGCCCGCCGTGTACGGCGCCTTCACCCGTCCCGTACGCAGCAGGAACTGGGCCAGCGACGCGTGCAGGCTGCCGGTCACCGGGTCCTCGACGTCGGGGGCGAAGACGCGCACCTCGTAGGCGTACGGCGAGCCCTCCCGGCACGGCCCGGCCACGCCGACCATGTGCTCGATCGCGCCCGGCCGCAGCTCCAGCACCTCCTCGGCGGCGGCCAGCAGCACGACCACCCAGCCGGGCCCGTTGTCGGCCCACTCGACGGCCAGCATGCGGTCGCGTCCGATGCGCAGGCTCTCGGCGAGGCGCTCGGCGAGCTCCTCCTCCACCGGCCCCGACCGCACCAGCTCGGGGGCGGCGAAGGCGAGCCCCTCGTCGGTCCTGCGCACCCGGATCAGCCCGGCGCCGCACTCCTGGACGACCTGCGCCTCGTCGCGCGGCCGCCCGCCCGCCTCCAGCCAGGCGTGGCAGGTGCCCAGCGTCGGGTGCCCGGCGAACGGCAACTCGCCGCTCCCGGTGAAGATCCGGACCCGGTAGTCGGCCTCGGGCACGGTCGGCGGCAGCACGAACGTCGTCTCGGACAGGTTCGTCCAGGCGGCGAAGCGCTGCATCTCCTCGGTGTCCAGCCCCTGGCCGTCGAGCACGACCGCGAGCGGGTTGCCTCGATAGGGGACGGAGGTGAACACGTCGACCTGACGGAATGCACGTTGCATACGCGCAGTCTCGCCGACGGGGCTTCCGCCGGTAACCCATGCGCGCCCACACTGGACCCTGTGGCGGACCATGTGGCGGATTACGACGTGTTGGTGCTCGGTTCCGGTCCCGGCGGGCAGAAGGCGGCCATCGCGGCGGCGAAGCTGGGCAGGCGGGTGGCCGTCGTCGAGAAGCGGAACATGATCGGCGGCGTCTGCATCAACACCGGCACGATCCCCTCCAAGACGCTGCGCGAGGCGGTCCTCTACCTCACGGGCCTGAACCAGCGCGAGCTGTACGGCGCCAGCTACCGCGTCAAGGACGAGATCACGGTCGCCGACCTCGGGATGCGCACCCAGCACGTGATCGGCCGCGAGGTCCAGGTGATCCGCAGCCAGCTCGCCCGCAACCACGTCACGGTCCTGCCCGGCACCGGACGCTTCCTCGACCCGCACACCGTCGGGATCAGCGGCGAGGAGGAGCGCAAGGTCACCGCGGACCGGATCGTGATCGCCACCGGCACCTCCCCCGCCCGCCCGGACAGCGTGCAGTTCGACGAGCGCACGGTCATCGACTCCGACGCGATCCTGCACCTGGACCGGGTGCCCGAGACCATGGTGGTCGTCGGCGCCGGGGTCATCGGCATCGAGTACGCCTCCATGTTCGCCGCCCTCGGCACCAAGGTGACCATGGTCGAACGGCGTGAGCGCATGCTGGAGTTCTGCGACCTGGAGATCGTGGAGGCGCTCAAGTACCACCTGCGCGACCTGGCGGTGACCTTCCGGTTCGGCGAGCACGTCGCCGCCGTCGAACGCCGCCCGCGCGGCGCGCTGACCCTGCTGGAGAGCGGCAAGCGCATCCCCGCCGACTGCGTCATGTACTCGGCGGGCCGCCAGGGCAGGACGGCCGAGCTGAACCTGGAGGCCGCCGGGCTGGCCGCCGACGACCGCGGCAGGATCCGGGTGGACGAGCACTACGCCACGGCCGTGCCGCACATCTACGCGGTCGGGGACGTGATCGGCTTCCCCGCGCTGGCCGCCACCTCGATGGAGCAGGGCCGGGTGGCCGCCCAGCACGCCTGCGGGGAGCCCGTGGAGGAGCTGCGGGAGCTGCCGCCCATCGGCATCTACACCATCCCGGAGATCAGCTTCGTCGGGAAGTCGGAGGACGAGCTGACCCGCGACCGGATCCCGTTCGAGGTGGGCATCTCGCGCTACCGGGAGCTGGCCAGGGGGCAGATCATCGGCGACTCGTACGGGATGCTCAAGCTGCTGGTCTCCTCCGAGGACCGGCGGCTGCTGGGCGTGCACGTGTTCGGCACGGGCGCGACCGAGCTGGTGCACATCGGCCAGACGGTGATGGGCTGCGGCGGGACCGTCGACTACCTGGTCAACGCGGTGTTCAACTATCCGACGCTGGCGGAGTCGTACAAGGTGGCGGCGCTGGACGCGATGAACAAGATGCGGGTGGTGGCCCGGCTCACGGCCGACACGTGACCTTATCCCCGCACATTTCAGAAATGTCGGTCCTGGTCGCTACGCTCCTCGGTGGTTCATCTACGGGAGGCGTACGTGCGCAGCGAGGCCGCGGGGAGGTGGCTGCCCGCGTTCCTGCTGCTGGCCGCCATCTGGGGCAACAGTTTCTTCTTCATCAAGATCGCCGTGGGGGCGCTGCATCCGCTGCAGGTGTCGTTCGGCCGCATGGCGGTCGGCGCGGCCACCCTGCTGATCGCGCTCGCGGTCACCCGGCGAGCGCTCCCCCGCGACCCGCGGCTGTGGGGGCACTTCCAGATCGCCTCCGTCGTGCTCACCACGCTGCCCTTCACCCTGTTCGCCTACGGCGAGCAGTACGTCTCCTCGGTCGTCGCCGCCATCTGGAACGCCACCACGCCCCTGTGCACGCTGGCCTTCACCCTGGTGCTGCGCGCCGAACGGGCGACCGCCGCGCGGGCGGCCGGGCTCGGCCTCGGGTTCGCGGGCGTCATGGTGGTGCTCGGGGTGTGGCAGCCCATGGCGGGCGGGCAGCTCGGCGGCAGCCTGGCCTGCTTCGGCGCGGCGCTCTGCTACGGGATCGGCGGGGCGTACATGGGGCGGTTCATCACCGGGCGGCGTCCCGAGCCGCCGGTGGTGCTGGCCGCCGGGCAGCTCCTGACGGGCGCGGCCCAGCTCGCGGTGATCACGCTGGTGGCGGGCGTGCCGCTGGTGGACACCGCGGCGCCCGCCGAGGTCTGGTGGAGCATGCTGGGCCTCGGCGGGCTCGGCACGGGCGTGGCCTACCTGCTGCTGTACCGGGTGCAGACCATGGCGGGCGTGACGACGACCTCGACGGTGACGTACCTGCTGCCGGTGTTCGCGGTGATCTCGGGCGTGCTGCTGCTCGACGAGACGATCACCTGGAACCAGCCGGTGGGGGCGCTGGTCATCCTGCTGGCCATCGCGCTCACCCAGGGCGCGCTGCGCGTGCCCGCCCGCTCAGCCCTCCGATGAGGGACGGCGGCCGCGGGGCGCGGGCTTCTTGCGGCCGGCCACCAGCGTGTCGCCCGGGACCGGAGCCGGATCGGGCGCGGGCTCCTCGGCCGCCGGCGGCTTGACGGGCCGCGTACGGGGCCGGGGGTGCGGCGCGGTGTCCGCCATGGGCGGGGGGACGTCCTCGGCCCGCGGCGCGGCGTCCTCGGCCGGCTTCGACTGCCGCGCGGGCGCGTCGGAGTCGCGCAGCGAGGCGAGCACCCGGTCGGCCTCGGCGTCGGCGGCGAACTCGTCGGCCGCCTCCGACTCCCGCCTGCGGATCACGACCATGTGGTCGACCGACAGCCGCCCCGCGCCCACGACGGCGAGCAGGATGGAGGCCGTTCCAAGGAGGATCAGCTCGTTCAGGCTGATGGGGTTGAGCGGCGGGGCGACCAGGAAGACGCCGAGCGCCTCGGCGAACAGGATCAGCCCGGTGACGGCGACGCCCAGCCCGGCGATCAGCAGCGCGCCGCCGATCAGCTCGGTGAGCATGGTGACCGTGGCCCATGCGCCGGGTGCCGGGGCGCCCTGCTGGAGGAACTTCGCGCCGGTGGCGGTGAGCCCGTCCTCCAGCTTGGTCCAGCCGTTGGCGAAGAAGATGCCGCCCACCCCGACGCGGGCGACTAAGGCGGCGACATCACGCAGGGCCTGTTTCACGGTACTTGTCTGCCCTGATCGGGCCATGGCACACCTCAATCACGGCTGAGCAGCATGGCCACCGCGACGGCGGTCAGGCTCAGCAGGACGACGCTCACGACCACGGTCGTGTGCAGGGCGTTGACGAAGGCCCAGCGTGCGGCGTCGAGCAGCGCGTCGCCGGTGCTGCCGCCGATCTCGCGGGCGACGTGGGCGGCTCCGGCCAGCGACTGCCGCGCCTGGTCCATGCCGCCCGCGGACACTCCGGGCACGGCGGGCAGCGCGGGCGCGTAGGCGATCGTGGTGATCGTGCCGAGTACGGCGACGCCGAGGCCCGCGCCCAGCTCGTACGCGGTCTCCTCGATGGCCGCGGCCCCGCCGGCGCGGGACTCGGGGACCGAGGACATGATCGTGTCGGAGGCGGCCAGCAGCGCCACCTGCACGCCGAACCCGATGCCCACGAAGCAGACCGCCAGCATCACGGGATGGCCCTCGACGCCCCAGCTGAGCGTGGGCGTCAGGGCCAGCGCGACGAGCCCGAGGCCGCCGCTCATGGTGGCGCGCATGCCGATCCTGGGCAGGAGGTGGGCCGCCGCGAGCCCGCCGGTGATCGCCGACAGCACCAGCGGCAACATCCTGACCGCCGCGCGCAGCGGGCTGTCGCCCAGCACGAGCTGGAGGTACTGGGCCAGCATGAGCTGGAGGCCGACCAGCGCGAACACGCCCAGCAGCACGCCGGCCACGCCGGTGGTGAACTCGCGCCGCCGGAACAGGGCCAGCTCCAGCAGCGGAGCAGGCAGGCGGGACTGGCGGCGTACGAACGCGACCAGCAGCCCCGCCCCTGCGAGGAACACCAGCACCGAGGCCCAGAACGGCAGCAGGCTCCCCGACCCGGCCTCCTTCAGCCCGAAGGCCAGTGCCAGCAGGCCGAGCACCGACAGCACGGCGCTCGGGGAGTCCCAGGGGCGTTCCCTGCGCAGCGGCGACTCCGGCAGCAGCCGGACGGCCAGGGGCAGCAGCACCAGCAGGATCGGCACGTTGATCAGGAAGACCGCGCCCCACCAGACGCCGACCAGCACGCCGCCGATCAGCGGGCCGACCGCCGCCCCGGCCGCCGCGACCGCGCTCCAGACGCCGAGCGCGACAGCCCGCTCGCGCCGGTCGGTGAACACCTGGCGGATCAGCGAGAGCGTGGCCGGCATGATCATGGCGCCGCCGACGCCGAGCAGCGCCCTGGCCAGGATCAGGGTCAGCGGCGTGGGCGCGAACGCCGCCCCCGCCGAGGCCAGGCCGAACAGCACGAAGCCGCCCAGGACCAGCCGTTTGCGCCCGTAGCGGTCGCCGAGCGTGCCGAACACGATGAGCAGCGGCGCGACGACGAGCGAGTAGATGTCGATGATCCACAGGAGCTGGACGGCGGACGGCTCCAGCGCGGCCGTGAGCGCGGGCACCGCGATGTGCAGGACGGTGGCGTCGACCGTGATCAGCAGCAGGCTCAGGCAGAGCAGGACGAGGACGGCCCAGCGGTTGTCCCGAGGCAGGCGATCGGCACGCCGTACGAGGGGTGCGGCCTGTGTGACGGTCATGGGCCTCCTCGCAGGCCGATCCGGTCACCTGGGCCTGCACCTGCAGAATGGTCGAAAGCGGCGGAACTCGCGGGGGGCGATCTCGTGCCCTCTCCTGCCGCGGCTCTCCACTCCGGCTTGCGTGGCAGCTTAGGCCATGCCAGGCGCCTGGCATAGCGGTATCGGCCGATCCACGACGGCCCCCACCTCTCTAGAGAGATACAGCAATATGTCCGTATCTATCCATCGCGCATCCGTCGCCGGATCATGGGAGCCGTGGGGAACGATGGACGTGCCGGGAAAGACGATATTTCCGATAAGTCCCCACGCGAGTGGTGCACCGAGGCTCTGACCAGGCTGAACGCCGGCCGTCCCGAGTCGGCGTTGGAGGCCGCGCGCCGGGCGGCCGACCTCGACCCCGGCGACGAATGGGCCCACCGCCTCGTCAGCCTGGCCCACGAGCGCCTGGGCCGCGACGCCGACGCCCTTCCCCCGGCCGAGCGCGCGGCGGACCTCGCACCCGGCTCCTGGCCCGCGCGCGTGCGCCTGGCCTCCATCGCCCGCCGGATCCCCGGCCGCTGGTCCGAGGCGGTCTCCGACGCCGTCCTGGCCGCGCGGTTCGCGCCCGAGGAGGCCGATCCCGAGGTCCTGCTCGGTGACCTGGCGCTGCTGCGCGACGACCATCCGGAGGCCGAGCGGGCCTACCGCGCCGCGCTGGCCAGGGCACCGGCCCATCCGCAGGCCCGCGTGAACCTGGCCCTGTGCCTGCTGCGCTGGGACCGGCCGCGCCCGCACCACGACCCGGCCTGGCCGGTCGACCCGCGCCAGACGGGACGGGCCAGGCGGGCGCTGGAGGTCTGGGCCCGCCAGGTCAGGCTGCTGCTCGCCCTGGCCGTGATCGCCGTCGCGGCGGCCGCGCTCGCCCTCGACGCGGCGGCGTGGGCCCGGGCGGGCGGGTTCGCCGCGCTGGCCGCGCTGGTGCCGCTGACGGTCCGGCAGGCGCGGCGGGTGGGGGTGTGGGCGTACGTGCCTGCCATGGCCGGGCGTGATCCATGGCTGGGCGCGGCCGTGGTGTCGGCGGGGCTGTCGGTGCCGGCGTTCGCGGCCTGGCTGCTGCTGGGCGCGGTGCCGGCGGCGCCGTCCTGGCTGGATCCGGTCTGGGCGGGGCTGGCCGGGATCGTGGTGCTGATGTGGCCGGCGCTGGCGGTCGTGCGGGTGCTGGCGGAGGCGTGGCGGGGGCGGCCGCTGCCCGCGCTGGCCGAGCTGGGGTCCGTCCCGGGCGAGCGCACGGCGGCCAGGAACGCCGGCGTGACGTTGTGGATCGTCCTCGTCAGGACCTGGTCGGTGCTGGTGCCGCTGGTGGGCGGGGCGCTGGTGGTCGAGCCCAGGGCCGCGGTGGCCGCGGTGGCGGTGCCGTTCCCGATGGTGCGGGCCTGGCTGCGCGCCCGCGGCAGGGGCGACGGGTGGCTCCTGGCCGCGGGCTGCCTGGTGGCGCTCGCCGCCCTCGGCTGCGCCGTGGGGGGCGCGCTGGGGTCGGCCTGGGGCTGGCGGACGGGACTGGGCGCGCTGGGCGCGGCGATGGCGGTGTACGCGGTGCGCGCCCTGCGCTCGTGGTGGCGCGGCGCGCCGGGGCCCTGGCGGGCCTCCCTCGTCATGTGCGATCTGCCCATGGGCGGCGCGCCCTCGGTGGCGCTGCCCTCGGAGGTACGCCAGGCGTTCTCCTACGCCAGGAGCCTCGTCCTGGCCTACGGCGACCCCATGGGCCCCCGGGTCGTCGGCGCGGCCGGGTCCGTCACCTCCTCCGGCGAGCTGCGGCTGATCGCCGGGCCCGAGGCGTGGGAGGGCGTCGAGGCCGACCCGCGCGTCGCGGTGTTCGCGGCCGACCCGCTGCAACGGCGGTTCTGGGTCGAGGTACGGGGCATCGCCCGGCCCGGCCCCGACGTCCTGCGCGTCACCCCCAAGCAGGTGCTCGTCGGCGAGTTCCCCGGCCGGCACCAGCGACGGTGACTAGAGTTTTGTTCTATGCGGACTCTGCGAACCCCCGAAGAGCGCTTCGCCGGCCTGCCCGACTTCCCCTACGAGCCCCGCCACGCCGACCTGCCGGACGGCCCGCGCATGGCCTACGTCGAGGCGGGCCCCGCGGACGGCGAGCCGGTCGTCCTGCTGCACGGCGAGCCGAGCTGGTCCTTCCTCTACCGCCACGTCATGCGCGAGCTGGCCGCGGCCGGGCTGCGCGCGATCGCCCCCGACCTGATCGGCTTCGGCCGCTCGGACAAACCGGTGGACCCGGCCGAGCACACCTACGCCAGGCACGTGGAGTGGACCCGCGCGCTGCTGTTCGACGCGCTCGGCCTGGACGGCGTCACCGTCGTCGGCCAGGACTGGGGCGGGCTGATCGGGCTGCGCATCGCCGCCGAGCACCCGGAACGCGTGGCCAGGATCGTGGCCGCCAACACGGGGTTGCCCTCGGGTGACATTCCCATGCCCGACGTCTGGCACCGCTTCAAGGACACCGTCGCCGCGGCCCCCACGCTGGACATCGCCCGCCTGGTCCAGGCCGGCTGCCGGACGCGGCTCAGTGACGAGGTGCGGGCGGCCTACGACGCGCCGTTCCCGGACGAGTCGTACAAAGCGGGCCCGCGTGTCATGCCCGGTCTCGTGCCGGTCACGCCCGACGACCCCGCCGCGCCCGCCAACCGCACTGCCTGGCAGATCCTCACGACGCTCGACCGCCCGTTCCTGGTGGCCTTCTCCGACGGCGACCCCATCACCGCCGGCATGGCGCCCATCATGCTCAAGGCCGTCGCGGGCACGGCCGGGCTGTCCCATCCGGTGATCGCCGGCGCCGGACACTTCCTCCAGGAGGACGCCGGCCCCGAATTCGGACGTTTGATCGCCCGTTTCGTGACCTCCACCTAGCGTGTCAGGCCCGCCCAATCGTCGGTCGGGTGCGGTATAACCGGGGGCGGACCGGGGAGGCGTGATGCGTGAGTCCGACAGGGCCCAGGCCGCGGGGCGGGACGCGGCGCGGGATCTGTTCGAGCAGGTGAGGCTGCGATATTTCCAGATTCCCCCGGCCGTGCGCCGGGTGCTCTACGCCGTGCTGCTCATCGCCGCCATGGGCGTGGGCGCGGCGCTCGGCTGGGATCTGCTGACGACGTTCCCCCTCGTCCTGCTGGCGCTCGCCTTCGTGGCGCTGACCATGCGCTTCCCGCGGGCCGCCGCGACGGCGCTGGTCGTGGCCGGCTGGGTCGTGCTGGTGCTGCCGCTGTTCTCCTGGCGTTTCCCGCCCGGATCCGTGGCGCTGCACGCGATGGTCGCGCTGGCCCTGCCCGTGGCCGCCGCCTCCCACCTCATCCGCTGGGTCACGCCGTGGGTGAGCACGCTGGCGGCGCTCGTGCCCGCCGGGGTGCTGGCCTTCGGGCTCTCCTTCCTGTCGGCCGCCGCCGCGCTCTGGGGCGCCTGCGCGGCGGCCGTCGTCATGCTGGTCTACCGGTTCCTCCAGGCGCGCCGGGCCAAGGCCGAGCTGTCCGCCGAGGAGCAGCAGGTGCGCGTGCGCGCCCGTGAGAGCCGTCCCGAGCAGCAGGCCGACAAGGCGGGGGCGCCGCCGCAGATCTCCGTCGAGGACGCGCTGGCCGAGCTGGAGGGCATGATCGGGCTGGCGCCGGTCAAGGAGCAGGTCCGCTCGATCGCCGCCTCCATCGAGGCCACCCGGCTGCGGGCCGAGGCCGGCTACACCGCCGAACGCCCGACCAGGCATTTCGTCTTCGTCGGCCCGCCGGGCACCGGCAAGACCAGCGTGGCCCGCGCGCTGGCCAAGATCTTCTACGCGTTCGGCCTGCTGGAGACCCCCTACGTGGTCGAGGCGCAGCGGGCCGACCTGGTGGGCGAGTTCCTGGGCGCGACCGCGATCAAGACCAACGAGCTGGTCGACCGGGCGCTCGGCGGCGTGCTGTTCATCGACGAGGCCTACGGCCTGGTCAACTCCTCCGACGGCCAGCCCGACAGGTTCGGCGCCGAGGCCGTGCAGACCCTGCTCAAGCGGGCCGAGGACGACCGCGAGCGCCTGATCATCATCCTGGCCGGCTACGAGCAGGAGATGGCCGGGTTCCTGTCCAGCAACCCCGGCCTGGCCAGCCGGTTCGCCACCCGCGTGCGCTTCCCCAGCTACTCGGCCCCCGAGCTGGCCGAGATCACCGAGGTGCTCCAGCGGCGCAGGGGCGACACGATGGGCCCCGACACCGGGCGCGCCCTGCTCGGCCTCTTCGAAGACGTCCAGCGGCGCGGCCTGGTCGACGAGCTGGGCAACGCCCGGTTCGTGCGCAGCCTGGTCGAGGCCGCCGCGCAGGCCAGGGACGTCCGGGTGGTGGGCGCCGGCGGCACCCCGACCACACAGGACCTGGTGACCACCACCACGCCCGACGTGACGAAGGCGTTCGAGGAGCTGACCGCCCGCTTCCGCGGCTACGTGGCCACGCCCACGCTGGAGGAGGCGCTGGCCGACCTCGACACGATGGCCGGTCTGGAGCCGGTCAAGCGGCAGGTGCACGCCATCGCCGCCCAGCTCCAGGTGGCCCGCATGCGGCAGGAGCGCGGGCTGCCCACGCCGCCGCAGATGCGCCACTTCGTGTTCGCCGGGCCGCCCGGCACGGGCAAGACCACCGTCGCACGGGTGCTCGGCCGCGTCTTCGCCGCGCTCGGCCTGCTGGCCAGGCCCGACGTCGTCGAGGCCCATCGCGCCGACCTGGTCGGCCAGCACCTCGGCGCCACCGCGATCAAGACCAACGAGCTGGTCGACCGGGCGCTCGGCGGCGTGCTGTTCATCGACGAGGCCTACAGCCTGGTCAACCCCGGCTACGCGGGCGGCGACGCCTTCGGCTCGGAGGCCGTCCAGACCTTGCTCAAACGGGCCGAGGACGACCGCGACCGGCTGGTCATCGTGCTGGCCGGCTACCCGCGCGAGATGGACTCCTTCCTGGCCACCAACCCCGGCCTGGCCAGCCGGTTCAACCAGCGCGTGGCCTTCCCCAGCTACTCCCCGCGCGAGCTGTCGCAGATCGCGGTGCTGCTGGCGGCCAAGGCCGGCGACAACTTCGACGAGCAGGCCCTGCGCGACCTCGACGAGGTGTTCGCCTGGGTGTGCGAGGAGCGGCTGATCGACGGCCTGGGCAACGGCCGCTTCGCCCGGTCGCTGTTCGAGCGGGCCGCGATGCGCCGCGACGTGCGCCTGGCCGCCCAGGCGTCGGGCGGCGGGTCGGCCAGCTCCGCCGACCTCACGACGATCACCAGCGACGACGTGCGCACCGCCGTGGACGAACTTTCCGGACGTTAACCCCTCTTTGGCATTTCCGCGCGCCACGATGCTGCCGCCTGTAGCAGTATGACTACCTATCGTGTGCGTCCGGGAGGGGGACGATGGCGGGGTTCCTGGCCCGCAGGCTGCTCAACTACGTGGTGCTGGTCGGCGTGGCCGCGAGCCTGGCGTACCTGCTGGCCGCCGGGGCGCTCGACCCGCGTTCCAACTACGCCGACCGCACCCCCAAGCCGCCGCCCGCCGTCGTCGACGCCCAGCTCACCGCGCTCAACCTCAACGACAAGACCCCGCTGCTGCAGCGCTACGCCACGTGGGCGTCGGGGGTGCTGCACGGCGACTTCGGCAAGACGGTCACCGGCTCGCCCGTCAACGAGGACCTCAGGCGGCGGATGGGGGTCACGTTCCGGCTGGTGATCCTGGGGCTGCTCTTCGGGAGCCTGCTGGGGGTGCTGGTGGGCGCGTACGCGGCGGTCAGGCAGTACGGCTGGTTCGACCGGCTCTCGACGGGCCTGTCGTTCGTCGTGCTCGCGGTGCCGGTCGTGGTGCTGGCCAACATGCTGATCCTGGCCGGCGCCTGGGCCAACGACAACGTCTTCGGCCGCCAGGTGCTGCTGGTCAGCGGCGAGTACAGCGCCGGCCTGGAGACCGGCTTCTGGGGGTACGCGCTCGACCGGCTGCAACACCTGATCCTGCCGACGATCTCGCTGTCCGTGGGCCTGGTCGCGATCTTCAGCCGCTACCAGCGCAACATGATGCTCGACGTGCTCGGCGCCGACTTCGTCCGTACGGCCAGGGCCAAGGGGCTGAGCAGGCGCAAGGCGCTGACCCGGCACGCGCTGCGCACCGCGCTGATCCCGGTGGCCACCTACTTCGCCTTCACGTTCGGCAGCCTGCTGACCGGGGCCACCTTCACCGAGAAGATCTTCGGCTGGCACGGGCTGGGCGAGCAGCTGATCAACTCGATCTTCACCAACGACGTCAACACCGTGGCGGCGATCTCCTTCCTGGCCGCCGTGGCCGTGCTGTGCGCCGCGCTCGCCTCCGACCTGCTGCACGCCGCGCTCGATCCGAGGGTGCGGGCGTGATGACGCTCTCGGAGGAGGAGCTGGCGGAGGAGCTGACCGGCGACCTGGGCCGGGCGCCGTCGCGGCTGCGGGTGGTGGCCGGCCGCTTCTTCCGCTCGCCGCAGGGGCTGGTCGGGTTCGCGGTGCTGGCGCTGATGTTCCTGCTGGCGTTCGTCGGGCCGCTGTTCAGCCGGTGGTCCTACACCGACAAGGACTTCACGGCGTTCCTGCAGCCGCCCTCGGCCCAGCACTGGTTCGGAACGCTCCAGACGGGCGCCGACGTCTACGCGGTGACCCTGCGCGGCATGCAGAAGTCGCTGATCGTGGGCCTGCTGGCGGCGCTGGTCTCCACCGCGGTCGCGGCCGTGGTGGGCGCCTTCTCCGGCTACTTCCTGGGCTGGACCGACCGGGCGCTGAGCTGGATCACCGACCTGCTGCTCGTGCTGCCCGCCTTCCTCATCCTGGCGATCATGTCGCCGCTGTTCGGGGCCGGGCAGTGGGTGCTGTTCGTGATCATGCTGGCGCTGTTCCTGTGGATGGTGACCTCGAAGATCGTCCGGGGGATGACGATCTCGCTGAAGGAGCGCGAGTACATCCAGGCCGCCCGCTTCATGGGCGTGCCGCCGGTGCGGATCATCTTCCGGCACGTCATCCCCAACCTGTCCTCGCTGCTCATCGTCGACGCCACGCTCAATGTCAGCGCGGCCATTCTGACCGAGACCTCGCTGTCGTACTTCGGGTTCGGCATCCAGCCGCCCGACGTCTCCTTCGGCACGCTGATCGCCGACGGCTCGCGCACGGCGGTCTACGCGCCGTGGACGTTCTGGTTCGTGGCCGGGCTGCTGGTGGTGACCGTGCTGGCGGTCAACCTCATCGGCGACGCGCTGCGCGACGCCTTCGACCCGGCGGCGCGGCGATGAGGCCCGCGGCGAACCCGGTCCTGGAGGTCAGCGACCTCCACGTGTCCTTCGGTGACGTACGCGCGGTGCGCGGGGTCAGTTACTCGGTGAGCCCGGGTGAGGTGCTGGGCATCGTGGGCGAGTCCGGGTCGGGCAAGTCGGTCACCTCGGCCGCCGTCATGGGCCTGCTGCCGCCGAGCGCCCGGGTGACCGGGTCGGTGCGCCTGCACGGCAAGGAGCTGGTCGGCGCCCCCGAGCGGGAGCTGACCCGCTTCCGCGGCAAGACCGTGTCGATGGTGTTCCAGGACCCCCTGTCGGCGCTCACGCCGGTCTACCGGGTGGGCGACCAGATCGCCGAGGCCGTCCGCGTCCATCAGCGGGTGAGCAAGGAGAACGCCGCGGTCAAGGCCGTCGAGCTGCTGGAGCTGGTCGGCATCCCGTCGCCGAGCGAGCGGGCGCTGGCCTTCCCGCACGAGTTCTCCGGCGGCATGCGGCAGCGCGTGATGATCGCGATGGCCATCGCCAACGACCCCGACGTGATCATCTGCGACGAGCCCACCACCGCGCTCGACGTGACCATCCAGGCGCAGGTGCTGGAGGTGCTGAAGAAGGCCCAGCGGGAGACCGGCGCGGCGATCATCATGATCACGCACGATCTCGGCGTGGTGGCCGGGTTCGCCGACCGGGTCCTGGTCATGTACGCCGGCCGCCCGGTCGAGGTGGGCGACGTCGACGACATCTACTACCGGATGCGCATGCCGTACACGGCGGGGCTGCTGGCCTCGATCCCGCGGGTCGACCGCGGCGGGCGGCAGCCGCTGGTCCCGATCGCCGGGAACCCGCCCTCCCCCGCCGCGCTGCCGCCCGGCTGCCCGTTCGCGCCGCGCTGCCCGCTGAAGATCGACGCGTGCGACGAGGCCGAGCCTCCGCTGTTCGACGTGGGGGTGGGCCACCGGGCGGCGTGCATCCGCTGGGAGGTCGTCCGCCCCGAGGCCCCCGGCCGTCACGCGGCCCTGGAGCCCGTCGCGCCCGCGGTCCGCGGCGAGCAGACGGTGCTGGAGGTCGACGGACTGGTCAAGGACTTCCCGCTGCTCAAGGGGGCACTGTTCAAACGCCGGGTCGGCACGGTGCACGCCGTGGCCGGCGTCAGCTTCGACATCCGCCGGGGCGAGACCCTGGGACTGGTCGGCGAGTCGGGCAGCGGCAAGACCACCACGCTCACCCAGATCCTGGAGCTCGTCCCGCCGCAGGAGGGGCGCGTGGTCGTGCTCGGCCGCGACACCGCCCGCCTCGACGGCGCCGAGCGCACCGCGGTCCGGCGGGACATGCAGGTGGTCTTCCAGGACCCGATGGCCTCCCTCGACCCGCGCATGACGGTCTACGACATCCTGGCCGAGCCGCTGCGCACCCACGGGCAGCGGCGGCCGGCCCGGCGGGTGGGCGAGCTGCTCGCGCTGGTCGGCCTCGACCCGGCGCACGCCGCCCGCTACCCGCAGGACTTCTCCGGCGGGCAGCGGCAGCGCATCGGCATCGCCAGGGCGCTGGCGCTGGAGCCCAGGCTGCTGGTGCTGGACGAGCCGGTCTCGGCGCTCGACGTGTCGATCCAGGCAGGGGTCATCAACCTGCTGGGCTCGCTGCGTGACAGGCTCGGGCTGTCGTACCTGTTCGTGGCGCACGACCTGGCCGTGGTGCGGTACATCGCCGACCGGGTGGCGGTCATGTACCTGGGCAGGATCGCCGAGATCGGGCAGGTCGACGCGGTCTACGGGGCTCCGGCGCATCCGTACACGCAGGCCCTGCTGTCGGCGATCCCGCTGCCCGACCCGGCCCGTGAGCGCGTACGCGAGCGCATCCTGCTCGAAGGCGACCTGCCCAGCCCGGCCCACCCTCCGACGGGCTGCCGCTTCCGCACCCGGTGCCCGAAGTTCCGCTCGGTGCTCACCGACGACGAGCGCGCGCTGTGCGTGGGCGTCGAGCCGGAGGTGCTGCCGGTGGCCGACGACCAGGGGGCGGCCTGCCATTACGCCGAGAGGCTCGACGTCGTCTAGATCAGGAGGAATGCGCTCGATGAAAGCTTCACGTCTAGTCGTGGCCGTCGCCGTGACGGGCTCGCTGTCGCTGGTGAGCTGTGGCGGCGGCGGCTCGGGGGGCGGCTCGACGAGCGGCACGCAAGGTGAGCACAAGACCATCAGGGCCTTCGACATCAACCCGCAGCCGCGCGACAAGGTCAAGGACGGCGGCACGCTGCGCTGGGGCATCAACGAGTTCCCCAGCCAGTGGAACAGGAACCACGTCGACGGCAACCTGGCGGTGGCGGCCGTGATCAGCAACGCGCTGCTGCCCTCGCCGTTCGTCTCCGACGAGAAGGCGGAGATCACCGTCGACCGCGACTACGTGCTCGACGCCAAGGTCACCGACCAGAGCCCGAAGCAGGTCGTCACGTACACCCTCAACCCCAAGGCCAAGTGGTCGGACGGGCAGCCGATCACGTGGGCCGACTACCAGGCCCAGTGGCAGGCGCTCAACGGCCGCAACCCCGACTTCCACATCGTCTCGGCCACCGGCTACCAGGACATCGAGAAGGTCGAGCGGGGCAAGGACGACCACGAGGTGAAGGTCACCTTCGTCAAGCCGTTCGGCGACTGGCAGTCGCTGTTCGGGCCGCTGCTGCCGGCCGCGACGAACCGGACCCCGCAGGCCTTCAACACCTCCTGGCTGAACAAGATCCCGGTGACCGCCGGGCCGTTCAAGTTCAAGGGCTTCGACCAGACGGCCAAGACCATCACGATCGTCCGGGACGACACCTGGTGGGGCGACCGGGCCAAGCTCGACCAGATCATCTACCGGGCCTCGGAGCAGGACTCGCTGATCGGCGCGTTCAGCAACGGGGAGCTCGACCTCATCGACGTCGGGCCCTCCGCGCCCGACTACGCGCGGGCCAGGTCCACGCAGGGCGCGCAGGTGCGCCAGGCCGCCGGGCCCGACTTCCGGCACTTCACCTTCAACGGGTCGAGCGAGCTGCTCAAGGACGTCAACGTGCGGCAGGCCATCCAGCTCGGCATCAACCGGCAGGCCATCGCGCAGTCCGACCTCCAGGGGCTCGACTGGCCGATCGAGCCGCTGAACAACCACTTCTTCATGAACACCCAGGAGGGATACCTGGACAACGCCGGAAGTCTCGGCGTCTACAACCCCGACCGCGCCAAGCAGATGCTCGACGCGGCCGGCTGGAAGCTGAACGGAGCCGTCAGGCAGAAGAACGGGCAGCCGCTCGACCTGCGGTTCGTGGTGCCGTCGGGGGTGCAGCTGAGCAAGTCGGAGGGTGAGCTGGCCCAGAACATGCTGGCCCAGATCGGGGTGAAGCTCACCATCAAGGCGGTGCCGAGCGACGACTTCTTCACCAAGTACGTCATCCCCGGCAACTTCGACATCACGCCCTTCGCCTACATCGGCACGCCTTATCCGATTTCGAGCAGCTACGGGATCTACGCGAACTCAGCGAACGGCAAGACCTGGAACGCCAACTTCGGCCGGACTGGCTCGCCGGAGATCGACCAGGCCATGGACAAGGCGGCCCAGAACCTCGACCCGGCGGCGGCCCGCACCCAGACGAACGAGGCCGACGGGCTGATCTGGAAGCTGGTCAACGTTTTGCCGCTCTACCAGCGTCCGCAGAACGTGGCGGCCAGGCAGACCCTGGCCAACGTCGGCGCGCGCGGCTTCTACGACCTGCGCTACGAGGACATCGGCTTCACCGGCTGACCCGCGCCCAGCGCTCCACGGCCGGCTTCACGCCGAGCCCGATGAAGATCCCGCCCGTCGCCACGTCCACCCGGCGGCGGGCGGCGGGTCGACGGACTGCGGGAGGAAGGCGACGGCGAAGGCGACCGGACCGGCCGCGAGGAGCGCGGATGTGCGGACTGTCGGTGGGAGACGGTAGAAGTGACGCATGACGATGGACCTCACCTGGCCGCAGATCCTCGCCTGGCGGCTGCGCAGGCAGTTCGTGGCGGCGGCCGACGGGCCCGACCCGGTCTCGGTGGTGCGCCGGCTGTGCGGGGTGCAGGCGCAGGTCGCCTCCTCGGCCCAGCTCGCGGTGGCGGTCCGGAGCGCCCGGCCCGTCCCGGGCGAGATCGACCAGGCCCTGTGGGCCGACCGTGCCCTGGTCAAGACCTGGCTCATGCGCGGCACCCTCCACCTGGTGCCCGCCGACGAGCTGGCCGGCCTGTGCGCGGCGCTGAGCACGCTGCGCTTCTGGGAGAAGGGCTCCTGGCAGCGCGGCCACGGCGTGACCGCCGCCGAGATCGAGGCCGTCATCGAGGCCGTCCCTGAGGCGTTGAAGGGCGCGCCGCTGACCCGCGAGGAGCTGGTCGAGGAGGTCGTGGCGCTGACCGGGCAGGCCCATCTGCGCGAGGCGCTGACGTCCGGGTGGGGGGCGCTGCTCAAGCCGCTGAGCCGCCTGGGCGAGCTGTGCTACGGGCCGCCCCGCGAGGGCAAGGTCACCTTCACCGCGCCGCGATCGTGGGTCCCGGGCTGGCCGGGGGTGCTCCCCGACCAGGAAGAGGCCGGGGTGCGGGTGCTGCGGGCGTTCCTGGGCGCCCATGGGCCGGCCGCGCCGGAGATGTTCGACACCTGGCTGTTCGGCGGCGTGGCCAGGAAGGCGGTGCTCAGGGGGTGGGTCAAGGGGCTGGCCCCCGAGCTGGTGGAAATCAGGGCCGACGACGGCACGGTTCTCCACGCGCTGGCCGAGCACGCCGACGACCTGGCCGCCACCCGGCCCTCGGCGGGCGTCCACCTGCTGCCGGGCTTCGACCAGTTCATCCTGGGCGCGCCGCGTACCCTCGCCCCGCTCGTCCCGCCGCCGCTCAAGCCGAAGGTCAGCCGTCAGGCGGGCTGGATCTCGCCCGTGGTGGTGCACGAGGGGCGGGTGGCCGGCGTCTGGGAGGCCAAGGGCGGCGCCATCACGCTCGACCTCGCCGCCCCGGTGCCTCAGGACGCGCTCGACCGCTCCCTGAGCCGCATGCGGTCGCTGCTGGATCTCAAGGAGGCGTAGCGCCCGCGGGTCAGGCGGACGTGCTCGCCATCACCCGGTCGACGATGCCCTTGTTGCCCTCCTCGCGGGCGCAGTGGGCGCAGCAGTACCAGTGCTCGCCCGACTGCACGCCGTGGCCGATGACCTTGGTGCCGCAGTGCTCGCAGATCGGCGCCATGGCCTCGATCGCGCACTGGAAGCAGTCGAAGGTGTGCACCGCGCCCTGCGCGTGCACCTCGAAGGCCATGTCGTAGTCGTTGCCGCAGTTGTCGCAGACGGCCATGGTGATCCCCTCTTCACGGTCCGATCACCTCGGGCAATACCCGGATCCGTGGTGCGCTTTCCCCAACGAAGCACCATATTCAGGCTGATTCACCCTCGATGACGGCGAAGCGTGCGATCAGCGGCAGCCCCAGCAGGCCGAGCGCGGCGAGCGCGACGGGCAGCCCGAACGGCCCGGTCAGGCCCGCCACCAGCAGCGGGCTGACGACGAACCCGGTGTAGGAGACGGTGGACACGCCCCACACCAGCGTCCCGGTGGGGTCGTCGGCGGCCGCACGGCTGAGCAGGGCGGGCACCAGCGGCCCTAGCGTCAGCCCGGTCAGGGCGAAGCCCGCCATGGACAGCGGCACGCCGCCGCCGAGCCCGGCCAGGGCGATCCCGGCCGCGCCGCCCGCCCCGGCGACCAGGTACAACGCGCGCAGCGGCACCGGGGGCAGCGTATGTGCGGCGATCCGGCCGGCCGTGAGCGCGGCCATGTAGACCGAGGGCGCGAGGCTGGCCGTCAGGGGCGTGGCGTCCCGGTGCTCCTCCAGCAGGAGCACCGACCACTGCTCCACCGCGTTCTCGATCACCAGCACGCAGCCGGCCAGCGTCCCGAGCAGCAGCGCGAGCCCCCACAGCCGGTGTCCCGCGCGGGGGTCGCCGGAGGGCGCGGGCCGGCCGCGTCCGACGGGCAGGGCCGGCAGCGACAGGGACGTCGCCGCCACCATCAGCCCGATCACCACGAGCACGGTCCCGGTGTGCACCCCGAGCGACCGGGCCAGGCCGGCGAGCGGGGCGGCCACGATGACCGCGACCGGGAAGGCCGCGTGCACCACCTGGAAGAGCCGCCGGCCGCTCTCGCGCTCGACGCGTCCCGTGGTCAGGTTGAGCGTGACGTCGAGCGCGCCGCTGGCCGCGCCGAGCAGCAGCAGCGCGGCCGCGAGCTGCCTGGGCCCGGTGACGGCGGCGAGCCCCGCCACGGTGAGCCCGAACAGCGCGGTCGCCGCCATGAGGGCCCGGCGCTCGCGTCCGCGGGCCAGCCGGCCGGTCAGCGCCATCGCGGGCAGGGCTCCGATCGGCACGGCGCTCAGCGCCGCGCCGAGCTGCGCCGCCGAGAGGCCCAGCTCCAGCTTGACCGCCGGCAGCAGGGCCGACCAGGCTCCCCAGAACACGGCCCAGACGGCGGACACCGCGATGAGCGGCATTCACCAACCCCCTTGAATTACGGTCAAGTCTCGGTAAAGATCGACGACGTCCTTTTATCCCCCGCCGAAGGGAATATCGTGCTGACGCGCACGGTCATCGCGGCCGGTCTGGTCGCCGCCGGTATCGCCGCCGTCCCCTCCTCCGCCTACGCCGCCTCGGCCACCTCCGCCTCCGCCGCTTCCTTCGCCGAGACGCCCGAGCGCGTCTGCGGCGCGGGCTACCAGCGGGTGCGGGACGGCCACCGCGCGATGAAGACGCGCGACGGAGCGGTTCTCGGACACGTCTACCTGATGTACAACAAGCGCGCCGGCAAGAACTGCGTCGCGGCGATCAAGATCGCCTACCGCGGCACCCCTACGGTCACCGGCGCCTCCATCGAGGTCCGCGGCGGCGGCCGGAGCGAGGACGTGCAGCGTTACCGCTTCTACGCCGAGACCGGCCACATCGACGGTAGCTGGAAGTGCGTGAAGTACGCGGGTTGGACGCGCACCCCGGACAACCGCGTCGAGGCGTGGGGCGGCCGCAACTCCTGGGGCAACTGCGCGGGCTGAGACCAGAGAATTCCCATCCCGGAGCTGTCACATCGCGCGGGGCCGCCTCGTCCTGTGTCATGGAAGCGAACGACACAGGGAGGATCACCATGACCCAGCGCATCGACATCGCCAAGCTCGCCCCGGAGGCGTACCGGGGGTTCCTGGCGGTGGAGGCGTACATGCACGGCAGCGACCTGCCCGCGGCCACGATCGAGCTGGTCAAGCTGCGGGCCAGCCAGATCAACGGCTGCGGCTACTGCGTGCACATGCACAGCAGGGACATGAAGAAGGCCGGGGAGAGCGACGAGCGGCTGTGGTCGGTCGCGGCCTGGCGGGAGGCCACGGTCTTCACCCCCGCCGAGCGGGCGGCCCTGGCGCTGACCGAGGAGGCGACCCGCCTGGCCGACCGCGGCGAGACCGTGCCGGACGAGGTGTGGGAGCAGGCGGCCGAGCACTATGACGAGAAGCAGCTCGCCGCGCTTGTCGTCTCCATCGCGATGATCAACGCCTGGAACCGCGTCGGCGTGACCGCCCGCCTGGTTCCGGGGACCTGACGCGCGTCAGAGTCCTGGGATCCACGAGCAGGAGACGTCCGCAGCCGCCGGCCGAGCCGGATCTGTGCACCCCCTCGGGGCGAAAGTTGCCCTATTAGCTACCCTTTACAGCGAACTTACGGCTGTATCGGTAGATAACAGAGGTAACAGGAACATCACGGGGGGCTCACATGAAGAGGCTTGCGGTCGTGCCACCGCACGTCGCCAGGCACAAGATCCGCGACATCCGGGCGGCGGCCCGCCGCAGAAGCACCGTGGCCGCCGACCCCAAGGTGATCGACCTGCGGGCCTACAGCGGCCAGAACGTGCTCCACTTCCCCGGCGGGCCGACGCCCGCCGCCTGACCCGCACGATCCCGCACTCCCGAGGTCCGACGGCACCGGCTCCCCCCGCCGGCCGTACGGATCAGCCGTAGAGCCTCTTGGCGTAGGACTCGCTGTAGTACGACTCCAACTGCTCCAGCGTCTCCTCCACGACCTGGACCTCCTTGATCAGCTTGGCGTGCGAGGGCAGGGCGGAGGGGTTCCAGGAGTCGGGCGTCCAGAGCTGCGAGCGCATGAACGCCTTGGCGCAGTGGAAGAAGATCTGCTCGATCTCCACCACCAGGGCGAGCCGCGGCCGGTGGCCCTTGACGATCATCTCGTCGAAGAACGGCGCCTCGCGCACGAGCCGGGCACGGCCGTTGACGCGCAGGGTCTCGTTGCGGCCGGGGACCACGAAGATCAGCCCGACGTGCGGGTTCCTCAGGACGTTGTGGAACCCGTCGGCCCGGCGGTTCCCCGGACGGTCCGGAATGGCGATCGTGGTGTCGTCGACGACGTGGACGAACCCGGCCGGGTCACCCTTGGGCGAGACGTCGCAGTTGCCCTTGTCGTCGGACGTGGCGATCAGGCAGAGCGGTGACGCCGCCAGCCAGTCGCGGTCGCGAGCGTGCAGCCGGACCCGCTCCTTGGTCGCGGCCCGCGGCATCACCTCGCCCAGCAGTTCCCGCAACTCCTCCTCGGACCCGATCTCCGCCCAGCTCATCTGATCTCCTTTCGGGGGTTACCGCCCGATTCTGTCAGGAGACCGGAGCGAGCATCCTGTGGGGCTCACGCAACACCATGCTGACCGGGTCGTCCCTGTTGTGCTCCAGGCCGGGGCCGGGGCGCACCTCGATCTCCTCCACCCCGACGACCGTGCCGCACGACGGGCACCGGGACACGGGGTCGAGCCGGGCGCCGCAGGTCACGTGGTGGAACAGGCGGCGCGGCCCGGCCCCGCCGAGGTTGCGCTCGCCCCACTGGGACAGGGCCAGCAGGGGGACCCACAGCTCGCGGCCCACGGCGGTCAGGACGTACTCGTCGCGGGGCGGGTTGTCCTGGTAGCGGCTCTTGACCAGGACGCCGACCTCGACCAGCGCGCCGAGCCGCTGGGACAGGACCGCCCTGGGGATGTCGAGGTGGGCGAGGAAGTCGCCGTAGCGGCGTACGCCGTACATGGCGTCGCGGACCACCAGGAGCGTCCACCGTTCGCCGATCACTTCCAGGGCCCTGGCCAGCGAGCAGTCCTGGCCTTCGTAGTTCTTGCCGAGCGCCATGGAACCCATGTTAGTTCATTCATCGAACCGTGGTACGTTGCGCGAATGAGTTCAATGACCGAACTGACTCGGGTCCGGCCGGGCACGCTCGCCGTGGCGTCCTCGGCGCCCCTGCTGGTGCTGACGAACTACACGGTCCCGATGGTGACGTTGCCGCAGACGGCCGCGTCCCTGGGCGCGGGGGCGACGGGGCCGGTGTGGATGCTGGGCGGGATCTCGCTCGGGCTGTCGGCGCTGCTGCTGGTCTCCGGCGGGCTGGCCGACGACCACGGGCGCAGGCGGGTGCTGGTGTGGGGGTCGGCGGTGCTGGCGGTCGCCGGGGTGGCGGCCGCGCTGAGCACGTCGGTGCCGGTGTTCGTGCTGGCCAGGCTGGTGCAGGGCGGGGCGAGCGCGGCGATGCTGGCCGCCAGCCTGGGCATCGTCGGCCATGCCTACCCCTCCGGCGCCGCGCGGGTGCGGGCCACGGGACTCTACGGCGCCATGATCGGGCTGGGCACGGCGGTGGGCCCGCTGGTCTCCGGCGCGCTGGCCATGGCGGTGAGCTGGCGGGCGGTCTACTGGGTGTTGTCGGCCGGCGCGGTCGTCCTGGCGGCGGCGTCGGCGCGCTTGCTGGACGAGTCGCGCTCCCCCGCGCCGCGCCGGTTCGACGTGCCGGGCGTGCTGCTGCTCAGTCTGGGCGTCGGGGCGCTGGTCGCGGGCGTGACCGAAGGGCGTGCCGGGTGGGGGCGTCCGGTGGTGATCGGGGCGTTCGTGCTGGCGGCGGTGCTGGTGGCGGCGTTCGTGGCGGTGGAGCGCCGGCGGCCGGAGCCGCTGCTCGACCTGGAGCTGTTCGGACGGCCGGTGTTCCTGGTCGCCACCGGCGGCGCGCTGGTCGTCGGGGCGGCGGTCGTGGGCCTGCTCAGCTACCTGCCGACCGTGCTGCAGACCGCGCACGCGCTGACGCCGTTGCAGACCGGTCTGCTGTTCTGTCTCTGGTCGGGCACGTCGTTCGCGGTGTCGCTGCTGTCCCGGCTGGTACGCCTGCGCACCGCCGCCCGGCTGGCCCTCGGCCTCGGCCTGACCGCGCTCGGGTTCGCGGGCCTGCTGGGCGTGGGCGGCTCGCTGGACCTGCCGCTGGTCGTGGCCGGGCTGGTGGTGAGCGGCGCCGGGTCAGGGCTGATCAACTCCTCGATCACCCATCTGGCGATCGAGAGCGTGCCGGCCCACCGGGTCAGCATGGGGTCGGGCGCCAACAACACCGCCCGGTACGTCGGCTCCTCCCTGGGCGCGGCCGGCGTGGCGGCGGTCGTCGGCGCGTTCGGCGTGGAGCAGGGGGCGACGGTGGCGGTGGCGGCCTGCATCGTGCTGAGCGCGGCCACGGCCCTGGCCGCGCTGCTCACCCGCCCGTGAACCTGACCCGTCACGGCCCCCGCCGCGCTGCTCACCCACCCGTGAGCCCGCCCCCGCTACCAGCGGCGGGCGTGGGCCATGGAGGTGAGCAGGGCGGCGCGTTCCGTCTCGAACCGGCCCGGGTCCATGCCCTGGCGTTCGGCCCGCAGGTGCAGCACGGTCAGTTCGGTCGCGGCCTGCTGGTAGTCGCTCATCGCGCGGCCGAGCCCGGCCCCCCTGGCCCACTTGCGGGCCGCCTTGCGCGCCTTGAGCGTGCTGAGCATCGTGAGGTCGTCCGCCGTGACCAGGCCGGTGCTGCCGTAGCCGGGCAGGTAGACGCCCATCTTCGAGACGAGCTGACGGCGTTCGACGACGGTGACCACGATGAGCAGGACCAGCGCCACCATGATCACCAGGTACGCCGCGCCCAGCCAGGCCAGCGACTGGGTGGAGGCGGCGCCGTTCCAGAGCCCGTGCAGCACGACCGCGCCCAGGTAGCCGAGCGGGATCGCGGCGAACCTGGCGGGCGTGCGGCGGGTGAGCGCGTAGGCGACGCCGAGGCCGATCATCGAGGTGTAGATGGGATGGCCGAGCGGGTCGATCAGCCCCCTGAGCACGAACAGCCGCACCGCGGCGCCGGTGCCGTCCTGGCCGAACGCGATCAGGTAGTAGCCGATGTTCTCCACGGCGGCGAAGCCGAGACCCGCCATGGAGGCGTAGACGATGCCGTCGGTCAGGCCGTCGATCTCCTGTTTCCGGCGCAGGAGCAGCAGCAGCGCCGAGCCCTTCAGCGCCTCCTCGATCACCGGGGCCAGGAACACGGTGCCGACGTCGTTGACGAGCTGGGCGCCGTACCCGGCCCGCAGGAACAGCGCCTGCCCGGCCAGCGTCAGCCCGACGCCGAGCACGATCGCCAGGCCCGCGCCCCACGCGAAGGCGAAGGCGAGGTGCAGCTTCGGCTCGGGCTCCAGCCGGTCGAGCGAGAGCACGGCGGCCAGCAGCACCGGCAGCGGCGCCAGCCCCAGCACGGCCGACAGCCCGAACCCGACCGGCCCTCCCTTGCGCAGCATGAGACCGAGGACGATCAGCGCGAGGACGCCTGAGACCACCAGGCCGATCAGGAGCGCCTTGCTGGGTCTCCTGGCGAACTGCGGAGCTGTCATGGGGGGCGCCTTTCTCCGACTCAGTGCACCTACTATGAGCGTTCCCGGCCGTCGCGCACTTGACAGTCGCTTACATCACCGTGACTCGCGGTAATAGGGATCGGCGACGACGGATTCCCCGTCCACGTAGGAGTACACCTCGCGCCCGGCGATGAACACCCGCAGCGCCCGGCTCATCACGTCGAGGGGGTCGCCGGACCAGATGACCACGTCGCCGTCGAGGCCGGGCCGCAGCGAGCCCACCCGGTCGTCGAGGCCCATGATGCGGGCCGGGTTGACGGTGATCGAGCGCAGCGCGGTGTCCCGGTCGAGCCCCTCCTTGACCGCGAGGGTGGCCTGGTGGACGAGGAAGTGGATGGGGACCACCGGATGGTCGGTGGTGATCGCCAGTTCGACCCCGGCCCGCGCGAGGATGCCCGGGTTGCGCAGGGCGCGCTGCCGCAGCTCGACCTTCGACCGGCTGGTGAACAGCGGGCCGATGATGACCGGCACGTTCCGCTCGGCCAGCGTGTCGGCCAGCAGGTGGCCCTCGGTGCCGTGGTTGAGGATCAGCCGGTAGCCGAACTCGTCGGCCAGGCGCAGCGCGGTGGCGATGTCGTCGGCGCGGTGGGCGTGCTGGCACCACGGCAGCTCGCCGTCGAGCACCCGGGCCAGGATCTCCAGCGTGCCGTCGCGGTCGAACGGCTTGTCCTCGCGCTCGGCCGCGGCCTTCTTCGCCCTGTAGTCCTGCGCCTTCATGAGCGCGTCGCGGATCACCGCGGCCACGCCCTGCCGGGTGGAGGGCAGCTTCTTCTGGTCGCCGTAGACGCGTTTGGGGTTCTCCCCCAGCGCGCTCTTCACGCTCACCGGCTGTCTGACCAGCATCTCGTCGACGGACCTGCCCCAGCACTTGACCGCGACCGTCTGCCCGCCGATCGGGTTGCCGGACCCCGGCTTGATCACGGCCGTGGTGACGCCGCCGGACAGCGCGTCGGCGAAGCCCTGGTCGGCCGGGTTGATGGCGTCGAGGGCGCGCAGCCGGGCGCCGTTGGGGTCGGTCATCTCGTTGGTGTCGTTGCCGGCCCAGCCCTCGGCCTCCTCGTACACGCCGAGGTGGCCGTGCGCCTCGACGAAACCGGGCAGGACCCAGCCGCCGCCCGCGTCCACGACGGTGGCCGAGCCGGGGATCGGCACGTCCCGCCCCACCGTGACGATCTTCCCGTCGTCGACCAGGACGGTGCCGCCCTCGATGGGATCCCCGTCAACCGGTACGACATATCCGTTGATGATGGCGAGAGTCATAGCGGAAACCTACAGTCGCCATGCTTTCCTCCATAAAACTGGACCGATAACCGAGTTTCGGGCATGCTTGTCGAGATCTTGAGTCAAGGCCAACCGAAAGGGACGTACTAGTGCGTATGCCGTCAAAGGCAATCCTTCTCACGGCTGCGATCGCCTTCAGCGGCGTGCTCGCGGCCCCGGCGGAGGCCACAACCGCGAGCAGCCCGCAGAGCATCTGCGGCTCCGGCTTCGGGCTCGTCTCCGACGGCACGAGGCCCGTCAAGACCCAGAGAGGCGAGCGTTACGGCACGGTCTACCTGCTCTACAACCGCGGCACCGGCGAGAACTGCGTCGTCACGGTCAAGTCGCGCTTCATCGGCTCGAAGACGCAGATGAGCGCCAGGCTCACCGTCATGCACAGGGCGCGCAACCAGAAGCAGGACTCGATCGTGCGCATAGACGCCGGCAAGTTCGGGCAGTACGCCGGGCCGGTCAAGTACTGGGCCAAGAACGCCTGCGTGCAGTACTGGGGCACGATCCAGGCGACCAGCGGGTCCATCGCCGGCGGTGGCCGTACCAGCTGGGGCAACTGCGGCTGAGCCCGTCGCGCGGGGGTAGGCGTACCGCCATGCTGACCGAACTGTACGAGCGCTGGCTGCTCGAACTGTGGAACGGCGACCTCTCCCTCGCGCCCGACCTGGTCACCCGGGAATTCGTCGGCCACTGGCCCGGCCAGGACGTGCGCGGCCCCGAAGGGCTGGCCGAGGCGATCCGGCAGGGCCGCGAGCCGTTCGACGACGTCCGGGTCACGCTCGACGTGGGCCCGGCCGTCGACGGTGACCTGGTCGCCGCCCGGTGGACGTTCAGCGGCGCCTACCGGGGCGGCCTGCCCGGCGCGAGCGCCCCGCCGGGCACCCGGATCTCGTTCTCCGGGCACGACCTCCTGCGTGCGACGGACGGACGATTCTCCGAATATTGGGTGATCTCCGACGCACAGTCACTCTCCCGACAACTCGGGATAGGCTGACAGCTCCGCATCACGACGGGGGTCGAGGGATGTCACAGGAGGCAATGGGCGGTATGGGGGCGATGGGGGCACAGCCGCTGGAGCTGCCCGAGGAGGCTCTGTCGGCGCTGCTCGCCGGCCAGCGCTTCGGCGCGCTCGCCACCAGCGGCTCAGGCGGCCCCCCGCAACTGTCCACCGTGGTCTACACCTGGGACCCCAGGCCCCGGGTGGTGCGGATCTCGACCGTCGCCGACCGGCTCACGGTACGCCGCCTGCACAAGGACGCCCGCTGCGCGCTCTACGTCGCCAGCGACGACTTCGGCTCCTACGCCGTCGCCGAGGGCGAGGCCGAGCTGTCCCCCGTGAGCGACCGGCCGGGTGACGAGGTGGGGCTGGAGCTGCTGGCCATGCAGCCGTCGTTCGGCGACGCCGGGGGCGAGCTGGCGTTCCTGCACCGCATGGTCGCCGACCGCCGGCTGGTGGTCAGGATCAGGGTCAGGCGGCTCTACGGGACCCTGCTGCCGACGCCCTCCTGACGGCGCGCCGCCGGTTGTAGGCCACCATCGCGACCACGAGCAGGATCAGCGCCAGGTCGATGGCGGCCGACCAGCGCATGGCCCGCGCGTGGTGGCCGCCCTCGGCGACCGCGAAGTAGACCGCCCCGATCACGGCGACGCCGCCCGCGCCGGCGAACTGCTGCGCCGTGCTGAGCACCCCCGACCCGATGCCGGCCTGGTGCGGCGCGACCTCCACCAGCGCGGCGCCGATGAGCCGGGGCAGGACCAGGCCGTTGCCCGAGCCCACGAGCACGAGCGCGACCATGATGTACGGCAGCCCGCGCCCGGCCCCCACCACCAGCAGCGCCAGCCCCAGGGCGGTGACCAGGCCGCCCACCATGACGACGACGAGCCCGTACCGGCTGACCAGGCGGGTGCCCAGCAGCGAGGTCACGGTGAACAGCACGCCCATCGGTGCGAACGCCAGCCCCGCCTGGAAGGCGGTGAGCCCGAGCCCGTTCTGCAGCAGCAGCGTCAGCGTGAACATGAACGAGGCGAAGTACGCCATGAACGCGACGATCGCCGCCACGCCCGCCAGGTAGGAGTGGACCTTGAGCAGGCCGAGGTCGAGCACCGGCTGCCCGCCGCGGGCGGCCAGGGCCCGCTGCCACCACCAGGTCAGCGCGAACACCGGCGCGCTCGCCGCCATGGCGGCCCACGTCCAGGCGGGCCAGCCCAGGCTGTTGCCCAGGCCGAGCGGCACCAGCAGCAGCGCCAGCCCGGCGGCGAGCCCGGCCGCGCCCGGCAGGTCGAACGCGACGGGCTCGCGACGGTCGGCCTCGGGCAGCAGCCGGCGGGCCAGCGGCACGACGACCAGGCCGACCGGCAGGTTGATCAGGAAGATGACCCGCCAGCCGAGGCCGAGCACGTCGGCGGTGAGCAGCAGGCCGCCGAGCACCTGGCCGGCGATGGAGCCGAGGCCGCCGGCGGCGCCGTACCAGCCGATGGCGCGGCCGCGCCGCTCCGGCGGGTAGACGGCCGAGATCATGGCCAGCACCTGGGGCACCATGACGGCGCCCGCCAGGCCCTGGAGCAGGCGGGCGGCCACCAGCCAGGCCGCTCCGGGGGCCAGGCCGCACAACACCGAGGCGACGGTGAAACCGGCCACGCCGTGGACGAACAGGCGACGGTAGCCGTAGCGGTCGCCGAGCCGGCCGCCGGTGATCATGCCGGCCGCGTACGTGAAGGCGTACCCGGCGACGATCAGCTCCAGGGCCGCCGGTCCGGCGTTCAGGTCGTGCTCGACGGCGGGCGCGGCCACGTTGACCACGAAGAAGTCGAACTGGGCCATGAACCACGCCGACAGCAGGACCGGCAGCACCCCTCTCATCTTGTCAGGCTAGATCAGACAGGCTCTTGCAAGTTCAGTGGGACGGGCTTACGATCCGCGTAATTGTTAGGAAACTTTCTTTAATGAAAGGTCCTTGACGTGCGCCGATTAGTCACCCCCCTGATCGCTGTTCTCGTGATCATCGGCATGTGCACCCTTCCCGCACAGGCCGTGAGCCGCCTCATCGCCACGTTCTCCCTCTCCGGGAACACGGGCACCTTCCTGGTGAGCAACCCGGGCACGACCGCCGTCAGCGGCTGGTCGATCGTCTTCGAGCTGCCGTCCGGGGTCACCGCGAGCAACCCTCAGAACGCCACCATCCGCCAGAACGGCACCAAGGTGACGCTCACCCCCGCTTTCTACATCAACACCGTGCAGGCGGGGAAGAACACCGAGCCCTACAGCCCCAAGGTCACGCTGAGCTCGGCCGTCCAGCCGACGAGCTGCCTGATCAACGGCGCCAACTGCGACGGCACCGGCGGTGACCCGCCCGCCAAGCCCCCGGTCAGCGCCACGTACGACGTCAGCGGCACCTCCGCCAAGTTCATCGTCGCCAACAACAGCACGACGGCGCTGACCGGCTGGTCGATCGTCTTCGACCTGCCCGCCGGCGTCACCGCGAGCAACGCCCAGAACGGCTCGCTCACCCAGAGCGGGCGGACGGTCACGCTGACCCCCGTCCACTACAACACCACCGTGAACGCGGGCGCGACCACCGAGCCCTACAGCCCGAGCTTCACCGTGAGCTCCGCCAACGCCGAGCCGACGAGCTGCCGGATCAACGACGTCAACTGCGACGGCACCCCCGACGTGCCGCCCGGCGCCCCCGGGAACCTGCGCTCGCCGGTCAAGACCACCAAGACCGTCTCGCTCGCCTGGGACGCCGCCACCCAGGGCAGCCTCCCCATCGTCGGGTACGAGATCTACAACGGCACGGCCCTGGCCGCCTCGGTCACCGAGACCTCCGGCACCGTCTCCGGCCTGACGCCGAACACCGAGTACACCTTCACCGTCAAGGCCAAGGACCGCAAGGGCACGCTGTCGGCCGCCTCCGCGCCGCTGAAGGTGACCACCCGCAACCCGGCCGACGACTCGCAGGCGCCCTCGGTGCCGTCGGGCCTGCGCAGCACGGCCAAGTCGTCCAGCAGCGTCTCGCTGGCCTGGACCGCCTCCACCGACAACACCGGCGTCGCCAACTACGACGTCTTCGTCGGCTCGACCCTGGCCACGACCGTCACGGGCACCACGGCGGTCGTCTCCGGCCTGTCCCCCTCGACCGAGTACACCTTCACGGTCAAGGCCCGCGACCTGTACGACAACCTCTCCGCCGCCTCCACCCCGGTGAAGGTGACGACGTCGGACATCGTCGAGACCGGGTACGCCCGCGTCGGCTACTTCGTGCAGTGGGGCATCTACGGCCGCCAGTACTTCGTCCGCAACCTCGACACCACCGGGAACGCGGCGAAGCTGACCCACATCAACTACGCCTTCGCCAACATCGACTCCAAGAACCTGACCTGCCTGCAGGGCGTCACCAAGGGCACCACGTCCGACCCGCAGGACCCGAACCAGGGCGACGGCGCCGGTGACGCCGAGGCCGACTACGGCAGGCCGTTCAGCTCCGCCCAGTCGGTCGACGGCGTCGCCGACACCGGCTGGGAGAAGCTCCAGGGCAACTTCAACCAGCTCAAGAAGCTCAAGGCGAAGTACCCGAACCTCAAGGTGCTGATCTCGCTCGGCGGCTGGACGTACTCCAAGTACTTCTCCGACGTGGCGGCGACCGACGCCTCGCGCAAGAAGTTCGTGTCCTCCTGCATCGACACCTACATCAAGGGCAACCTGCCCGACTACAACGGCAAGGGCGGGCCGGGCACGGCCGCCGGCATCTTCGACGGCATCGACCTCGACTGGGAGTGGCCGGGCGCCGAAGGACACGCGGGCAACCACGTGGGCGCCAACGACAAGGCCAACAACACGCTGCTCATCGCCGAGTTCCGCCGCCAGCTCGACGCGCTGACGACGACGACCGGCAAGCGGTACCAGCTCACGGCGTTCACCCCGGCCGACCCGGCCAAGATCGCCGCCGGCTGGGACCTGCCCGAGGTGGCCAAGTCGCTGGACATCTTCAACATCCAGGGCTACGACTTCCACGGCGCGGGCAGCGACAACTCCTGGGAGCCGAACCGCACCGGCCACCAGGGCAACCTGTACCTCGACGCGGACAGCCCGTACAACCCGGACTTCAGCGTGGAGAAGGCCGTCGACGTCTACCTCCAGGCCGGCGTCAACCCGCGCAAGCTCACCATCGGCCTGGCCTACTACGGCCGCGGCTGGCAGCAGGTGACCGACGGCGGCAAGGCCGGCGAGTGGCAGGACGCGCACGGCGCGGCTCCCGGCCAGTTCCAGGAGGAGGCGGGCACCCGCGGCTACAGCAACCTGCTCGCCATGGTGCCCGGCTGCACGGTCCGCCACGACGAGGTGGCCGTCGCCACCTACTGCTACACCGGCAACAACGGTCAGTGGTGGTCGTTCGACGACGCCTGGTCGATCGGTAAGAAGACCGCCTGGCTCAAGAGCAAGGGGCTGCTGGGCGCGATGATCTGGGAGATGTCGGGTGACACCGGCGTCCTCACCACCGCGCTGGACGGTGGCCTCAGGTAACACCTGCACACCGGAGGGGCGGGCCGCCACGGGCGACCCGCCCCTCACGCGTGTCCCAGAAGCCTTGCCGCCCGCGGTGTCAAAGTCTCATCCGGCGGGCACCACTCCGTTACCGAGCCCTCAACTCGCGGTCATCCGGCCTTGTCATGGTCGGGTTTGTCGGTCCCCTCCCCCAACCGAGGAGATCCATGTTCCGGCGACTCGCCCTGTCCCTGCCCCTCGTCCTCCTGGCCCTGGCCTCCCCGCCTGCCGCCGCGGTCGGCACTGTGGTCGACGTCGCCCATCGGGGCGCGTCGGCGTACGCGCCGGAGAACACCGTCGCCGCCTTCCAGCTCGCCGCCCGCCAGGGGGCCGCCATGTTCGAGCTGGACGTCCAGGAGACCAAGGACCACGAGCTGGTCCTGATGCACGACACCACCCTCGCCCGGACCACCGACGTCGAGCACGTCCTGCCCGAGCTGGCCCCCTGGCGGGTGCGCGACCTCACGCTCGCGCAGATCCGCAGGCTGGACGCGGGTTCCTGGTTCGACCGGGAGTACACCGGCGAACGGGTCCCGACCCTCCAGGAGGCGCTGCGCGCGATGGCCGGTTCCCGCGTCGGCCTGCTGATGGAGGTCAAGGAGCCCCGGCTCTACCCGGGCATCGAGGAACGCATCGTCCGCGCGCTGCGCGCCGATCCCGTCTGGCTCATGCCGGGGCGGCTGGTGGCGCAGTCGTTCGACTGGGACTCGATGCGCGCCTTCCACCGGCTGCTGCCCGAGGTGCCGATCGGGCTGCTCGGCACGCCGGACGCCGACACGCTGTCCGGCCTGTCCGGGTTCGCGACATACGTCAACCCGCCGTACGCCGGGATCACCCCTTCGTACGTGCGGCTCGTCCACGACCACGGCATGAAGGTCTTCGCCTGGACGGTCGACAGCCCCGACGTCATGCGCCGCCTGCTGACGTACCAGGTGGACGGCATCATCACCGACCGGCCCGACGTCCTGCGCGACGTGCTGACCGAGACCTGACCCCGCGAACGCCGCTGAGGGGGACCCGTTCCCGGATCCCCCTCAGCTCAGCTCAGCAACTCGGATCAGCTGCAACCGCTGGTCGAGCCGCAGCCCTCGCAGACGTAGCAGCTTCCGGCGGGCCGCATCTTGGTGCCGCAGGTCATGCAGAGCGGCGCGTCGGCGGTGAACCGCTGGTGGCTCTCCAGCGTCAGCTCCTTGACCGGCTCCGGCTTCGGCTTCTCCTCGATCGGCGCCGACTGGGCCAGCGCCTCGCGGTCGACCGCCTCCTGCAGCGCCGCCGGGTCCTCGCCGCGCTGCTGCGCGGCGCGCTCGGCCGCCGAGAAGATGCCGAGGGCCGCCCGCTCGTCGTAGGGCAGGTGGTCGAGGGCCAGACGACGGAAGATGTAGTCCATCACCGACGTGGCCATCCGGATGTCCGGGTCGTCCGTCATGCCCGCCGGCTCGAACCGCATGTTGACGAACTTGCTCATGTACGTCTCCAGCGGCACCCCGTACTGGAGGCCGATGGAGATCGCCACCGAGAAGGCGTCCATGACGCCCGCCAGCGTCGAGCCCTGCTTGGACATCTTGAGGAAGACCTCGCCGAGCCCGTCGTCAGGGTAGGACGAAGCGGTCATGTAGCCCTTGGCCCCGCCCACGGTGAAACGGGTGGTCATGCTGGGACGCTGGTTGGGCATGCGCCGCCGGGTCGGCCGGTTGACCTCGATGACCTTGACCTCGGGCTCGGCCTCGACGGCCTTCGGCTCGTCCTTCTTGGCGCCGTTGCCGGCCGACAGCGGCTGGCCGACCTTGCAGTTGTCGCGGTAGACGGCCAGCGCCTTCAGGCCGAGCTTCCAGCCCTCCAGGTAGACCTGCTCGATGTCGTCGATCGAGGCCGACTCCGGCAGGTTGACCGTCTTGGAGATCGCGCCGGACAGGAACGGCTGGGTCGCCGCCATCATCCGCACGTGGCCCATCGGCGCGATGGCCCGCTCGCCCATCGCGCAGTCGAACACCTCGTAGTGCTCCTTGCGCAGGCCGGGGGCGTCGACGACGTGGCTGTGCTCGCCGATGTACTCGACGATGGCCTCGATCTGCTCCTGCTGGTAGCCGAGCTGCTTGAGCGCCCGCGGGATCGTCTGGTTGACGATCTGCATCGAGCCGCCGCCGACCAGCTTCTTGAACTTGACCAGCGCGAGGTCGGGCTCGATGCCGGTGGTGTCGCAGTCCATCATCAGGCCGATGGTGCCGGTGGGGGCGAGCAGGCTGGCCTGGGCGTTGCGGTAGCCGTTCTTCTCGCCGACCTTCAGGCACTCCGACCACTGGCGCGACGCCTCGGCGTGGATCTTCGCGTCCATGGTGCCGACCGTGCGCAGGTTGTCGTTGGCCGCGGCGTGCTTGCGCATGACCCGCTTGTGCGGCTCGGCGTTGCGGGCATAACCGTCGTACGCCCCCACCACGCCGGCCAGCTCGGCGCTGCGCCGGTAGGACACACCGGTCATCAGCGACGTGATCGCCCCGGCCACCGCGCGGCCGCCGTCGGAGTCGTAGGCGTGGCCCGTGGCCATGAGCAGCGCGCCCAGGTTGGCGTAGCCGATGCCGAGCTGGCGGTAGGCCCGCGTGGTCTCGCCGATCCGCTCGGTCGGGAAGTCGGCGAAGGTGATCGAGATGTCCATCGCGGTGATGATCAGCTCGGTCAGCTTGACGAAGTCGGCGACGTTGAAGGTGTTGTCGTCCTTCAGGAACTTCAGCAGGTTGATGCTGGCCAGGTTGCACGAGGAGTTGTCCAGGTGCACGTACTCGGAGCACGGGTTGCTGGCGGTGATCCGGCCGGTCTCCGGCGTGGTGTGCCAGTCGTTGATCGTGTCGTCGTACTGCACACCCGGGTCGGCGCACTCCCAGGCGGCCTTGGCCATCTTGCGGAACAGGTCCTTGGCGTCGACCTTCTCGATGATCTCGCCGGTCAGGCGGGCGCGCAGGCCGAACTCGTCGCCCTTCTCCACCGCCTTCATGAACTCGTCGGAGACGCGCACCGAGTTGTTGGCGTTCTGGTACTGGACGGAGACGATGTCCTTGCCGCCCAGGTCCATGTCGAAACCGGCGTCACGCAGGGCGCGAACCTTGTCCTCTTCGCGCGCCTTGGTCTCGATGAACTCCTCGATGTCGGGGTGGTCGACGTCGAGCACGACCATCTTGGCCGCCCGGCGCGTCGCGCCGCCCGACTTGATCGTGCCCGCGGAGGCGTCCGCGCCGCGCATGAAGCTGACCGGGCCGCTGGCCGTGCCGCCGCTGGAGAGCAGCTCCTTGGACGAACGGATGCGGGACAGGTTGACCCCCGACCCCGAACCGCCCTTGAAGATCACGCCCTCTTCCTTGTACCACTCCAGGATCGACTCCATCTGGTCGTCCACGGAGAGGATGAAACACGCGCTGACCTGCTGCGGCGACGCGGTGCCCACGTTGAACCAGACCGGCGAGTTGAACGCGAAGACCTGGTGGACCAGCGCGTGCTTGAGCTCGTGGTCGAAGATCTCGGCGTCCTCGTCGCTGGCGAAGTAGCCGTGCTCGATGCCCGTCCTGGTGTAGACGCCGACGACCCGGTCGACGAGCTGCTTCAGGCTCCACTCGCGCTGCGGCGTGCCCACGGCGCCGCGGAAGTACTTGGTGGTCACGATGTTGGCCGCGTTCACCGACCAGGACTCGGGGAACTCGACGCCCCGCTGCTCGAAGTTGATCGAGCCGTCGCGCCAGTTCGTCATCACGACGTCACGGCGCTCCCACTGGACCTCGTCATACGGGTGCACGCCGGGCTTGGTGAAGATCCGCTTCATCCGCAACCCCTTACGCGGCCTCTTTCCCCCGCGCGCCACTGAACCGCTGGCCGTGTCCGTCATGACTCCCCCTTCTCCGCCTTCAACTGTGAGATCTCGGCTTCGAAGTCCGCCAGGCTCTCGAAACCGCGATAAACCGATGCGAATCGCAGGTAGGCCACCTCGTCCAGCTCCCGGAGCGGACCGAGGATCGCCAGGCCCACCTCGTTCGACGGCAGCTCGGCCGCGCCCTTGGCCCGGATGGCCTCCTCGACGCGCTGCCCGAGCTGCGCCAGCGAGTCCTCACTGACCGGCCTGCCCTGACAGGCCCGCCGCACGCCCGCGACGACCTTGTCCCGCGAGAACGGCTCCGTCACCCCGCTGCGTTTGCTCACCATCAGCAGGACGGTCTCCTGCGTGGTGAACCTGCGCCCGCACTCGGGACAGGTACGGCGGCGCCGGATGGCCGCGCCGTCGTCCGTGGACCGGCTGTCGATGACCCTGGTGTCAGGGTGGCGACAGAACGGACAGTGCACGGCTTCGCCTCCTTGACCTGCACGGCACACCACACGCGTAAAACCCTCGCCGCGGTACGCTCGCGCACGCCCCACGGCTCGCCATGGTGCGGTCACGGAAACACAAGGTGTGGTGAACCGACATCGGTGTAACTACTAGATGTTGTGGTCCAACCGTAGAAGCGCGCGACCATGAACGCAAGTTGAGCGGCACCGTGGAGCCGAAGTCGCTGATCAGCCCCTCAGTCACACAGGCCCCGGGCGTGTCGCCCCGGCCAGGCCCCCGCGCGCCCGCGCCGGCCGCCCTCCGTCACCCGACGGCGACCAGCCCAAACAGGCCCCACAAAGGTACCGGAGCCCACACCCTCCCCCCACCTCCCACGGCTCCCGAAAGACCCTCCCCCCTACCCCCGAAATCCCCACAAGAACCTCCGCACCCGCCACCACCACAGATCAGCCCTGCTCCCACGCACACCCACCGGAACCGGCCCCTTGACGCGACAGGACCGCCCCGCCCAGAGGCGGCGGGCGAGACCGGCGTGCTCCTCCCAGAGGCCACCGGCGAAGGCGAAGGAGACCGGCCCACCCCTCCCAGAGGTCACCACCGGAGGCGAACGCGCCCGACCTGCCCCGTCCAGAAGCGAACAGGCGATGCGGCGCGGTCAGTTCACCCCTCCCAGACGCCCCCGTCGGAGGTGGCGGGACCGGCGGCTCAGCACTCCGGACGAGACCGGCCCGACCGGCCCCGACCCCCAGCGGTCAGCCGTCAACGGTCGGCTGGTCGCCGGTCGGCGGTCGGCGGCGCGGAGGGACGTGCAGCCTGGCGCCGGGACGGAGCGCCGGGCAACCCGTCAAGGCGCCCCCGGCCCACCGCCGGTCACCGCGCGTCCGCGATCCCCCACACTCCGGCCCCCAGAACGGCTTCCACCGACGACACCCCCGCACGGCCAGGCACCACGGCACCCGCGGCCGCATGCCCAGCCGCCCGCGTCCCCAGCCAGAACCCGCCCAAGGACAGCAACACCATGCCCACCACGAGCACGATCCGCCCCCGCCGGGTCAGCCGCACCGGAGGAGCGGGAGCCTTGCCCCCTCCACTCCGCACGATCACTCCGACGCCACGCCCCGGCCGCCGCAACGCCCGACGACTCCACACACGCCCTCCGCCGTTACCGGCCCGAGCACTTCCGACCCCCACGACACGCCCCAGCACCTCACGCCCCCCGTGAACCTCTCCCCCACCGGAACTCCCGTCCCCTCGCGCCCCCCGACGCCCCGAACCCCCCGGCCCGGCCAGCACCTGCCCCCGCTGCACAACCTCGCCCGAACGCCCTCTCCGCCGCCCGAACCGCTCCGCCACCTGCCCCCGATCCCCGTCAGAAGGCTCGCCCGAACGCCTTCTCCGCCGCCCGAACCGCTCCGCCATCTGTCCCGGGCCTCGCCTCTGCGTGTCGAGCCGACCGCCCGTCTCCCCCCGACGCCGCCCCTGCGTCTCCGTCTGCTCGGCCGCCCTGTCACCGGAGCGGCGCCTTCGAGCGTCGAGTCGGCTCACGGGCTCGCCCGGGCGGCGCCGTCCCCATGGGCGGTCGCCTCGCGGGTCCGGGCGTCGTTCCCGACGGCCGTCCGGCAGGTCCGCCGAGGCCCGTCCTGCCTGTCGTGCCGCCCGGCCTCGTGTCTCCGTCGCCTCCGCCTCGCCCTCCGGACGTCGTCGGCGTGCTTCGGGTGACCGTCGGCGCTGTTTGCCGCGCGGAGCCTCCCCGGCCCCTCGCTTCTCGGCCACGTCCGCCCCTGGACGACGCCCCTCGCGCCCCCGCGCCAGACGCCCTGCCCGTCGGCCCGAACCCCGTTCGCGTTCGCGTTCGGCGGAGGCGGTCTCGGGCGGGCGGTCGCGGAGCTGGGTGACGTCCGTCCCGGCAGCGACGCCCCGGCCCGCGTGGCGGCGGCCGGTGAGCGTGGCGTCGGTGAGACGGGGTTCCGCGCCGTCCCGCGCCCCCGCCCGGTCGGTGTCCGCGTCCGCGTCGGGACGCGGCGAGGGGACCAGCCACAGACGGGGGCGGTCCGAGCCGCGCGCGGCGCCACCGGAGCCGCCGGTACGGCGCCGCCGGGTGTTCGAATCGGGCGCGGGCCGTTCTGCCCGGTTCTCGTGCCGGCCGGAGCCCGTACGCGGGTCGTCCCCCCGTCGGCCCCGACCCCGGGTGGCGTCGGCGATGAGAGTGAGCCGGTTGACGTCTTCGCTGGTCGTGTCGGTGCTCGGGATCGTTCGCACGATTGACCTCCCGCCGTCTGGCCCGAGGAAGCGGCCAAAATATGATCAGCAAATCGAACACGGTGTCGATCGAACTCCCGTACGATGTTGTACACCACGCTGGCAACAATTTCGAGGAAGACTCGAACAATTGTTTGAAGATGATCTTCAACAGCGATACGGTCGCTGTGTGCGACATCAAGACCACGGACCGGGAGGTTCGCCGGTGAGGCGGGCCGCCGCCAGGCGAGGAGGAAGAGCATGAGCGAGCGGGAAGACGCGAACGGGGTCACAGACCTCGCGGTGCGCCGACGCGACTCCCTGGGCCTGACGCCCAGGCAGCGCAAGATCCTCGAAGTGATCCGCGATTCGGTGCAGCAGCGCGGCTACCCGCCCTCGATGCGCGAGATCGGCGAGGCCGTGCAGCTGACGAGCACGTCCAGCGTGTCGCACCAGTTGACCGCCCTGCAGCGCAAGGGCTACCTGCGGCGCGACCCGCATCGGCCGCGCGCTCTGGAGGTGCGCCTGCCCGGCGAGCCCGTGCTGTGGGTCGACCCCGACGCGACCGACGACGAGGCGCCCGTGAGCCGGCCGACCGCCGCCTACGTGCCGCTCGTGGGCCGCATCGCCGCCGGTGGCCCGATCCTGGCCGAGGAGAGCGTGGAGGACGTCTTCGCCCTTCCCAAGCAGCTCGTCGGCGAGGGCACGCTCTTCCTGCTCCAGGTCGCCGGTGACTCGATGATCGAGGCCGCCATCGCCGACGGCGACTGGGTGGTCGTCCGCCAGCAGCCGGTCGCCGAGAGCGGCGACATCGTGGCCGCCATGATCGAGGGCGAGGCCACGGTCAAGACGTTCAAGCGCAAGGACGGGCACGTGTGGCTGGTGCCTCACAACCCGAACTACGAGCCCATTCCCGGCGACGAGGCCAGCGTTCTGGGCAAGGTGGTGGCCGTCCTCCGTCGCCTCTAGCACTCCGTCGCCGACCGGCAGCCGCCCTCCTCCACGGGGGGTCGCGGCCGCCGTCCGACTTCCATACGATCCGGCCTCCCTCGTACGGGGGCTGCGGTCGCTCGCGCCATCTGGCGATTCCTCGCAGGTCGCACGCACCTGACGCCGCCCTCCCCGGCGGGGCCCTTCACCCGGCCTCACCGGGGAGGGCGGCGCCGCGTGGCCCGCTCGCGCCCCTCCAGGCCCGGACAGCAGCAACACGGCCGGGCCCATCACGCATGCCGCGACAGGGCGCCCCAAAGGCGAAAGACGACCGGTAGCGCCACCGCTCCAACGAGCCCCGCTTCCACCGGCGCAGCCACAAACGCCTCCACGACAGCACCGACGACCACCGACCACAGCCACCATCGCGCACCCACCGCGCCCACCAACCACCGGTACCAACCACGGGTAACAACCGCGCGGGCACGGCGTCACGCCCCACAGCCCTGCCACGCCGCAAACTCCTAGAATGTGCCCGTGACCGACACGAACCCCCCAAAAGAGACGCATGCCCCCAAAGAGACCAACGTCTCCAAGGAGATGCAGGACCTCAAAGAGACACATGACGGTCTCAAGTGGGCACTCCCCGCCCCCGGGGTCATCCCGGCCTGGATCGCCGACATGGACCTCTCCACCGCCCCCGAGGTGATCGAGGCCCTGACCCGCCGCGCCGCCGGCGACCTCGGCTACCCGACCTGGCTCGACCAGCCGCAGAGCGGCCCCCTGGCCGAGGCGTTCGCCGAGCGCATGGCCGCCCGCCACGGCTGGGCCGCCGACCCCTCGTACGTCCACACGTTCAGCGACATCAACCAGGCCCTCCAGGTGCTGCTGCACCTCTGGACCAGGCCCGGTGACGGCGTCGCGCTGCACACCCCCGCCTACCACCCGTTCCTGACCACCCTCGACACCATGGAACGCCCGCTCGTCCCCATCCAGCTCGAACCGGACGGCGACGCGTGGCGGTTCGAGGTGCCCGACCTGTCCGGCTGCCGGGTGCTCCTGCTGGTCAACCCGCAGAACCCGACGGGCCGCGTGTTCACCCGCGCCGAGCTGGAAGGGCTGGCCGAGCACGTGGAACGCCACGACCTGCTGGTCCTGGCCGACGAGATCCACGCCGACCTCACGTACGAACCGCACCGGCACATCCCCTTCGCCACGATCCTCCCCGAGCGCACGGTCACCCTCACCTCGGCGACGAAGGCGTTCAACCTGGGCGGAATCCGCTGCTCGGTCGCCCACATCGGCCCCGCCGAGGTGCGCGCGGCCGTGGCGGCGCAGCCGCCGTTCCTGTTCGGGTCGGCGAACCTGCTCGGGGTGGAGGCCACGGTCGCGGCCTGGCGGCACGGTGACGCCTGGCTGGACAGGACCAGGGCGCTGCTCGACATCAACCGCCGCCTGATCGCCGAGCGGCTGCCGGACCGGTTCGGGTACCGGGTCCCACAGGCCACCTACCTGGCGTGGCTGCACACCGGACGGCCGGGCACGGCCGAGGTCATCGAGCGGGAGGCGAAGGTGCGGCTCAATGACGGCGCGGCGTTCGGGCCGGGCGGCGCGGACTACGTACGGCTGAACTTCGCGACGACGGAGGCGATGTTGTCGGAGATCCTCACCAGGCTGAGCTGAGGAACGACCCGGCCAGGCCGAGGGGCGGCCCGGACGGGCCACCCCTCGGCGGGAGGATCAGCCCAGCGGCGGCAGATCGGGCGCGGTGGCGGCCGGGCGCTCCTCAAGGGCGGCGAGCGCCAGCTCGACCGCCTTCTCCAGCTGCGGGTCACGGCCCGCCACCCGGTCCTGCGGCGTGATCACGACCTCGACGTCAGGATCGACGCCGTGGTTCTCCACGCCCCAGCCCGGCCCCTCCAGCCAGAACGCGTACCGCGGCTGGGTCACCACGGTCCCGTCCACGAGGGAGTAGCGCGAGTCGATGCCGATGACGCCGCCCCAGGTCCGGGTGCCGACCAGCGGGCCGAGGGCGCGGTTCTTGATCCCGGCGCTGACGATGTCGCCGTCGGACCCGGCGAACTCGTCGGCGACGGCCACGATGGGCCCGCGGGGCGAGTCCTCGGGGTAGCGCATCGGCTCGTAGCCGCGGGCCCGCGCCCAGCCGGTGACCCTGCGCGACAGCTTCTCCAGCACGAGCTCCGACAGGTGCCCGCCGCTGTTCTCGCGCACGTCCACGACCAGCCCGTCGTAGGCCATCTCGGTACGCAGGTCGCGGTGGAACTGCGCCCACCCGGTGGCCACCATGTCCGGTACGTGCAGGTAACCGAGCCTGCCGCCGGACGCCTCGCGGACGAAGGCCCGCCGGTTCTCCACCCAGTCGTGGTAGCGGAGCTGGCTGTCGTCGGCGAGCGGGGTGACGACGACCCGGCGCGGCGAGCCGCCGGCGGCGGGCCGCACGGTCAGCTCCACGGGCTGGTCGGCGGTGCCGGACAGCAGCGCGAGCGGGCCGCGTACCGGATCGACCGGACGTCCGCCCACCGCCACGATCGCGTCACCGGGACGGATCGCGACGCCGGGCGCGAGCAGCGGCGAGCGGGCCGCGTGGTCGGACGTCTCACCGGGCAGAATGCGCTCGACCCGCCACGTCCCGTCCTCGTCCTTGGCCAGGTCGGCGCCGAGCAGCCCCTGACGGCGGCGCGGATCGGTGACGCCGTCGTGGCCCCTGGCGTAGGCGTGCGAGGTGCCCAGCTCGCCCTGCACCTCCCACAGCAGGTCGATCAGCTCGGAGTGGCTGCCGAGGCGGGAGACCAGCGGCTCGTACCGGTCGAGCGTGGCCTGCCAGTCGTGGCCGCCCATGTCCTCGCGCCAGAAGTGGTCGCGCATGAGCCGTCCGGCCTCGCGGTAGCCCTGGAGCCACTCGGCGACCGGGTCGATCTGGACGGTGATGCGGTCGAGGTCGATCGTGACGACCTCGTCGCCCTCGCCGGCCGCCCGCGTCTGCAGCCCGTTCTTGCCGTTGGTGACGAGCCTGGTGCCGTCGCCGCTGACCTCGAAGGCGCGCACCTCCTTGCCCAGCTCGGCCTTGGCGCGCTTCTTGAGGTCGTAGCGTTCGAGCACGGTCTCGCTCGTCGGCTCGGTGCCGTCGCCGAGCTGGCCCGTGACGGGGTGGCGGAGCCACAGCAGCGCGTCCTTGGCGGTCCTGAGGTTGCCGTAGCGGCCCGCCGGCACGGGGACGGGCACCACCCGCGAGGCCAGCCCCTCGGGATCCACCTCGGTACGCGGCGGCGCGTCGTCCTTCTTGTCGTCCTTGGCCGGCTTGTCGTCCTCCCCGTTGAACCCGCGTCCCTGCAACGACGGGTCGAACGGCGACGGCGTGGTGGCCTGCAGCGGCACGATGTACGGCCGGCAGCCCGCCGGGAACGACAGGTCGAAGACGTGCGCGTCGTAGACCGGGTCGAACGTGCGCACCGACAGGAACGCCAGGTGCTTGCCGTCCTTGGTGAACATCGGGTCGTAGTCGGAGAAGCGCAGCGGCGTCACGTCGATCACGGACGTGCCGTCCACGCGGCCCATCTTGATCTGCGACAGCGGCTCGTGGTCGGGGTGCACCCAGGCCAGCCAGCCGGAGTCCGGCGAGAAGGTGAGCCCGCTGATGTCGCCCTGCGTGGTGCGGTCCAGCTCCCGCAGGTCGCCCGACTCCAGGTCCACGACCAGCAGCCGCCCGTCGTGGGTGGCCACGGCCGCGTGCTTGCCGTCGGGCGCGGCGGTCAGTTCGAGCACCCTGCCGAGCTGCCCGCCGGCCAGGGTCCTGATCTCGCCGCCCGGGGTGCCGACCTCCAGGCCGTCCTCGCCGCCGGCGTCCGAGACCCACACGGCCCGGCCGTCGGCGCCGAGGGCGCGCGGCAGGCGCACCCGCACGCCGGGTTCCACCCGGAGCGCGCCCGCGGGCCCGTCGCGGTGGGTCACCCAGTGCGCGGTGCCGCGGAGCTCGACCGCGCTGGCCCGACCGGTCGCGTCCGGCGAGAAGCCCCCGACGCGCGTGGGCGCGGGCCGCCGCGCCCGTCCCGGCCGCGGGCCGCCGAGCTTCACGTCCAGTTTGTACGGCTCCGCGTCCAGGCTCTCCAGCAGCCACAGGTCCCCGGCGTGGCTGTAGATCACCCGCCGGCCGTCGCTCGTGGCGTGGCGGGCGTAGAACTCGTCGTGGGTGGTGTGCCGGCGCACGTCGGAGCCGTCGGGGAGGGCCGAGTAGAGGTTCCCGGCGCCGTCCACGTCGGACAGGTAGACGATCCGGTCGCCGACCCAGTTGATCGCCCAGTACTGGGCCGGGCTGTCGGCGAACAGCCTGGTGAACTCCCCGTCGCCCTCGGCGTCGACCCAGATCTTGGCCGCCGTGCCGCCCTTGTAGCGCTTCCACTGGGACGGCTCGCGCCAGATCGGCGACACCGTGGCCACCTTCGAGCCGCTGACGGCCGCCTCGCCGACCCATCCGTACGGCAGCCGCGCCGCCGGCCCCCCGTCGAGCGGGACGGCGTACGCCCAGAGCCGGGTGCGCGACGCCTCCCCGGTGGAGCTGATCGCGAGCACGGCGTCGTCGCCGGCCCATCCGCGGACGCCGGTCATCGCGTTGCCCCAGTGCGTCAGCCGCGTGCCCTCGGGGCCGTCGAGCTCGGCCGCGAAAACCTCGGGGGCGCCCTCTTTGCCGCTGGTCCACGCGATGCGCGAGCCGTCGGGCGAGAACCGCGGGGAGGAGACCGGCACGCGGTCGGCGGTGAAGCGCCAGGCCCGGCCACCGGCGACGGGGGCGAGCCAGACATCGTCGTCGGCGACGAAGGTGACCAGGTCACCGGACAGGTGCGGGTATCTCAGGTATGCGCCATATGTCACAGCTAGACACTAATGCGAGACACCAAACCAGCTAAAGATTTTCTCTCACAGCAGCGCTCCACCGTACGCGAACAGCCAAGACCGTCCGATGCCCCGGATGTGCGAGGAGCGGCAGGGAAGGAGCTGAACGCCACAAATCACACACTGTGAGGAATCATGAGATTCATCGCCCGCCCGCACCAGCTCCCGCCCCGCCTGGCCGCCGCCGCCATCATCCTGAACTCCGGCTTCGGCAAGGCCGAGGCCGACGAGCAGACGGCGGCCGGCCTGCACGGCATGGCCTCGGGCACGTACCCGTTCCTGCGCGGCCTGGACCCGGTGGCCTTCACCAGGCTGCTGTCGAAGGGCGAGCTCGCCCTCGGGGCCGCGCTCGTCCTGCCGTTCGTGCCGTCGCTGCTGGCCGGCGCGGGGCTGACCGCGTTCGCGGCGGGCCTGCTCGGGCTCTACCTCAGGACGCCGGGCATGCGCGAGGAGGGCAGCCTGCGCCCGACCCAGCAGGGCATCGGCCTGTCCAAGGACCTCTGGCTGCTGGCCATCGGCCTGGGGCTGGTGATCGAGGAGCTCCGCAGTGACGATTGATCTCCGGACGCCCGACCCTAATGCGGACGAAGATGGGTAGCCCGACCATATGGTGCAAATCGGCTACACCTTGATGTCCGAGCAGACCCCGGCCCGCGAACTGGTGGACTATGCCGCCACCGCCGAACGCGTCGGCTTCGACTACGCGGTCATCTCCGACCACTACTTCCCGTGGATCGAGGAGATGGGCCACTCGCCGTACTGCTGGTCGGTGCTGGGCGCGGCGGCGCAGGTCACCGAGCGCCTGCCGCTCATGACGTACGTGACCTGCCCCATCATGCGCTACCATCCGGCGGTGGTGGCGCAGAAGGCGGCCACGATGGGCGTGCTGAGCGAGGGCCGGTTCACCCTGGGCCTGGGCGCCGGCGAGAACCTCAACGAGCACGTCGTGGGCGAGGGCTGGCCGCCGGTGGACACCAGGCACCGGATGTTCGCCGAGGCCGTGCAGATCATCAAGGAGCTGTTCAGCGGCGACTACGTCACCTACCAGGGCGAGTTCTTCGACGTCGACTCCGCCAAGCTCTACGACCTGCCCGAGGAGCAGGTGCCGATCGGCATCGCCGCCTCCGGCGGCAGGTCGGCCGAGATCGCCGCCGACCTGGGCGACGTGCTCGTCGTCAACGACCCGATGCCCGAGGTGGTGCAGCAGTTCCAGGCGGCCGGCGGCCACGGCAAGCCGGTCTACGGTCAGCTGCCGATCGCCTACGACACCGACCCCGAGGCCGCCAAGGAGCGGGCGCACCGGCTGTGGCGCTGGTCGGGCGTCGGCGGCTGGAAGGTCATGGCCGAGCTGCCCGGCCCGGTGAACTTCGCCGCCGCGGCCGGCTCGGTACGCCCCGAGGACGTCGCGAAGAGCGTGCCGTGCGGCGACGACCTGGACGCGGTCGTGCAGGGCGTCAAGAAGTTCGCCGACGCCGGGTACACCCACGTGGCGCTCGTGCAGATCGGGCACGAGCAGCAGGAGCCGTTCTTCGACTGGGCGGAGAAGGAACTCCTGCCGGCCCTGCGCCGGATCTGACCGGACGAGACCCGGGGGCCTCGCCTACGGGACGATGTTGACCAGCTTGGGCGCGCGCACGATCACCTTGCGCGGCGCGCCCTGGAGGTAGGCGGCCACCTTGTCGGAGGCCAGGGCCAGGGCCCGCAGCTCGTCCTCGGAGATGTCGGGGGCGACCTCCAGCCGGTCGCGCACCTTGCCCGCCACCTGCACCACGCACGTGACCGACTCCTGCACCAGCAGCGCGGGGTCGGCGACCGGCCAGCCGGCGAAGGCGACCGGAGCCGTGCGGCCCAGGCGCTCCCAGCCCTCCTCGGCGACGTAGGGCGCCACCAGCGACAGCATGACGGCCAGCGACTCGGCGGCCTCGCGCACCGCCGGGTCAGCCGCGCCGGGACCGGAGTCGATGGCCTTGCGCGCGGCCGAGGTCAGCTCCATCATGCGGGCCACCGCGACGTTGAAGCGCTGCGACTCGACCAGCTTGGTGACCTCGTCGATGGTGCGGTGGGTGACCTTGCGCAGCTCGGCGTCGCCGCCCTCGAACGACACGCCGGGCTCGGCGGTCGCCTCCGACATCACGCGCAGCGCGCGGGCCAGGAACTTCTGCGAGGCGGCCGGCGAGACGTCGGCCCAGTCGATGTCGTCCTCCGGCGGACCGGCGAAGATCATCGTCAGGCGGACGGCGTCGACGCCGAACTCGTCGATCTGCAGGCCCAGGTCGATGCCGTTGCCCAGGGACTTCGACATGGCCTTGCCGCCGTTGATCACCTGCCCCTGGTTCAGCATGCGCAGGAACGGCTCGGTGAAGCTCACCATGCCCATGTCGTGCAGGACCTTGGTGAAGAAGCGCGAGTACAGCAGGTGGAGGACAGCGTGCTCGATGCCGCCGACGTACTGGTCGATCGGGCCCCACTTGCGCACCTGCTCGGGGTCGAACGGCCCGTCGGTGTAGCCGGGCGAGGTGTAGCGCAGGTAGTACCAGGACGAGTCGACGAACGTGTCCATCGTGTCGGTGTCGCGCTTGGCCGGCCCGCCGCACTTGGGGCACTCGACGTTGACCCACTCGGTGGCGCTGGCCAGCGGGGAGACGCCCTTGGGCGCCAGCGCCTCGCCGCGCAGGTCGGGCAGCGTGACGGGCAGCTGCTCGTCGGGGACGGGCACCTCGCCGCAGTCGGCGCAGTGGATGATCGGGATCGGCGTGCCCCAGAAGCGCTGGCGGGACAGCAGCCAGTCGCGCAGCCGGAAGTTGACCGCGCCGGTGCCCCGGCCCTCGACCTCCAGGATCTCGATGATCTTGGCGATGGCCTCGACCTTGGTCAGGCCGTCCAGCGGGCCGGAGTTGACCAGCGTGCCCTCGCCGGGCGTGGCCTCGCCGGTCTCGCCGGGGTCGGCCAGGCCGGTGTGGACGACGACCTTGACCGGCAGCTCGAACCGCCGGGCGAAGTCGAGGTCGCGCTGGTCGTGGGCGGGCACGGCCATGATCGCGCCGTGGCCGTAGTCGGACAGCACGTAGTCGGCCGCCCAGACCGGGATGCGCTCGCCGTTGACCGGGTTGACCGCGTGGCGGCCCAGGAAGACGCCGGTCTTCTCCTTGTCGGTGGCCAGGCGCTCGATGTCGCTCAGCTTGGCGACCTCGGCGCGGTACGCCTCGAAGGCCGGACGCTGCTCGTCGGTGACGATCTCGTCGGCCAGCGCGGCGTCGACCGCGACGACGAAGAAGGTGGCGCCGTAGAGGGTGTCGGGGCGCGTGGTGTAGACGTGGACCGGCTCGTCGCGGCCCTCGATCTCGAACAGCACGTCGGCGCCCTCGGAGCGGCCGATCCAGTTGCGCTGCATGGTCAGCAGGCGCTCGGGCCAGCCGGTCAGCTGCTCCATGTCGTCCAGCAGGCGCTGGGCGTAGTCAGTGATCTTGAAGTACCACTGGGTCAGCTCGCGGCGGATGACGTCGGCGCCGCAGCGCTCGCACTTGCCCGCCACGACCTGCTCGTTGGCCAGCACCGTCTGGTCGTTGGGGCACCAGTTGACCAGGCCGCCCTTGCGGTAGGCCAGGCCGCGCTCGAAGAAGCGGTTGAACAGCCACTGGTTCCAGCGGTAGTACTCGGGGTCGCTGGTGTGCAGGCGGCGCGACCAGTCGAAGGAGATGCCGTAGCGCCGGAAGGAGTTGGCCTGCGTCTCGATGTTGGCGTAGGTCCACTCGGCGGGGTGGGCGTTGCGCTTGATCGCGGCGTTCTCGGCGGGCAGGCCGAAGGAGTCCCAGCCGATCGGGTGCAGGACGTTGTAGCCCTGCTGCATCCAGTAGCGCGCGACGACGTCGCCGATGGCGAACACCTCGCCGTGGCCCATGTGCAGGTCGCCCGACGGGTAGGGGAACATGTCGAGCATGTAGCGCCGCTCCCGGGGGTCGGCCGCGTCCTCGCTCGCCCGGTAGGGCTCCTGTTCCTCCCATCGCTGCTGCCACTTGGCCTGCAGCGCCTGCGGGTCGTACTCACTCACGGCTACTGTCCTTCTGGCTTGACTCGGACCCATAAGAAAACCCCTCGTGCACGACGAGGGGTAGCCGCGACGGCGAGACCTCTCAGGGCCGTCGCGGCCCGCTAAGAAGCAGGGTCGCGGAACGCATGTGTCAAGCCTAGCGCACGTCTTCCGCGGAATGCAGATACTCGGACGACCGGCGCAGGCACAATAGACCCTTCAGGTCCAGCGAGACCTGATGGTGATGTATCCGTTGTGACCTCATATGTCCCTTTAGAATACTGTCGTCGCGTGGTGTACCCAGCTGAGCCAAGTCGACCGGAGGGCGACCTGCCGCTGCAGGATCCGCCAACCGATCCGCACGGCTTCGCTCGTTTCGCTGCGAAACCAGCCGTATCTCCTGGAAAATCCCATGAGATCATGCCTGGTACGTCAAATCCGGATATAGCGGCACATCCGGACACAACCTCGGGAGGGCCGGCAGCAATGGCAACGGAGAATTCCTCGAGCTCCGGGGCGTCGCACCTGCCACCGTCCTGGCCGGAGGTCCGCAACGACGTACCTTCCTCCTGGCCGTCCGGCGGGCAGGAGCCCCCCGGCGTGCCGACGTCGTGGCCGGAGACCGCCCAGGCCCAGCCGTCCTGGCCCGACGCGCCGCAGGCGCCCTCCTGGCCCGAACCGCCGCGCGCCGACGCCTCCTGGCCCGACGCCCCGCGCAACGGCTCCCCCCGCAACGACCCGCGCGGCGACATGCACAACGACATGCGCAGTGACATGCGCAGCGACCCGCGCTCGCACCAGCAGGGCGGCGACGCGTCGTGGCCGGAGCCGGCGCGGCCGTCCTGGCCGGAGCCGCCGCGGCAGGAGCAGGGCTGGCCCGAGACGCCCCGCCAGGAGGCCCCCGTCTCCTGGCCGGAGCAGTCGTCGCCGGTCCGGCCGCAGGACCCGGTGCCCGCCTGGTCGCAGCCGCCGACGCCGTCCCCCGGCGCGTGGTCCAACCTCTCCTCGCCCGCGCCCTGGCCCAACAGCCCCTCGGCCGCCCCCTCCGTGCCCGCCGGCGACCCGCTGGACCACACCGTCACGCTGGGCCGCGCGCCCGGCCCGCTCGACGCCCCCGTCCGGCCCGGGCCGTCGCCGCTCGACGGCCCCGGCGCGCCGCCCGCCCACCCGGCCGACGAGCACACCGTCATGTACGGCGGCCGCCAGGCCGACACCATGATCGGGATCGGCGACAACGGGATGCAGCCCGGCCCGCTCGCGGCGGCCCACGTCGGCGCGCCTCCGACGGGCCCCGGCATGCCCGGCGCCCCCGGCGCCCCCGGCATGCCCGGCGGGCCCGCCGACGGCCACCCCGACGACCAGAACCGCCCCGGCTCCAACCTGAACCGCGACCCCTCCGACCCCGACCGCCGGTTCGTCACGGCCGGTCAGATCAGCGGCTCGCGCACCCCGCCTCCCGACCGCCAGCAGGAGCTCTGGAACAACGTCTTCGGCGACGAGTACGAGGGCGACTCCCTGGACGACGAGCCGGGCAAGCCCATCTGGATCTACGCGCTCGGCGGCTCGGTCGTGATCGCCCTGATCGCGGCGCTGCTGTGGGCGTTCCTCGCGGGCCCGCTGGCCGGCGAGGACACGCCGGAGAGCAAGACGGCCTCCTCCCCCGCGGCCTCGGCCGGCCCCACGAAGGGGGGCACGGGCAAGCCGTCCACCACGATCCCCGCCCTGCCCAAGTACCCGGGCAAGGCGTCCCCGGTGACCGGGCGGGTGGAGGACGCGGCGGCCGGCGTCTCCCTGCCCCGCCTGGGCGGCACCTGGCAGCTCGACCAGCGCGCCACGGTCAAGTCCACCTTCGGCTACGACACCCGCCAGTACGTGCAGGTCGCGCCCGAGAAGTTCGCCCAGGTCATGTCGGGGCCGCTCCCGGCGAACCTGTCCTCCCTCTACCAGGAGGACGACCTGGAGCCGGTCATCAAGCGCATGGTGCTCCAGGCCCGCAAGGACTTCTACCCCGCCGGCAACAAGGTCAGGAAGATCGCGCAGCAGCCGATCAAGGTCGGGACCGCGACCGGCCGCCTCATCGCGTACGCCATGACCTCCGGCAAGGCCAAGGCCACGATCGTCACGATGGCGGTCAACACCGGCGGCGACGTGCCCGCGATCGTGTTCGTGTCGATCCCGGACGAGGGCAAGCAGCTCCTCCCGGACATCCGTACGGTGATGAACCAGCTCAAGCTGAGCGCACAGTAACGCTGGGCCCCGGGCGTCGCCGCGGCGCCCGGGTCAGAACGTGCACTCCATGTGCTTGATCCCGTTGATGAACGAGGAGTGCAGGCGGTCGGGCCGGCCGCCCTCGATCTGCGGCACCCGCCGCAGCAGCTCGCGGAACATCACCGTGATCTCCCGCCGGGCCAGGTGGGCGCCGAGGCAGAAGTGCGGCCCGGGCCCGCCGAAGCCGACGTGCGGGTTGGGGTGGCGGGTGATGTCGAAGCGGTACGGGTCGGCGAACACCCGCTCGTCCCGGTTCGCCGCCCAGTAGAACAGCACCACCTTCTCGCCCCGGCGATAGAGGTGGCCGTTCATCTCGTGGTCGCGGGTGACCTTGCGGCGCATGAAGTTCACCGGCGAGGCCAGCCGGACGATCTCCTCCACGGCCCCGGGGGCGCGGCCCTCGACGTCCTCCAGCCACAGGGCGCGCTGGTCGGGGTTCTTGGTGAGCAGGCGCAGGCCGTAGGAGATGGCGTTCCTGGTGGTCTCGTTGCCGGCCACCACCAGCAGGATGAAGAAGGACCCCAGCTCCTGCATCGTCAGCCGCTCGCCGTCGATGTTGGCGTTGACCAGCGAGGACGTCAGGTCGTTCGTGGGGTTGGCGGTGCGGTGCGCGGCGAGGTCCTGGACGAGCTGCTGCAGCTCCATGCCGGCGGTGAGCAGGCGGGTGGCGAGCTGGTCGAGGTCGTCGCCGGTGTACTCGGGGTCGAAGCCGCCCAGGATGATGTTCGAGCGGTCGAAGACGAACCGGTAGTCGCGCTCGGGGATGCCCATCATGTCGCAGATGATCTTCAAGGGCAGGCGCGCGGCCACGTCGGTGACGAAGTCGCCGCCGGGACCGGCGGCCACCAGGTCGTCGACGATCCGTACGGCGGCGGCCTCGACGTCCGACTCGAACTGTTTGATCATCTTGGGGGTGAACGCGCGGGAGACGATCCTGCGCAGCCGGGCGTGCCGGGGGTCGTCCATGTTGATCATCGAGCCGAAGTACTCGGTGAACTCGGCGGGCATGTCGGGGATGTTCGTCGCGCCGCCGTCGCCGGAGCAGAAGACCTCGGGGTTGCGGCTCGCCTCCAGGATGTCGGCGTGCCTGGCCAGCGCGTAGTAGCCGGGCCCCTTGGGCGCGACGGCCATCTCCATCTCCTCGAAGAAGGCCGGCGTCTGTCGGGCGCGCAACCGGTCGAACGCCGCCTCGCGCTCGCTCATGGGCCTGGCCCAGAAGTTCCGGTCCGAAAGGTCGAAGTCCAGGACGGTCATAGGGCCATCATTCGGAAAGCGACCACTTACGTCAATGGTTGTCACGTACACCGTACGTGGCAACACCGGAAAAACCTGTGGTTCCTGGGGCCGGGGACTTTGTAGGGTTCCGCGCATGACGTTCTTCTTCCTCCTCGGCTAGCGATCCGCCGGCGGGCCGTGGGCTGACCCACCGCCGGTGATGCGGGGCGGCCTGTCGCCGTCCCGGGTCGCGACGTGGGAGAAGAACAGTTGCTCACCTTGGCGGTGGCCAGGGCGGTGCGTGGCACCGAGCCCTTGGTCGCGGCGGAGATCAGGCGTGCCCGTTTCGGGGCGGTCGTCGGCGTCCGTCGTCGGGAGGTGTGGTTCGAGACCAGGCCAGGAGCCGGGCTCCTGGGGTTGCGCACGGCGGACGACGTGCTGCTGGCCGCGGCCGTGGTGGACGGGGTCGGCCACGGCCGCTCCGCGCTCGCCCGGCTGGCGCGGGCGGCCCGCGGGATCGCCCCCGACGGGTCCGGACCCTCCGATTCTTCCGGCGTCTCCGGCATGGAGGTGTCGGCCTCGTTCGCAGGACGCCGCAACTACACCAGGTACGACATCGAGGACGCCGTCGGCCACGAGCTGGCCCGGTCGTGGCGGCTGCGCTACCACTCCCGGCGGGGCGGCGGCCGGCCGCCGTCGGGCGCGATGGCCTGGCGGGTGACGATCGAGGGCGACCTGGCGGTGATCGCCCGGCGGACCGGGGACCGGCCGCTGCACCGCAGGCCGTACAAGACGTCCTCGATCCCGGGCACGCTGCACCCGCCGCTGGCCGCCGCGATGGCCCGGCTGGCCGGGCTGGACGCGGCGGACTTCCGGGGCGTCGTGCTCGATCCCTGCTGCGGTGCGGGCACGACGCTCATCGAGGCGCACGTGCTCGCGCCGCACGCCGGGCTCGCCGGGTTCGACCGCGACCCGGCCGCCGTCGCGGCGGCGGCCGCGAACGCGCGGGCGGTCCTGCCCGCCGCCGCTCCCGGCCCGTTCCGCTGGGGGCTCGCCGACGCCGGACGGCTCCCGGTCGCGGACGGGAGCGTGCGGCGGGTGCTGGTGAACCCGCCGTGGGGACGGCAGGTGCCGCCGCGCGGCCTGCTCGGGCACGGCCTGGACCCGCTGTGGCGGGAGCTGCGCCGGGTGCTGGAACCCGGCGGCCTGGCCGTGGCGCTGCTCCACGACGATCCCGGCGCCGGCGGTGGGACGCCGGCCGGATTCGGGGTCGAGGAGGCGGTCCAGGTGAGCCTGTCGGGGCTGCACCCGGTGATCACCGTACTCAGAAGGCGGTCCAGGTGAGCCTGTCGGGGCTGCACCCGGTGATCGCCGTGCTCAGGAGACGGGCCGGATGAGCCTGTCGGGGCGGCACGCGGTGACCGCCGCGCTCAGGAGGCGGGGCCGAGCCAGTCGAGGATGAGGCGGTTGACCTCCGCGGGCCGCTCCAGGTGCAGGAAGTGGCCCGCGTCCGCCACCTGCTCGGCCCGCGATCCCGGCGGCAGGCTCCCGGCCGCGTCCTTGGCCATCTCCACGCCCATGCACCCGTCCCGTTCGCCGTGCAGGTAGAGGACCGGGCCCGCGGTGGCCGGGTCGACGTCCGGGTAGCGGCCCGAGGGGGGTGTGGTGCCGAGCGCCGCGCGGTAGTAGCCGATGGCCGCCGCCAGGTTGGCGGGCTCCCCGAGGCTGCGCCGGACGAACTCCAGGTCCTCGGCCGGGTCGTAGCCGGGCGACCAGTCCCGCCACAGCCGTTCGAGGAAGGCCGGGTCGGCGGCGGCGCTCTCGGCCAGCACGGTCTGGAACAGGAAGATGTAGAACGACCGCTTGAGCTGCTCGTAGGCCAGCAGCCCGGGAAGCTGCGCGCCCGGCGGCGGCACCGCGAGCGTGACGGCCCTGCGGAAGCGCCCGGCCAGGGCGTAGGCGGGGAAGGCCCCCCAGTCGTGCCCGACGATGACGGCGTCGTCGCCGCCGCCCAGCTCCTCGTGCAGCGCGCGCACGTCGGCGACCAGGGCCGCCTCCTCGTACGCGCCGTCGGCCGGGACCTCGGTGGGCGCGTAGCCGCGGCTGAACGGCGCGACCGCGCGGTAGCCGCGTTCGGCCAGCTCGGGCATCAGGTGCCGCCAGGTGTGGGCGGTGTCGGGGAACCCGTGCAGGCACAGGGCCAGCGGCCCCTCCCCCACGGTCAGATACGCGAACTCCACACCGTTGGCGTGGATCGTCCTGATCTCCATGAATGCGAAACCTAGCATTCGCCCTCTTCCGGCGGGGAGAAGTGGGCGTCAGTCGACCTCCGGCCAGTCCCAGCCGAGCTGGAGGAACAGGCCCAGCCGGTCACTGACCGCGCGGATCTCGCTGATGCGCCCTTCGCGCAGGGTCACCAGGAAGATCGCCTCGACCTCGAAGCTGCGCCCGGTGGGGACGGGCATGCGCGGGTGGGTGCCGGAGTGCGTGCCCGACATGCGGATCCTGGCTACCAGCTTCTCCCCTTCGGCGACGACCTCCTCGACCTCGATGTGGAACGGGTCGAACGCGTCGAGCTGCATCCGGATGCCCTCGAAGGCGGCGCCGGGCTCGTCCGGCTCACCGAAGATGATCTTGTTGTGGTCGACGACGCCGGGGGCCAGATAGGCGCCCAGGTCGTCGAGGCGGCGTTCGTTGACGGCGGCGAAGAACTCGGCGATCACGACCGGAACCCTCTCTCTTACGGTGTAAGACGGGAGTATCTTACGGTGTATGAGAGAGCGGATGTCAAGGGAGCGGGTGCTGGAGGCGGCGCTCGACCTCATCGACCGCGAGGGCGCGGCCGGGCTGTCGATGCGCAAGCTGGGCAAGGAGCTCGGCGTGGAGGCGATGACGCTCTACTACTACGTGCCGAACAAGGACGCGGTCCTCGACGGGCTGGTCGAGCTGGTGCTCTCCCGCGTCACCGTCGAGCCGTCGGGCGACTGGCGGGTATGGGCGAAGGCGTTCGCCGAGTCGATCAGGGCCGAGCTGCTGCGGCATCCCGCGCTCATGCCGGTGGTGGCGATCAGGCCGGTGGCCACGCCGGGCGCCCTGGGCATGGTCGAACGCGCCGCCGCCGCGCTGACCCGGGCGGGATTCACCGCCAAGGAGGCGCTGCACGTGATCAACGCGGTGTCCACGTTCGTGATCGGGCACACGCTGGCCGAGGCGGGCCCGGACAGCCCGGAGCAGCCCGACCTGGACCTGGCGGACTATCCGGTGCTGGCGCGGGCGGTCGCCGACGGCCTCGGCACGCCCGAGGACCACCGGGAGCGCTTCGACCTGGCCGTCGAGGCCCTGCTCAGCGGACTTGCTCCGCGAACCCCCGCAGCAGGCACGCCAGCCCGAACTCGAACTGCTCGCTGAAGCTCAGGTCGTCGGCCTCGGCCACCCGCCGGTTGAACTCCGGATAGGCGCCACCGGCCATCACCTCGCGGACGTAGGGGCCGATCGCGGCCCGCCACTCCTCCTCCGACAACCCCGTACGGCGCCGCGCCTCCTGCTCGGCCAGTTCCTTGGCCACCGCGCCCAGCACGTAGTCGCCGATCACCCCGATCACGGCGGCGGCCCGCGTGATGTCGGAGGTCAGCGGCCGGACGGCGGACAGGGCGTGCTCCACCCGGCGCAGCGAGTTGGGCCCGAGCGCCGGCCTGCTGGTCATCAGCGCGGCCAGCCACGGATGGCGCAGCACGCCCGCGCGCTGGTCACGGGCCACCCCGGCCAGGTCGGCCCGCCAGTCGCCGGTCAGCTCGCCAGGAGCGCCCTCGCCCCACACCGCGTCGACCATCAGGTCGAGCAGTTCGTCGCGGTTCTCCAGGTAGCGGTAGAGCGAGGTGGTGCCCGACTTGACCTCGGTCGCCACCCGGCGCATGGACACCGCGTCGAGGCCCTCGGCGTCGGCCACCGCGATCGCGGCCCGCACGATCGCCTCGACGCTCAGGGCCCGACGCTTCGGCGCGTACGGCTCGCGACTCCAGACCAGTGACATCCGGCTCCCCCCTCTGGCCTTCATCGTACGCCTGTGGTTACAGTGTTCCCATGACGGAAACAGTGTTCCCACAAACGCATGACGTCCTGATCGTCGGTGGTGGCAGCGTCGGACTGAGCGCGGCCGTGTTCCTCGCCCGTCACGGCGTGCGCGCCCTGGTCGTCGAGCGCGAGCCAGGCCCGCGGGCGCACCCCCGCGCCACCGGCCTCGGCCCGCGGACGGTCGAGCTGCTCCGCGAGGCGGGCCTGGAGCAGGCCGTGAACGAGGTGGCCGTCGACATGTCCGTCGCGACCCTCGGCAAGATCACCGTGGACACCCTGGCCGGCGCCGACCTCGCCGCGATCGCGGCCGGTCTGCCCACCCGTACGCAGGCGTTCGACACGATGACCTACACCCCGGCCCGGCTGCGCGGGGTCTGCCCGCAGAACCGGCTGGACCGGGTGCTGCTCGACGCCGCCCGCGAGCGCGGCGCGCGGGTCGCGTACGACACCGAGCTGCTCTCCCTGGAGCAGGACGCCGACGGCGTGACGGCGGTCGTGTCCGGCCCGGACGGCACCCGCACCCTGCGCGCCCGCTACGTGATCGCCGCGGACGGCGTGCGCAGCGGAGTGCGCGCCACGCTCGGCATCGGCGTGACCGGCCCCGGCGCGCTCGGCCCCGAGCTGCACAACGTCATGTTCCACGCCGACCTGAGCCACCTGACCGGCGAGTACGGCTTCGCGCTCGCCGAGATCACCAACCCTGAGGCGCCCGGGATGCTCATGGCGATCGACGGCGCGACCGAATGGGTCTTCCACACCGCCCAGGAACCGAGCCCCGACCTGCTCAGGACCGCGATCGGCGACCCGGGGCTGAAGGTCGAGATCGTCAGCGTGCTCGGCTGGCGGGCCCGCGGCCAGATCGCCGACCGGTTCCGGGAGGGGCGGGTCTTCCTGGCCGGCGACGCGGCGCACGCCGTGCCGCCGACGGGCGCGTTCGGGCTCAACACCGGGGTCGCCGACGCGCACAACCTGGCCTGGAAGCTGGCCCGGGTGTTGTCCGGCCGGTCGGCGCCCGCGCTGCTGGAGAGCTACCACGACGAGCGGCGGCCGGTCGCGCTGCTGGCGATGGAGCAGTCGCTGCTGCGGATGCGGGACCTGCGGATGCACTTCGGCCACGGCCCGGAGGCCGCCCGGCTCAGGGCGGCGGCGGGCGCGGTCAACGCCCCGATCGTGCATCTCGGCTACCGCTACGGCGGCCCGTCGGCGGCCGAGGGGCTGCCCTCGACCGAGGACGTGACGCTCTGCCTCGACGGCTCGCCCGGCTCACGGCTGCCGCACGTGTGGATCGGCGAGCGTTCCACCCTCGACCTGGTCGGCCCCGATTTCAGCGTGTTCACCGGGACGCCGGTGCCCGATCCCGGCGTCCCGGTGCACGTGGTCGAGGGCTGGCCGTACGGGACCGTGCTGGTGCGGCCGGACGGGTTCGTGGCCTGGCGCGGCGAGGACGACGCCCTGGCCGAGGCGGTCAGAACGTGTACGGCAGGTGCTTGATCCCGTTGATGAAGTTCGACAGCAGGAAGTCGGGCTCACCGGCCGTCCGGATGCCGGGCAGGCGGGTGAACAGCTCGCGGAACATCACGCTCATCTCCCTGCGTGCCAGGTGGGCGCCCAGGCAGTAGTGGGGCCCCGGGCCGCCGAAGCCGACGTGCGGGTTGGGGTCGCGGGTGATGTCGAAGACGTCCGGGTCGGTGAAGACGGACTCGTCGCGGTTGGCCGAGTTGTAGAAGAGCAGCACCTTGTCGCCCTTCTTGTACGGCACGCCGTTCAGCTCGTGGTCCCGGGTCAGCGTGCGGCGGAACTGGATCACCGGGGTCGCGTAGCGCACGATCTCGTCGCACGCCTTGCCGATGCGCGCGTCGAAGTCGGCCAGCAGCAGGTCGCGCTGGCCGGGATGGTCGGTGAACAGCTTCAGGCCGTAGGCGATCGCGTTGCGGGTGGTCTCGCTGCCGGCGACCACCAGCAGGATGAAGAACGAGCCCAGCTCCTGCGGGCTGAGCCGCTCCTCGCCGCCCACGAGCAGGCTGACCAGGTCGCCGGTCGGCCGTCTGCGGCGCTCGTCGCCGAGGCGGGCGGCCATCCGGTTCAGCGAGTAGCCGGCGTGCAGCAGCCTGGCCAGGCCGCGGGCGACGTTGACGCGGCTGAAGTTCGGGGCGATGCCGGTGTACTCGGGGTCGGCGTTGCCGAGGATGACGTTGGTCCGCCGCAACACGAGGTCATGAAATTTCGGCGGGATGCCCATCATGTCGCAGATGACCCGTACGGGGAGCCGGGCGGCGACCTGCGCCACGAAGTCGTCCGGCCCCCGCTCGATCGCCTCGTCCACGATCTCGGCGGCGGCCCTGGCCAGGTCCTCCTCCATCTTGGACAGGATGCGCGGGGTGAAGGCCCTGGAGACGATCCTGCGCAGGCGGGCGTGGCGGGGGTCGTCCATGTTGATCATGGAACCGAAGTAGACGCTGAGCCAGCGCGGCATGTCGGGGATGCTGTTGGAGCACGGCTCGCTGCTGAAGACGGCCGCGTTCCTGCTGGCCTCGGTCACGTCGGCGTGCCGCACGAGGGCGTGGTAGCCGGGGCCGCCGCCGATGAACGGCATGGTCTGCTCCGGCACGAAGAGGGGCCGTTCGAGCCCCCGCAGCCGCCGGAAGGTCTCCAGGCGGTCGGCCTGCGGCAGCCCCCAGAACGGTATCTGCGAGATGTCCAGGTCCGTGGAGAGCGTCATACCGTACAAGCCTTGGGCAAGTGCTCACTTACGTCAAGGTCCGCCGGGGCGCGGCGCCCGGCTACCGGTTCCCGAGGATCAGCTCGGAGCCCTTCTCGCCGATCATGATCGCCGGGGCGTGGGTGTGGCCGCGGTTGAGCGTCGGCATGACCGACACGTCCACCACCCTGAGCCCTTCGAGGCCGCGCACCTTGAGCGACGGGTCCACGACCGACCCCTCGTCCGTGCCCATCCGGCAGGTGCCGACGGGGTGGTAGAGGGTCTCGCCGCGCTCGCGCACCCACTGGGCCAGCTCCTCGTCGCTCTCCGGCCCCCAGTACGGCGCCATCGGCCCGCCCGCGTACCGCTTCATCGCGCTCGTCGCGAACACCTGCTTGGCCGTCCTCAGCCCGGCGACCAGGCGTTTGACGTCGGCCTCCGCGCTCAGGTAGCCGGGGTCGATCAGCACGTCCCGGCCGTTCAGCCCGACCCGGCCGCGGCTCTCCGGTTGCAGCAGCACGACGCCGACGGTCAGGCCGTGCCCGGTCGGCGGGGTGAGCCCGTGGTTCACGAACGGGCCGGGGGCGAAGACGAGCTCGATGTCGGGGGCGGGCTCCTCGTCCGAGGTCCGGACGAAGGCGACCGCCTCGCCGACGTTCGTGGTGAGCATGCCCGAGCGCAGCACGACGTAGCGCAGCAGGTTCACCAGGGACTCGGCCTTGGTCAGGGTCACCGGCTCCCTGCACTCGACGTACACGCCGGAGGCGAGGTGGTCCTGGAGGTTCTTGCCGACCTCGGGCAGCTCGCGCACGACCGGCACCCCCGCCTCGCGCAGCTCCTCGGGCGCGCCCACCCCCGAGCGCATCAGCAGGTACGGCGAGCCGATCGCCCCCGCCGACAGGACGACCTCCTTGGCCGCCCTGACCAGGGTGCCGCCGCTGTGCTCGATGCCGACGGCGCGGGCGCCCTCGAACACCACGCGGTCCACGCCCGCCCCGGTGAGCACCGTGAGGTTGGGCCTGGCGGCGGCCGGGCGCAGGTAGGCGTCGGCCGCGCTCCACCGGCGGCCGCGGTTCTGGGTGACGGGCGTGGGGCAGCAGCCCTCGTTGGAGCGGCCGTTCAGCTCGTCGAGCCGGGTCAGGCCCAGCTCCTCGCAGGCCCGCAGGAAGGCCGCCGTGGTGACGTTGGGGCTGCGCAGCTCGGAGACGTAGAGCGGGCCGGAGGTGCCGTAGACGCCGCCGTGGTTGCTGCCGACGCGCTGCTCGGCCCTGGTGAAGTACGGCAGCACCTCCTCGTACGTCCAGCCGGGCACCCCCCACTGGTCGTAGTCCTCCTGGCAGCCGCGCACCCACATCTGGGCGTTGAGCGAGGACGAGCCGCCGATCACCCGGCCGCGCGGCCAGTAGAGCTCGCGGCCGGACATCTCGTCCTGCTTGGCCGTCGTGAAGTTCCAGTCGTAGTCGGTCTTGAACAGCTTGGCGAACCCGGCGGGCATGCGGATCTCCAGCTTGTCGTCATGCCCGCCCGCCTCGACCAGCGCCACCGACACCGACGGGTCCGCCGACAGCCGGTTGGCCAGCACGCACCCGGCGGACCCCGCTCCGACGATCACGTAGTCGTACTGCATGAGCACTCCAGGGGGCTAAGTAACCTTCCACTTGCTTACTCCAGGTGAGCCGGTGCGTCCATATGCATCTGTAACCTCTGTTACCTACCGGTCGGTATGTAGGGGCTGCCAAGATGGCGGCAAGCGCGTACAGAGGAGGAAGGCGTTCATGCTCAACTTGTCGGTCGTCCTGGAGGACAGCGCCAGAAACAACCCCGACGGCACGGCGATCGTCTTCGGTGACATGCGCCTGCCGTACGGCATGATCGACACTGTCGCCCGCCAGGTGGCGAACCTGCTGGTGTCGCGTGGCATCGGCAAGGGCGACAAGGTGGCCCTGGCCTGCCCCAACCTGCCGTACTTCCCGTTCGTCTACTTCGGCATCCTCAAGGCCGGCGCCACGGTGGTGCCGCTGAACGTGCTGCTGCAGAGCCGGGAGATCGCCTACCACCTCGACGACAGCGACGCCAAGGCGCTGTTCTGCTTCGAGGGCTCGCCGGAGCTGCCGCTGGGCGAGCGCGGCAAGGCGGGGTTCGAGGCCGCGGACGGCTGCGAGCACTTCTTCGTGCTGCCCGCCACCCCGCTGGCCACCGAGTCCCCGTACGGCGAGACGGTGTGGGCCGCGCTCAACGGCGTGCCGGCCGACTTCGAGACCGTGCAGACCGCCCCCGAGGACACCGCCGTGATCCTCTACACCTCGGGCACCACCGGCCAGCCCAAGGGCGCCGAGCTCAGCCACCAGAACATGCTGATGAACGCGCTGATCAGCGACAGGATGTTCCCCCGCTCCGAGGGCGGCGACACCTATCTCGCGGTGCTGCCGCTGTTCCACTCCTTCGGCCAGACGACCGTCATGAACACCGCCTTCATGCGCGGCGCGACCGTCGTGCTGATGCCGCGCTTCGAGCCGGGCGAGGCCCTCGACCTCATGCGCAAGGAGAACGTGACGACCTTCGCCGGCGTCCCGACGATGTACTGGGGCATGCTGACGAAGATCCACGCCGAGGGCGCCGAGGCGCCGCGGAGCCTGAAGGTGGCCGTGGCCGGCGGCGCGTCCTCGCCGGTCGAGGTGCTGAAGGACTTCGAGCAGACCTTCGGCTTCGGCATCCTGGAGGGCTACGGCCTGTCGGAGACCTCCCCGGTGGCCAGCTTCAACCAGCTCGGCCGGCCCACCAAGCCCGGCACGATCGGCACGCCCATCTGGGGCGTGGAGATGAAGCTGATCGACGGCGACTGGAAGACGGTCGAGGGCGAGGGCCCCGGCGAGATCGCCATCCGCGGCCACAACGTCATGAAGGGCTACTACGGCCGCCCTGAGGCGACGGCCGAGGTGATCAAGGACGGCTGGTTCCGCACCGGCGACATCGCCACCCGCGACGCCGACGGCTACTACGCGATCATCGACCGGGCCAAGGACATGATCATCCGTGGCGGCTTCAACGTCTACCCGCGTGAGCTGGAGGAGGTGCTCATGACCCACGAGGCCGTGTCGCTGGCGGCCGTCGTGGGCGTGCGGCACGAGTCGCACGGCGAGGAGGTCAAGGCGTACGTCATCCGAACGCCCGGCTCGTCGGTCACCGAGGACGAGCTGATCGCCTGGGCCAAGGAGAACATGGCCGCCTACAAGTACCCGAGGATCGTCGAGTTCCGCGACGCCCTGCCGATGACGGCCACCGGCAAGATCCTCAAGCGCGAGCTCCGCTGACCGGCCCCGCCGACCACGAGGGCGCGGGCGCGAGCCCGCGCCCTCGTCTTTCCTGACAGCGGGCCGGCAGACGATCAGGAAGAGGTTCTGGAGTGTCCACCGATCCGAGCGCGGTCTTCCGCCGCTACCTGGGCGCGATGGTGCTCAACAGCCTGGCCGCCGCCGAGGCGGCCGGGCTCAACGCCACCGACTACTACGCGCTCAACCTGCTCGACCTGCACGGGCCGCTCACCTCCGGCGAGCTGGCCGTGCAGACCGGGCTGACGACCGGCGCCACCACGCGGCTCATCGACCGCCTGGAGAAGGGCGGGTTCGTACGGCGCGTGCCCGACCCCGCCGACCGGCGCAAGGTGATCGTCGAGGCGGTCGCCGAGCCGCCGGGCCTCGACGCCGTGCTGGCCGGCACCAGGAGCAGGCTGGCCGGCCTGGTCAGGGCCTACTCCGAGACCGAGCGGGCCACGCTGTTCGACTACTTCGGCCGCGCCGCGTCCGCCTACCGGGACGCCACCGACGAGATCGTCTCGTCCCGGCGCGGCTGATGCGGCCGCTCGCGCTGTTCGACCTGGACAACACGCTGATCGACCGGCTGGCCGCGTTCCGGCTGTGGGCGGCCGAGTTCGCCGCGGGGCGCGGGCTGGGCCCGGACGCCGTGAACCGGCTGGTACGGCTGGACGCCGACGGATCCGTGCCGATGGACCTCTTCTTCGCCCGCGTACGCGAACGCTTCGCCCTGGCCGAGCCCGTCGAGGAGCTGTGGCGGGACTACCGGGCCAGGCTGCCGTTCCTGGTGGAGTGCCGGGCCGAGGTGCTGGCGGGGCTCGACCGGCTGCGGGCGGCCGGGTGGGCGGTCGGGATCGTGACGAACGGGATGGCCGACAACCAGACGGGCAAGATCCGGCGTACCGGGCTGGCCGAGCGGGTGGACGGATGGGCGATCTCCGGCGCGGAGGGCGTGCGGAAGCCCGATGCGCGGCTGTTCGAGATCGCCGCCGGCCGGTGCGGGGCCGTGCCGGCGGGCGGCTGGATGGTGGGCGACGACCCGGACAAGGACGTCGCGGGCGGCCGCGGCGCCGGAATGCGGACGATCTGGATCGACCGTGGGACGGGCGTGGCCCGTCCCCAGGCGGACGTGACGGTGGAGGACGTGCTCGCGGCCATGGAGGCGTTGACCGGGATGCCGGGGAGCGGGGGCGGTCGCTAGCGTGGGCCCATGCGTAGCAAGCCCGCGGATCTGGACGAATCGCTGCTGACGTCCGCCCTGGAGGCGTGGGGGATCGAGGCCGCCGGGCCGGCGTACGCGCCGGTGGGCTTCGGCGACCACCACTGGATCGCGACCGGCGCCGACGGACGGCGCTGGTTCCTCACCGCCGCCACCCTGCCCGCCGAACCGGACGAACGCGGCTCGCGGGCGGCGTTCCGGGAGCTGGGGAGGGCGCTGGAGACGGCGGCGGCGCTGTCCGCGACCCTGGGGTTCGTGGTCGCGCCCGTGCCGGACCTCGACGGCGGCGCGCTGCTCCGCCCGCTCGCCCCCCGGTACGCGCTGAGCGTCTTCCCCTTCATCGATGGCGTCACCGGCGATTTCGGCGACGAGCCGAGCGACCAGGAACGCGCCCAGGTCATCGACCTGCTGGCCGAGCTGCACGCCACACCCCCGCCCCCGTCGGCCCCGCTGCGCCCGCTGGAGCCGGCCGGACGGGCGGCGCTGGAGCGGGCCCTCGCCGAGACCAGCCGCCCGTGGACCGGCGGCCCGTACGCCGAGCGCGCCAGAGCCCTGCTCGCCCGCCACGCCGGAGCCCTGCGCGCCCGGCTGCGCGACTTCGACCGCGGATCGCGCGACCTCGGCCCTCTCGTCCTCACCCACGGCGAACCGCATCCGGGCAACCTGCTCCGGCACCGGGGCCGCTGCCTGCTGGTCGACTGGGACACCGTCGGCCTGGCCGTACCGGAACGGGACCTGTGGCTGGTCGCCAGGACCCCCGAGGACCTGGCCAGGTACGCGGCCGCCACCGGCCGTACGCCCGACCCCGCCGCCCTGGCCCTCTACCGGCTGCGCTGGAGCCTCGACGACGTCGCCGGGTACGTCGCCTGGTTCCGCGCCCCGCACGGCCACACCCGCGACGCCGAGCTGAGCTGGCAGTTCCTCACCGGTGCGGTCGATGACCTGGCCGACGGCGTGGCCTCCGCCCTTTAGCCCCGACATGCCCGCATACTGGCACCACTCCCCTCATGCACGACCTGCTTCGCCTGTCCCCTGAGGAGGAGATCATGAGGTTTTGGGTGGTCGCCGGCGCGTTGACGGCACTGCTCGCGGACCCCGCCGCGGTCGCCGTCGCCTCCGCCGGGCTGCCACTCCCGGACGACCCCGTCATGGAGGACGGCACCGAGCGCTCCGAGAACGAGACCAACCCGCAGGGCGCCCGTCCGTCCACCAAGGGCGGCACCTGGACGGGCATCAAGGTGCGCCCGCGCCGTCCGCGCCAGGACAGCGACGTACGCGTGCTCATCCACTGCGACGACGGCGCGACCGACGCGGTCGTGTCCGCCAAACCCTTCAACCCGCCGGGCTCGTTCCTGCCCGCCACGGCGCTCGGCGTCGGCCTGAAGAACGGCCGCGGCTTCGACACCAAGTACATCGCCTACGACGCGCTGCTCGGCCCGCGCGTGGTCAGGCTCCAGTGTGTGCGCATCAAGATGCTGGAGCACCCGCGCAGGCGGATCGTCCGGCTGGTCAGCAGGGACAGCACCGTCGTCCTCGTCCGGCCGTTCAGGAAGGACCACTACTGAGCGCGCTCGGGTTCAGTCCCCGATCAGCTCCGCGAGCACCGCGGCCTCGCTGATCTCGGGCTGCTTCGTCGCGGTGAGCAGGGTCAGCGTGCCCTTCCCGGCGAGTTCGCGCAGGTGCGCCACCGCCTCGGCCCGCTCCGGCTCGGCCAGCTCGCTCCGGTAGCGGTGGCCGAACTCCTCGAACCGGTCGGGGTCGTGCTTGTACCAGGTGCGCAGCTCGGTCGAGGGGGCCACCTGCTTGCACCATTCGTCGAGGTGGGCGTCGGCCTTGGCCAGCCCGCGCGGCCACAGCCGGTCGACCAGCACCCTGGCGCCGTCGTCCGGCTCGGGCTCCTCGTAGACCCGGCGCACCCGCACCTTGTGCCCAGCCGTCACCGTCGCCCCCTTCTCCCGCCGGGCGGGTCGGGAGAGGGCCGAGGGCCCCCTCCCCGTCCGTCACGGCCAGTTGACCGCCGGGCGCAGCTGCACGCCGGACCGGCCGTCGTCGTCCAGCTTGACGCCCAGCACCTGGTGGAGCTGGACCTTGTTACGCTCGAAGCCCACGATGCAGCCGGCCATGTACAGGGCCCACACCCGGGCCGTGCCCATCCCGACCTCCTGGACGGCCTCGTCCCAGTTGGCGTCGAGGTTGTCGCACCAGTGACGCAGGGTCTTGGCGTAGTGCTCGCGCAGGTTCTCCTCGTGGCGGATCTCGAAGCCGATGTCCTCCATCTGCCTGACCAGCCAGCCCACGGACTCCAGCTCGCCGTCGGGGAAGACGTAGCGGTTGATGAAGCCGCCCTTGTTGAACGTCTTCTCCTTGCCCGTCGGACGGGTGATGCAGTGGTTGAGAATGCGGCCGCCGGGCTTGAGCTTGCCGTACAGGAACTCGAAGTACGACGGGACGTTGTCCTTGCCGATGTGCTCGGTCAGGCCGATCGAGCTGACGGCGTCGAAGCCGGTCTCGCGCACGTCGCGGTAGTCCATGAAGCGCACCTCCGCGAGGTCCTGGAGACCCGCGTCGGCGATCGCCTTCTGGGCCCACTCGGCCTGCTGGCGGCTCAGGGTCACGCCCAGGGCCTTGACGCCGTAGTGCTTGGCGGCGTGGATGACCATGCCGCCCCAGCCGCAGCCGACGTCGAGCAGGCGCATGCCGGGCTTGAGGTCGAGCTTCCTGGCCACCAGGTCGAACTTGGTGTACTGGGCCTCCTCCAGCGTCGCGCCCTCCTCGGGGTAGGTCGCGCACGTGTAGGCCATGGACGGCCCGAGCACCCAGCGGTAGAACCGGTTGGACACGTCGTAGTGGTGGTGGATCGCCTCGGCGTCACGCTGCTTGGCGTGGCGCGAGCCGAGCCGGGCCAGGGCGCTCTGACGCACCTCCTGCGGGGGCGGCGGCACCCGCATGAGCAGCGGCTTGACGCCCAAGGACCGCACGGCCGCGAGCTTCTCACCCGCGGTCAGGTCGTTGGTGGTGATGTTCCACATACGATCGAGCAAGGTGTACAGATCGCCATGCACGTCGATGTGACCGGAAATGTACGCCCTGGCCAGGCCCAGCTCCCCAGGGGCCTGCGCCAGATAGGCCACCGCGATGGGCGACTTGACCTCAAGGCCGAGATCGGCGCCGTCAGGACCGGCCTTGCTGCCGTCGTAGGCCATGAACGAGATGTTCGCGTCAGAGCCGACGATCTTCTCAAAGATGCTTGCGAGAGCCATGCTCACCTTCCCCGTACACACTTTTCGTACAGGTCCAGCAGGCGACCGTTCGGGTCGTATTCCCGCTTGACCGGCCAATAAGCATCACCGTTGTACAGCTCCCAGAACTGCTCACGGGCGTAGAAGGAGGTCGAGTAGAGCGACTTGTGGCCGTCCAGCTCGTGCACCGAGTCCTCGATGAGCTTGTTGTAGTAGCCGTCGAACTGGCCGCGCGGCAGCGGGACCATGCCCCAGAAGCCGAAGTTGACGTAGAGCTTGCCGGGCTCCAGCGGGTACAGCGGCCAGCGGGAGCTCGCCCGCAGCGGGCACATCCACACGGGGGTCATGCCCACCTTGTCGTGGAAGAACTCCAGGAACTGCGCGCCGCGCTCGATGGGCACCTCGACGTCCTGGATGACCGACTCCTGGACGGGCTGGTCGCGCCACCGGTCGATGCGGGCGGTCAGGCCGGTCCGCCGGTCGAGGGCGACCAGCCTGCGGTAGACGTCGGAGCGCATCCAGCGGCGCGGCATCAGCGAGCGGACCACCGGCTGCTGCACGCCGAACGCCCGCGAGCACCAGAACCAGTCGGTGTCCCAGCGCCACAGGTAGTCGTGGATGCTCAGCCAGTCGCGGCTGCGCTGCCTGATCGACTGGTAGTAGATGCGCATGCCGGTGTAGTCGGAGACGTAGGGCGCGCGGTCGGCGAAGCGGCCCAGCGTGATGTACATCTCCTCCGGGTCGAAGAAGACGCCGTCCACGAAGTCGACCTGCTCGCCGTCGTGGACCATGCTGTCGCTGATCTCCTGCATGGCCAGCATGCACTTGGCCGCGTCGGTGAACCTGATGTGCGTCAGGTGCACGTACGGCTGGACCTTGCGGAGCTTGATCCGGATGCGCAGCGCGTAGCCGAGCGTCCCGTAGGAGTTGGGGAAGGCGCGGAACAGATCCTGGTGCTCGTTGTCGTCACGGGCCACGATGATGCGGCCGTCGCCGGTGAGGATCTCCAGTTCCTCCACCGACTCGTGCGGAAGGCCGTCCCTGAAGCTGGTCGACTCGATGCCGAGGCCGGTGACGGCGCCGCCGAGCGTGATCGTCTTGAGCTGCGGCACCACGTACGGCATGAGCCCGTGCGGCAACGTGGCCTCGACCAGGTGCTCGTACGTCGTCATGCCCTGGACCTCGGCCGTCATCGTCACCGGGTCCACGCTGATGACTTCGTCCAGGTCCCTGGCCGACAGCTTGGCCGTCTTGCCCCCGTCACGGAACCTGAACAAGTTGGACGTGGACTTGGCCAACCGGGGAGCGGCGTCGCCGGGGATCTCGGCGTAGGACTGCCGGATCTGCTCTACTGCCCGTTGGTGTGTCGACATCGTCGTCGTCACGGAAGCACCCCCTTGAGCTGGTAGAGATCGTCCGTAAGACCGTATCTCCCGCGGGGCGACTCGAACAGACCGGGGTCGTTAAAGACACGAAAACTGTTCATCGTGCCAGGTGAAACGCCTATATGGGAGGCGAATGCGGAAATCTCCTGCGTACGACGGGTGAGACCCCGTTGAGGACGGCACGTACCTCTCGTCCCTCCAGTGCCGCCGCGAGGTTGTCCAGCGTCGCCGTGAGCAGGCGCGTCGTCGCCTCGGGCGTCACCCCGGCGGCGTGCGGCGACAGCAGCACGTCCGCCAGGTCGCGCAGCGGATCGCCGGCGGGCAGCGGCTCGGTGTCGAACACGTCGAGCGCGGCCCCGCCGAGGTGCCCGTCGCGCAGCGCGGCGACCAGCGCCGCCTGGTCGACGACGCCGCCCCTGGCCGCGTTGACCAGCAGCGCGCCCTGCTTCATGCGGCGCGGGTCGATCAGCCCGCGGGTCTCCTCCGACAGCGCGATGACCACGACCAGGACGTCGCTGGTGGCCACCAGCGTCTCCAGGTCGGCGCGGCCGGGCGCCTGCCGCGGGGACCTGGTCCAGTAGGAGACCTCGCAGCCCAGGGCGCCGAACAGGCGGACGCAGTTCTCGCCGATCGGGCCGTAACCGACGACGCCGACCCGGCGGCCGCTCAGCTCACGCGGCCTCAGCCCCTGCTGCGGCCACTCCCCCGCGCGTACGGCGGCGTCGGCGGCCCCCAGCCTGCGCGACAGCGACAACGTGGCCGCCAGGCACCACTCCGACACCGCGACGGCGCTGACGCCCGGCGTGTTGGCCAGCGGCACCCCGGCCTCGGCCAGGGCGGCCAGGTCGTGGCCGTCGACGCCCACCGAGGGCTGCTGCACGAAGGCCAGCGCGGGCGCGTGCTTGACCGCCTCGGCGTCGAGCACGAGCGTGGAGGTCCAGTCGCCGAGCACGATCTCGGCCTCGGGCAGCGCGGCCAGCAGCCCGGCCCGGTCGCGGGTGGCGGGCACGCGGACCGTCACCCGGTCGCCGAGCGGGGCGAGCAGGCCGCGCGTCGCCTCCTCGGGCAGCGGCGGCAGGGCGAGCAGGTTCCAGGGGCTCATGCCTTCACCGTAAAGCTGTCGATCACCTGTCGCATCAGCCCCCTGTTGCGCAGCCACTGGTCCTGGGCGACCGTCCAGGACAGGATGTAGGCCGTCTCGCCGGACACCACCGCGCGGCGCACCTCGTGGTAGGTCATGCCGGGCCTGATCCAGCCGGTGCCCGCGGCGCTGGCCGCCGTCCAGGAGAACTCCCACTCGACCGCCTTGACGCCCCGGTGGACGACCACGCGGCGGCCGCGGCTGATCACCTCCTGACCCTCCTCCCGCAGCGTCTCCTCCGAGTCGCGCAGGATCTGGTTGGCGTCGAGGCTGGAGAACAGGGCCTGGACGCCGAGGTGGGCGTTGCCGTCGCGGCGCGTCCACTCGGTGGAGGACTCGCGCAGCGCGCCCCGCCAGCCGATCGGGCGCAGGATCGACCAGCCGTCCCGCGAGGTCCACGCGCGCACGAGCGGGCGCACCCGGCGCACGGTCGGCGTCGGGGTGGCCGACGGCGTCCGGCTCGTCGTGGGCTCCTGCGAGGGGGACGGCGTCAGCGGGCTGGCCGCGGCGGCCGGCTGGGCGGTGCGCGGGGCGCCCTCGGCGGGCGGGGCGAGCTTGAAGTAGGCGACGGCGCCGCCCGCGACGAGCACCACGGCCGCCGCGGCCACGGCCAGCACGGCCCGTCCGCGTCCGCCGCCGCCCGGCTTCTTCTCCGGCAGGTCGGCGTAGGCCGGCTTGGCCGCCACCTCGATGGCGGCGAGCAGCCGGTCGGCCTCCTCGGCGTCCACCCGCTCGGCGGGCTCCTTGCGCAGCAGGCCCTTCAGGACCGGATGCATGATCGGCGGGATGCGCCGGTAGTCGGGCTCCTCGTTGAGCAGCGCGTTGAGGGTCGCCATGGCCTCGCCGCGGTCGAAGGGCGAGCGGCCCACCATCGAGGCGAACAGCGTCGCGCCGAGCGACCACAGGTCGGAGGGCGGTCCGGCCTCGTCGGCGCGCACCCGTTCGGGGGCGAGGAAGCTGGGCGAGCCGGTCACCATGCCGGTCCTGGTCAGCGAGGCGTCGCCCTCGACCGTGGCGATGCCGAAGTCCATCAGCACCACGCGGCCGTCGTCGGCGATCAGGATGTTGGCGGGCTTGACGTCCCTGTGCAGGATCCCGGCCTCGTGGGCGGCCTTGAGCGCCGACAGCACCTGGCGGCCCACGTCGGCCGCCTGCCGTACGGGCAGGGCCCCGGAGGTGGCCACGACCTCTTCCAGCGAGGGGTGCGCGACCAGCTCCATGACGATCCAGGGCCGCCCGCCCTCCTCGACCACGTCGTAGACCGCGACCACGGAGGGGTGGTTGAGCTTGGCCGCCGTACGGGCCTCGCGGGCGGTGCGCATGAGGTGGCGCTCCTGCTCGCCCGGCGACAGCCCCTCGGGCAGCAGCACTTCCTTGATGGCCACCTGCCGGTTGAGCAGCGTGTCGTAGCCCTCCCAGACGACGCCCATACCCCCGCGGCCCAGTTCGCGCAGTAACTGGTAGCGCCTGGCGACTAGCTGGTTGCTCTCCGAAACCATGTCCTACCCCTGTAGCGGCGCGAGCGCCTGCTGCAGACAGCCGCTGGACGCCGGCGATCTGTAGACCACCCGAACAGTGGGCAAGTTTCCCATACCTCCCACGAGTTCGCGGGGAGGACGCAGGAAAGGCCGCTTGCCACGACTCGCCGAAGGTTGTTCTACTGGGGCAGGTTCTGAGCCCCCTTGTGACGCTGTCGAGGAGATGTCCATGTCGAAGGGTAGTGGCGGTCCGCTGGCCGGAGTGCGCGTTCTGGAGCTCGCGGGGCTGGCCCCGGGGCCGTTCGCCGGGATGATGCTGGCCGACCACGGCGCCGAGGTGCTGCGGGTCGACCGGGTGAAGGCGGTGTCCGACAGACCCCGCACGGACGTCATGGACCGCGGCAAGCGGACGATCGGCCTGGACCTGAAGTCGCCCGAGGGCGTGGCCGCCTTCAAGGAACTGGCCCGCAACGCCGACGTGGTGATCGAGGTGTTCCGCCCCGGCGTCGCCGAACGGCTCGGCATCGGCCCCGCCGACCTGCACGCGGTGAACGAGCGGCTGATCTACGGCCGGATGACCGGCTGGGGCCAGGACGGCCCGCTCGCGCCCACCGCCGGCCACGACATCGACTACATCGCGATCTCCGGCGTGCTGTCGATGCTCGGCCGCGAGGACGACCGGCCGACCCCGCCGATCAACATCCTCGGCGACTTCGCCGGCGGCGGCCTCATGCTGGCCTACGGCGTGCTGCTGGCCCTGTTCGAGCGCGAGCGCACCGGGAAGGGCCGCGTGATCGACGCCGCCATGGTGGACGGCGCCGCCGTGCTCTTCTCAATGTTCTACCAGGCCGCGCAGAGCGGCTTCTGGGGCCCGCGCGGCACCAACCTGCTCGACACCGGCGCCCCCCAGTACGACACCTACGAGACCGCCGACGGCGGCCACCTGGCGGTCGGCTCGCTCGAACCGCAGTTCTGGGACGCCATGGTGAACCTGATGGGCCTGACCGGCCTGCCCGACAGGAACGACAGGACGCAGTGGCCCGCCCTCAAGGCCCGGCTGGCCGAGGAGTTCGCCAAGCGCACCCGTGCCGAGTGGGAGGCCCTGTTCGAGGGGTCGGACGCCTGCGTCTCCCCCGTCCTGTCCATGGCCGAGGCCGCGCGGCACCCGCACAACGTCGCCCGGGGGACGTTCACCGAGGTCGGCGGCACGACCCAGCCGATGCCCGCGCCGCGCCTGCTCGGCACGCCGGCCCCGGACCTGTCGCCGGCCACGCGTCTCGCGGACCTGTCCGCCTGGGGGTTGTCGGCGGAGGAGGCGGAAAAGCTGCGCGAGCGGGGCGTCCTGGCCTGAGACGGCATTCCCGGGCGTGCGTTCAGTCAGGGGCGTGACGGCGTTCTCTGGGCGTTCGTGGGCGTTCCTGGGCGTTCCTGGGCGCTCGTCAGGGGTGTGACGGCGTCGCCGGGCGTGTGTGGGCCGTGTAGTCCTTGAGGGTGATCGAGTCGTGCAGGCGCACCCCCTTGCTGCTGATCTTGGTCGCGGCCCTGGTGAGGGCGACCGGCACGTGGTTGACCAGCCGGATGCCCTGGGTGAGCGCCCACAGGTCGAACCGGCTCCCCGGCACGATGCCCCTGGCCGCACGGCGGGCGAACGAGCGGCTGCGGCGCACGTAATCGCCCATCTCGGCCTCATAGGCGGGGTAGGCGGTCCGGTGGTCGCCCCCGTGCGCGGCCAGCTCGCCCGCCAGCACGTACGCCCCCACCACCGCCAGGCTCGTGCTGCCGCCCACGGCCGGGCCCGGGCAGTAACCGGCGTCCCCGGCCAGCGTCACCCGGCCACGCGACCAGGAGTCGAGCCTGAGCTGGGTGATGGAGTCGAAGTAGAAGGCGGGCGTGCGGTCCAGCTCGTCCAGGATTCTGGGGACCTGCCAGCCCAGGCCGCCGAACCGCTCGCGCAGCAGTTCCTTCTGGCGGGCCACGTCCCGATGGTGGTAGTCGAGCGGCTCCGGCGTCCTGAACAGGAAGCCGGCCCGCGCGTCGTCCATGTGCGGGGCGCTGTACACGGCGGCCATCCAGCCCTCGCCCGCCATGGCCTCCATCCGGCCGTCCAGGTCCAGGAAGTTGGGGACGGAGGCGACGGCGAGGTAGGCGCCGATCCAGGAGGTGAAGCGCTCCTCGGGGCCGAAGGTCAGGCGGCGCACGTTGGAGTGCAGCCCGTCGGCGCCGATCACCAGGTCGAAGCGCTCCTGCCGGCCGCTGTCGAAGCACACCTCGCCGTCCTCGGAGATCGAGGCGATGGAGTCGCCGAAGACGTAGGCGGCGTCATGGCGGGTCGCCTCGTGGAGGACCTCGCTCAGGTCGTCGCGCATGATCTCGACGTGCCGGTCGGAGACGGCCGTGAGGACGCGGCGCAGCTCCAGTTCCACGGGCCGCGCCCGGCCCTCCCGGTGGACCCTGAGCCAGTCGGTGCCGGTCTTCTTCGCCATGATCGGCCTCAGGACGCCCATTTTCTCGACGATGTCCATGGCCGGTTTGAACAGGTCGACCGCGTGGCCGCCCGACTTCCTGAGCGCCGGGGCGCGTTCGACGACCGTGACCTCGAAGCCGTACCTGGCCAGCCAGTACGCCAGCACCGGCCCGGTGACGCTGGCTCCCGAGACGAGGACCTTCATGGCCGCTCTCCTTACTTAACGGTTGGTAAGTCCACGCTAGCACGCGTCCTTACTTAACGGTAGGTAAGGGATAAACTTCTGCCATGCCCAGTGACACCAAGTCCCGCATCCAGGCGGTGGCCCGCGAGCTGTTCGCCGAGCAGGGCGTGCAGAACACCAGCCTGCGCCAGATCTCCGACCGGCTGGGCATCACCAAGCCCGCGCTCTACTACCACTTCGCCTCGCGCGACGACCTGGTGCGCAGCATCGTGCAGCCGCTGGTGGAGGACTTCGAGCGCTTCACCGCCAGGCGGCAGCCCGGCGACCCGCGCGCGCTGCTCGACGACTACTTCGAGCTCATGTGGCGCCACCGCGACGTGACCGGGATGATGGTGCGCGACATCTCGATCCTGTCCTACCTCGATCTCGGTCAGCGCATGTTCGAATGGCGGCGCGAGCTGATCGCCCTGCTGCTCGGGCCCGACCTCACGCAGGCCCAGCAGATCCGGGCCACGGTGGCGCTCGGCGGCATGGCCGACTGCACGGTCGAATACGCCGGCCTCCCGTTGGAGGACGTCAAACCGACGGCAGTCGCAGCGGCAGCCGACGCCCTCGGCCTCTGACCAGGCCGACCACGCGAACCTCGCCCCCTCACCCCCTCGCCAAGCGACCTGAACGGCCGCGCCCTCAGGGTGCGGCCTGGACGGCCGCGTGGAGGTCGGCGCCTTCGGGGGTGACCTAGACGGTCGGCGCCCTCGGGATGTGGCCTAGACGGTCGGCGCCCTCGGGATGTGGCCTAGACGGTCGGCGCCCTCGGGATGTGACCTAGACGGCCACGTAGAGGTCGGCGCCCTCGGGGTGGTGGACCTCCAGGTCCGTGGTGAAGGCGCGGGAGGGCTGGCCGCCCGACTCGGTGAACTGCCACACCTGCTGCCACGCCTCGATCAGCGCCTGCGGCATCGGCCCGCGGGCCTGCAGCCGCAGCGACTTGGCGATCGGCACGCGCACCGCCACCATGCCCTCGGGCAGCCGCGGCACCGTGCGCACGCCGATCCCGACGATCTGCGTATAAGCGCCGGTGTGGTCGCTCTCGTAGTCGGTGAGCACCGCGTAGAGGTTCTCGTCGACACGGCCCGGCACGTGCGCGAAGGCCCCCGGCGCGCCCGCCCGCTGCCACAGCGCGGGCAGCGTCGCCCGCGCCGGATCCGCCTCGTCGGCGTTCGTCGTGCGTACGGCGAAGCCCACCACGGTCAGCTCGGCCCGTTCGACGATATCCACGACTTCCCTCCCCCAAATGTGTCCCCGGCCGATCATAAGCCCCGGAGAAAGGGGGAAACCCCTTGTTGAACCTGTCACCCCATAAGATGGATGAACGTGAAGTTTCTCAATGACCAAGAGCCTCGCTACGATTTGACTTACAGCGACGTGTTCATGGTGCCGTCGCGCTCCTCGGTCGGATCGCGGCTCGCGGTCGACCTCTCCACGAACGACGGCACGGGCACCACCATCCCCCTCGTCGTCGCCAACATGACCGCGGTCGCCGGCCGCCGCATGGCCGAGACCGTGGCCCGCCGCGGCGGGATCACCGTGATCCCCCAGGACATCCCCCTCGACGTCGTCGCCGAGGTGGTCGACTGGGTCAAGAAGCGCGACCTGGTCCACGACACCCCGCTCACCCTCACCCCGCACGACACCGTGGGCGAGGCGCTGCAACTGCTGCCCAAGCGCGCCCACAACGCGGTCATCGTCGTCGACTGGGACAACCGTCCCGTCGGCGTGGTGACCGAGGCCGACTGCCAGGGCGTGGACATGTACACGCAGCTGTCCGAGGTCATGTCGAGCGAGCTGCTGACGCTGCCCGCCGGGCTCGACCCGCGCGCCGCCTTCGACCGCCTGCACGGGGGACGTCACCGCCTCGCGCCCATCGTGGACGAGGACGGCCGGCTGGTCGGCATCCTCACCCGTACGGGCGCGCTGCGGGCCACGCTCTACCAGCCCGCACTGGACGCCCAGGGCCGCCTGCGCATCGCCGCGGCCGTCGGCGTGAACGGCGACGTCGCCGCCAAGGCCAAGGAACTGCTGGAGGCCGGGGCCGACTGCCTGGTCGTGGACACCGCCCACGGCCACCAGGAGAAGATGATCGCCGCCCTGCGCGCGGTACGGGCGCTCGACCCCGGCGTACCGGTCGCGGCGGGCAACGTGGTGACCGCCGAGGGCGTGCGCGACCTGGTCGAGGCGGGGGCCGACATCCTCAAGGTCGGCGTGGGGCCGGGCGCCATGTGCACCACGCGGATGATGACCGGCGTCGGGCGTCCGCAGTTCTCGGCGGTGCTCGAATGCTCGGCCGAGGCCCGCCGTCTCGGCAGGCACGTCTGGGCGGACGGCGGCGTCCGGCACCCTCGGGACGTGGCGCTCGCGCTGGCCGCCGGGGCGTCCAACGTGATGATCGGCTCGTGGTTCGCCGGCACGTACGAGTCGCCCGGCGACGCCCGTACCGACGCCGACGGGCGCAAGTACAAGGAGAACTTCGGCATGGCCTCCTCGCGGGCCGTACGGCTCAGGACCGCCGAGGACTCCGCCTACGACCGGGCCAGGAAGGCGCTGTTCGAGGAGGGCATCTCGACCTCGCGCATGTACCTCGACCCCAAGCGGCCCAGCGTGGAGGACCAGATCGACGGGATCGTCGCGGGCCTGCGGTCGTCGTGCACGTACGCGGGTGCGGCGAACCTGGAGGAGTTCCACCGCCAGGCCGTCGTCGGCATCCAGAGCTCGTCGGGCTACGCGGAAGGCATGCCTCTGCACCAAAGCTGGTGACCCACCCGGCACCGTCCGTTGGTGCGCCGGGTTCGCCGTGCTCGGGCGCGGCCTACCGGGGCCAGGCGCGGTCGCAGGCGGCGAACGTCTCGGCGGGCGCCGGCCCGATGCCCCGGGCCGCGCCGGTGACCACGGCGACGCGCCCGGTGACCAGCACGGCGCCGGGAGAAAGGGCGGCCATGAACGACGACGATATCCCGACGGCATAGAGTCGTCGGGTTATTGTCATCGTCAACAGGAGCACATTCGTGGCACTCGAGAAGCCTGAGATCGACTTCCCCGAGGGCAACCCGCCCGCCGATCTGGAGATCGTCGACCTCGTCGAAGGCACTGGCCCCGAGGCCAAGCCGGGCCACAACGTCAGCGTCCACTACGTGGGTGTCTCGTTCTCGTCCGGAGAGGAGTTCGACGCGTCGTGGAACCGCGGCCAGGCGTTCGAGTTCCCGCTCGGGGGCGGCCGCGTCATCGCGGGCTGGGACCGCGGGGTCGCCGGGATGAAGGTCGGCGGCCGTCGCAAGCTCGTCATCCCGCCGCACCTCGGCTACGGTGACCGCGGCGCGCCGCCGCGCATCAAGGGCGGCGAGACGCTGATCTTCGTGGTCGACCTGCTCGGCGTCAGCTAGACCGGGAACGGGCGGGCCGCCGACAGCGGCCCGCCCGGCTTCCTGGGTCTCCCTGCTTCCGCGGCTTCCCCCGCTTTGGCAAAACCCGGGACAAATCGGGTGGGGAAATGTCGGCGTGGTGAGGCACGATAGCGGTGTGCTTCTGATCGACGTGGTCCGTACCTCCGACGCGGTGACGCGCACCTCCGCACGGCTGGGCAAGGTCGGCCATCTGGCCGAGCTGCTCGCCCGGGTCGGCCCGGACGAGGCGGAGATCGCCATCGCCTACCTGTCGGGCGATCTGCCGCAGCGCCAGGTGGGCGTGGGCTGGCGCTCGCTGGAGGACGTCCCGCAGCCCAAACTGGCGGCCACCGCCACCCTGACGGCCGTCGACGCGCTGCTGACCCGCATCAAGGCCATCTCCGGCCCCGGCTCGCAGGCGGCGCGCAGGGCGCTGGTCGCCGAGCTGTTCGCGGGGCTGACCAGCCAGGAGCAGCAGTTCATGCGCAGGCTGCTCAACGGCGAACTGCGTCAGGGCGCCCTCGACGGCGTGATGATCGAAGCGCTGGCCAAGGCGTCCGGTGCGCCGTCGGCCGACGTGCGGCGCGCGCTCACCCTGCGCGGCTGGCTGCCCGCCGTGGGCGCGGCGGCGCTGACGGGCGGCGTGACGGCGTTGCACGCGTTCAGGCTGGAGGTGGGCCGGCCGGTCTCCCCCATGCTCGCGGGCAGTGCCCCCAACGTGGCCGCCGCGCTGGAGAAGGCGGGCACGCCCGCGTCCCTGGAGTGGAAGCTCGACGGCGTGCGCGTGCAGGCCCACCGCTCGGGCGCGGAGGTGCGGGTCTTCACCCGCACACTCGACGACATCACCGCGCAGGTGCCCGAGCTGGTCGAGGCGGTGCTCGGGCTCGACTGCGCCGACCTGGTGCTCGACGGCGAGGTTCTCGCGCTGCGGCCGGACGGGCGTCCCCACCCGTTCCAGGTGACCGCGAGCCGCGTCTCCAGCAAGACAGACGTCGCCAGGCTGCGCGAGCAGACCCCGCTCAGCGTGTTCTTCTTCGACGCGCTGCGCGCCGACGGCGCCGACCTGCTCGACCTGCCGTACTCGCAGCGCCAGGAGGCCCTGGCCCGCGCCGTCCCGCCCGGCCTGCTGACGCCGCGGCTGATCACCGCCGACGTGGCGGAGGCGGAGAAGTTCTTCACGGACGTGGTCAAGGCGGGCCACGAGGGCCTGGTGGTCAAGTCCCTGTCCGCTCCCTACGCCGCCGGCCGACGTGGCGCGGGCTGGGTCAAGGTGAAGCCCCGGCACACCCTCGACCTGGTGGTCCTGGCGGCCGAGTGGGGCCATGGCCGGCGCCAGGGCAAGCTGTCGAACCTCCACCTGGGCGCGCGCGACCCCGAGGGCGGGTTCGTCATGCTCGGCAAGACGTTCAAGGGGCTCACCGACGAGCTGCTGGCCTGGCAGACCGAGCGGTTCCTCGAACTCGCCGACGGCCCCACCGACGAATGGGCGGTCAAGCTCCGGCCCGAGCTGGTCGTGGAGATCGCCTTCGACGGCGTGCAGCGCTCGCCGCGCTACCCCGGGGGGATGGCGCTGCGCTTCGCCCGGGTGCTGCGCTATCGGCCGGACAAGCGCGCCGAGGACGCCGACACCGTGGACACCGTCCGCTCCCTGATGTTCTGAGACCGCTCCTCCCGTTCACGCTCCCCGGACCGGCTGGACGTCCAGAGCGAGGGTTGCCCCGTGGATCTCCCGCTTACGGCTTGAGGCCGGAATCTCCTGTCACGTGGTCTTTGGCGAGTTCTGCCGTTCTCCAGAAACCCCAAGATCCTCGGCGTACGCTCGGCGTTCTGGGCCTCTTGCGCCCTTAAGAGAGATATGTCACTGTATGTCGCATTAAGTTGTCTTTACCTGCTGTTTGTCGCATATGTTCTTCCTCGCCCGCCGGATCCCCATCCCTTGCGGGCGGACAGGCCGTCACGCGCCTCCACACCCCCATGACCTGGCCTTTCCCTTTCATGTCCCCTAGCTAGGACCGTGGTTTACCTTGGGCCAGCACTCCCACAAATCGTCCCCCAACGACCGCAAGCTCTCCCCGGGCAAGCGCCGCTGGACCGCCATCGCCGCAGGCGCCGCCGTCGTGGCCGCCGCCTCGACCACCGCCTGGGCCGCCGTCGGCAACGACGCCCCCGCCACCACCACCGCCAAGGACGCCGCCACCGCGGCCACCTCGGCCCGCACCGCCAACCCGCCGGGCGCGGCCCAGGTCTCCCAGGCCAAGCCCATCACCCCGGCTCCCAGCACTTCGAGCCCCAGCGCTTCGAGCCCCGGCGCCTCGACCGCCACCGCTTCGGAGCCCGGCGCGAAGACCGTCCCGGACAGTCCGCACGGCGACACCCCCGCGCCCAAGGCGCCCGCCGCCGCACAGCCCGCCGCCACCGAGACGGCGGCGTCCGAGACGGCGAAGACGGCCAAGACCGTCAAGCCGGTCAAGCTCAGGACGACGAAGCCGAAGGTCCGCGTCCTGTCCTCCGGGACCTGTGGCGCCTCGTACTACGGCGAGCCCCAGATGACGGCCAGCGGCGAACGCTTCAACCCCTCCGCCATGACCGCCGCCCACAAGTCCCTCCCCCTGGGCAGCCGCGTCCGCGTCACCAACCCGCGCAACGGCTCGTCGGTCACCGTGCGCATCAACGACCGCGGCCCGTACGTGGGCGGCCGGTGTCTCGACCTCTCCACGGCCGCGTTCGACGCGATCGGCAGTCTGAGCTCGGGCGTGATGACCGTCCGCTACGAAGTTCTGGCCCGCTGACCGCCCCTCCGGCCCCGTCTCGGCCCCGCCCCCGCCTGTTCGCCATCCGGGGGCGGGCCGGGCCCTCCCCCAGCACCACCCACCACGAATCCCCCGACAACCTCGCAGACCCTCCGGCATCCGCCCACCCGCGCCCCGGGCATTCCCCACCAACGCCCCGAGCATCCCCCGCCCGAGCCCCGGCACATCCCCCGGCCTGAGCCCCTTCCTCTGAGAGCAGCGGGTGCGGCTATTTGACCAGCCGGACCGTCAGCGGGTAGCGGAAGGCGCTCTCCGACAGGGCGGAGATGCCGCCGACGATGCCCAGGACGACGGCGGCGACCCAGATCACCGGCAGAAGCACGATACCGATGACGGTGAAGGGCAGGATGAACGTCGCCCCCACCACGGTGAGCTGGAAGTTCAGGGCCTCAAGTGCCTGCCGACGCAGGTACGGCGACGTCTTGGCCGCGGTGAGCAGCAGGATCAACGGGCCGACGACCGGGATCCCGACGGCTATCAGCAGGTGGCCGAACGCGGCCTGGAGGCGTTCGTTGCTCTCCGAAGCCCGCACCGGACGGACCGGCTGCGGCATCGGCGGCGCGAAGCCGGGCACCGCCGTCCTCCCGTACAGCTCGTTCATGATGGGCATCAGGTCACCGTGGGTACGGGCGGTCATCGCGCGCCCCAGCCGGTCGTCGAACTCCAGCTTGTCGAACCGGCCCTCCGCGTAGGCGGCCTTGACATGCTCGACGACGTGCTCTCGGTCCAGGTCGGTGACGCGCAGATGAGCTGGCGGCACCTGTCCCGGCCCCGGGGTCTTGGGTACCCCAGCCATGATGGTCATGCCTCTCCTTGGAATCGGCGGTCAACCTTCATACTGCGTCCTCGGAGCCGGACGTGCCATCGGGAGAAACCCGGAGCTGTCCCCGAGATCATCCCCGACGCCGGAGCTCCAGACGGTATAAAAAGGATTCATGAGATGGCGAGACCGCTACGGTATCCGTCGGCTGCGCGGCCAGAAGATCGCGCGGTTCGACCGCGAGGCGACCGATGCCGACATCGAAGCGCTCATCGCCTTCGCACGTTCGCGGCGTGGCGTCGAGTTCTACGTCGAGCCGGAGACGTTCGCCACCGACACGACCGCTGTGGCGGTGGCTGACGACGGCGAGTGGACCAGGCGGAGGGTCGGGTCGCCCGCCGTGATCCACAAGGTCGCCCGAGATCTGGCGTTACCGGTGTACGACGTGCAGCTGACGGGCTATCCCCCTCGGATGCGGGCGTACAACGAGCGCCGCCGCCGTGAAGAAGGCAGCCTGTAGTTCTGGTGGAAAGGGCGCTGGTCGATGTGACCGGCGCCCTTTCTTCATGCGCTCCCACCCGGCCCCCGGTGCCGGACGGGCCCGTGCGGGGACGGGTCGTCGTCGAGCAGGCCGAGCATGGGGACCAGCCAGCCGCCGTTGGCCGGGCCCATGGCGGTGTCGAGCTCGGCGGGGGTGGGGAGGCGGTCTCGGACGATGGCGGGTGAGAGCAGGCTCTGCAGGGCGTGCATCAGGAGGTTGGCCATCGAGTAGTGGGGGTCGGTGGTGAGCGCGCGTTCGAGGGCGATGGTGGCGAGGATGTTGTCGCCCGTGCGCCAGGCGGCCATGGCCAGCAGGGAGGCGGCCGGTGGGACGAAGCGGGGCTCCAGGCGGCGCGTGAGGTCTTTCCACAGGGGCAGGTGGGCGTCCCGCATCGTGGTCCAGGCTTCGTCGCGGACTCTGATCACGCTCAGGGCCAGGCCCAGCCGGGCGGCTTCGACATCGTCGAGGCGGACGCCGGCGGAGTGGGCGGTCAGGCTCGCGCGGACTGCGGTGAGCGCGTCGGCGACGTAGCTCCGGGCGAAGGTGTCCAGGTCGGGGGCTGCTGTCAGGCGGGCTCGCACCTCGGCCACGGCGGCCGCGGTGGCCCGGCGCATCGCCATGCGGACCGGGCCCGTTGCCGGGGCGATCGTGCGTTCCAGGCTGCGGCGGTCGGGAAGGGCGACCATGCCGCGCACCGTCGCCTCGGCGGCGATCTGGCTGGTGGTCGGGTCGTAGGGGGTGCCCTCGGGCGGGCAGCAACGGGGAAGCTCGCAGACGTAGGACCAGTAGCGCCCTTCATGGGCGCGGATCGCGTCGCCCACGTGGATCTCCGACGCGGCGGCCACGAGCCTGGCCTCGTCGACGGCCGGGGTCACCGTCTCGCCTCCGCCGTAGCCGACGACGACCATCTCGGTGATGCCTTCGCGGGCGAAGAGCTCGGTGAGGGGGGCGAGGGTGCCCCGGGGGAACGGGAGGCTCCACCTCGCGGCCACCTTGGCCTGGCCGTGGTGGAGGCCGATCACGACCAGGCTGTCATGGGGGTGGAAGCCGACCAGGTAGGGGACTGCGGCCAGGATGTCGGCCGGGCTGGTCAGGGTGAGGCAGGGGGCCGGGGCGTTGGTCGTCATGAGCGCCAGGGTGCCGGGAAGGCCCGACCCGAGAACGCCCGAGCGCGGTTCTGTGGACGAGAAGCGCCCCGCCGCCCGTCCTGTGGAAAACCGTGTGGGGCGTCGTTGGGGTCAGGGGGACGGTGGGGTCAGGGGGGTTGGGGCTGGGGTGGGGGGTGGGGTGGGGGCGATGCGGGCGCGTACGAGGAGGGCGGCGCCCGCCACCGCCGCCGGCATCATCACGACCGCCACCAGCGGCACCAGGAACAGCAGGAAGCCGACCACCCCGAACCCCAGCGTGGTCGCCATGTTCCGGCGCAGCAGCGCGAAGCGTTCCTTCCTGGACACCCCCCGGCGTTCGAGGGCCAGCGTGGTGAGCTCGACCGTCAGGAAGAACCCGGAGACGAAGGCCCCCACCACGGGCACCACCGTCTGGCCGATCACCGGCACGAACCCCAGGAAGAACAGCGGCACGGTGAGGAGCAGCACGTAGAACAGGGTGATCAGGCTGTCCCGGATCGAACGGGGCAGCGTACGCCACCACGGCTGCTCCACCGCCCCGGGCAGCGGATCGGCCTCGGCCGAGAGCCGTTCGTAGAACGGCTCGCCGATCGCCAGCGTCAGCGCCGCGAACGTCAGCACCGCCAGCGCCAGCCCGCCGAGGAAGATCGCGATGCCCACCAGCGTGCGGAACAGGTCGACCCAGCTCCACGAGTCGGCGAACGGGGTGAAGAACTCGGCCAGGTCGCGGGCGTGGGTGCCGAGCAGGATCAGCGCCACCACGTAGACGGCGAACGCGATCACCGCCGGGATCAGCCCGAACAGCCACCACCGGCCGTGCCGCGACACCCATCCGAGACCCTGGAAGAAGAAGCCGACACCGGCCGCGAAGTCGCGCAGAGATCGCATGCCCGGCAGGCTAGCGCCAGAACGACGTGACCGCGTAACCCAGTTCGTCGAACAGCTCGCGCAGCAGCGGCAGGGACACCCCGAGCACGTTGCCGTGGTCGCCCTCGATGCCCTCGACGAACCAGCCGCCGCGCCCCTCGATGCTGAACCCGCCGGCCAGGCCGAGCGGCTCGCCGGTGGCGACGTAGGCGGCGATCTCGTCCTCGGACGGCTGGCCGAAGCGCACCACGGTGCTGGCCACCTGGGCGGCCTGCCGCCCCGCCGGCACGTCGATCACGCAGTGGCCGGTCACCAGGCGGCCGGTGCGCCCGCGCATGATGCGCCACCGCTCGACGGCCTCCTCCGCGGTGCCCGGCTTGCCGTAGGGACGGCCGTCGAGTTCGAGGATCGAGTCGCAGCCGATGACCAGCCCCTCCTCCAGCCCGCTCGCGACCGCCTCCGCCTTGGCCCTGGCCAGGACGAGGCTGAGCGCCGCCGGCGAGTGCGCGGTGTAGGCGTCCTCGTCGACGCCGGAGACGATGACCTTGGGGTCGAGGCCGGCGTTGCGCAGCACGGTGAGGCGGGTGGGAGAGGCAGAGGCCAGAACGATCACCGTCCCAGCTTACCGAAGGCCCGCGCGGTCACCAGTCGTGGTTGGGGGTCCCTCTGGCGGGCTGCCGGTCGGCCGGGTCGTACGGGCCGCCCTGGGCCGGGACGGCGCCGCCGAAGATGCCGCTGAGCAGGCCGTCGAGCAGGTGGCCGAGGCCGCCGGGCAGCGAGGCGTGCTCCTGGCGCAGGTCGGCGGCGAGGGCGGAGGCGTCCATGTTCGCCTTGGCGGCGCGGTTGGCCAGCAGGGACATGACCATGGGGGCGACGAGGGGAAGCAGTCTCATGATGGTGCCGGAGCTGACGCAGGCCAGTTGCGAGAGCCCGGCGGCGGCCCGTTCGGTGCCCTGGCCGCCGAGGACGTGGCCGAGGATGCTGTGGCCGTCGCGGGTCAGCGAGGCCACGTCGCCGTTGAAGGGGTCGGTGTCGACGTGGTCTTCGAGGGCGCCGCGCAGGGCCTCCGCGCCGTCGGGGTGTTCGGCGTTGCGGGCCATGCCGCCGAGGACCGTGCCGGCCACGGCCTCGACGACCTTGCGCGCCGTGGCCGTGTCGGTGCCGAGCATCCCGGCGATCTGGTCCACCCCTGAGTCGCCGAGCTGAGCGAGAAGCTCGTCATTCAGTGTCAAGACGGTCCCCCGATCTGAGTCGCGGGAGACGTTCCCCGGCCGTGATCGAGCCAAGGCCGGGGTTCCCCTAAGTCTCGGGAAAGCCGGGTTTCCCGGGGTTCAGTCGAGGGCGGGCTGCTTGCTGCCGCTGGCCAGGCCGGCGGCGGCGTACGCGCTCACCTCGTCGAGCGTCTCGTGTTCGAGCAGGGCCGCGACGATGCCGTCGAGCCGTTCCCGGTTCTCGGTGAGCACCTGGACGGCGCGTTCGTAGCACTCGTCCACGATGCGCCGTGCCTCCTCGTCCACCGTGGCGAGGGTGGCCGGCGACGCCTGCGGCGCGGAGCCGTCGTTGGGCAGGATGGTCAGCGGGCCGACCTTCTCCGACATGCCCCATCGGCCCACCATGCCGCGCGCGATCATGGTGACCTGTTCGAGGTCGTTCTCGGCGCCGGTGGTGATGATGCCGTAGACCACCTGCTCGGCCGCCATGCCGCCGAGCGCGCCGGTGATGCGGCCGCGCAGGTACTGCTCGTCGTAGGCGTAGCGGTCGGTGTCGGGGGTGGACAGCGTGACGCCGAGCGCCCGGCCGCGCGGGATGATCGAGATCTTCCTGACCGGGTCGGCGCCGGGCTGGAGCATGCCGAGCAGGGCGTGTCCGGCCTCGTGGAAGGCGGTGCGGGTGCGCTCCTCCTCCGGCATCACGATGCTGCGCGCCGCGCCGAGCTGAAGCTTCTCCAGCGCGTCCGCGAAGTCGGACATGTCGACCTTCTCCTTGCCGCGCTTGGCGGCGAGGAGTGCGCCCTCGTTGACGAGGTTGGCCAGGTCGGCACCGGTCATGCCGGGGGTGGTCTTGGCGATGCGGTCGAGGCTGACCTCGCCGTCGAGCGGCACGCCGCGCGAGTGCACCTCCAGGATCGCCGTGCGCCCGGCCGCGTCGGGCAGGCCCACCTGCACCGTACGGTCGAAGCGCCCGGGACGCAGCAGCGCCGGGTCGAGGATCTCGGGCCGGTTGGTGGCCCCGATGACGATCACGCCTTCGGCGCCGGAGAAGCCGTCCATCTCGGTGAGGATCTGGTTCAGCGTCTGCTCGCGCTCGTCGTGGCCGCCGATGCCGCCCGCGCCGCCGCGGGCCCGTCCGATGGCGTCGATCTCGTCGATGAACACGATCGAGGGAGCGACCTTGCGGGCCTCCTCGAACAGGTCGCGCACGCGCGAGGCGCCCACGCCGACGATCATCTCGATGAACTCGGAGGCGCTGGCCGAGAAGTACGGCACCTTCGCCTCGCCCGCCACGGCCCTGGCCAGCAGCGTCTTGCCGGTGCCGGGAGGGCCGGCCAGCAGCACGCCCTTGGGCAGCTTGGCGCCCAGCCTGCGGTACTTGCCGGGGTCCTTCAGGTAGTCGACGACCTCGACGAGCTCGTTCTCCACCTCGTCGATGCCGGCGACGTCGTCGAACGTGACGCGCACCTTGCCGGCCTCGACCGGCTTGGCGGCCTTGGACTTGCCGAGCCCGCTCAGGCCGCCGCCCATCATGCTCGCGCCGCGGCGCATGACCCAGATCCACAGGCCGGCCAGCAGCAGCACGGGCAGCAGCGACAGCAGCAGGTTGGAGAAGAAGCCCCGGGTCAGCGGCTTGGAGGTGGTCTCCACCTGGGCCGACTTGAGCTGCTGGTCGAGCTGGTCGGTGTTGGCGAAGGCGGGGATCTCGGTCTGGAACTTGGTGTAGGACTCGCTGCTCTCGGGGTTCTTGGCCGAGCTCCTCAGGTCGCCCTCGACCGACAGCCCCTGGGCGTAGATGTCCTTGACGTTCTTGGCGTCGACCTGCTTGGTGAACTCGGTGTACGAGATCGTCTCGACCGAGTTGCTGTCCACGAAGGACGACACGACGAAGAAGCCCGCGTACACCACGAGCAGGGTGACGACGAATCGCCACCAGTTGATCTTGGGCCGCCCGCCAGGCGAACCGGGCAGGCCCTCCGAGCGCCAGGGCGGCTTGACCTTGCCCTTGTTCGGTGCCTGCGGCGGTCCAGAGCGTTCCACGGCGTCACTCCCCCACATCGCCGCATACATGATCTTTCTAGCCTAGAACACGCACTCCCGAGACCACGCGGCCAATATCACGCCAACGCTTTCTCTGCGAGTCAGGCACTGTGACGAACGCAAGTCCTGGCTTGCTCATTCCCCCGTCCATGACTACGACGGCCGCTCTTGACGATTGTTTGCCGTATTTGACGCGATATACGAGCATCCATCCGGTTTTAACCCGTTGCGAGGCGAGCCAGCTGATCTTGGAGCCCTTGGGGTGGTGGTTGAGCGTCCAGCGGGCGGCCAGCAGCGCCGTGTCGCGCGGCGACCTCTGCTCCATGATCGGCAGCGGGCAGGTCACGAGCATGCCGCGCAGCTTGCCGCCGCGCGCCGCCGGCAGCACCTGCTTGCTGGTGAACGGCGCCGCGCCGTGCGTCTTCCACGGCTTGCCCAGCCGGGGCACGGCCAGGCCGGTGCGCCTGTCCTTCACCACGCTCTTGGCCGGCCGAGGCAGGGCCATGCGCTTGACGCGGCCGGTCAGCCGGGGCACGCGCGGGTCGGCGTACAGGGCCTGCATGGCGGTGTAACCGGGCGCGAGGGAGGAGCCCGGCGACGGTGTGGGGGTCGGGACGGGGGGCGAGGAAGTGGGGGACGAGGAAGTGGGGGACGACGTCGGCGTGGGGGTGGCCGACGACGTGGGGGCCGGAGCGGACGAGGCGGGTGCGGCCGGCGGCGCGGTTACCGGCCCCGCCACGACCTCGTCCGGCCCGGACGGGAGCGCCAGGACGATCACCGTGGCGCCGAGCGCCACGGCCGCCACGACGGCGAGCCCCCGATAGATCGACCGCATCCGGACATCGCCGATGCGGGAGCGCCTGGGCGGTGAAACGGGGGTCGCAGGGCGGTCTGTGGTTCTCACTCGTGAACCCTCGGTCTCATCTTCCCCATGGAGCACGACGGGAGCGTACGACATATCCCGCCATTGCGTGTGTGAAGCGACCGAAGTGCAATCATGGCGGGGTGGAACAGGTGGAACTGCGGTTCGGCGAGGACTCCCGGTTCGCCCAGACGCACACGAACCTCTCGGCGGTCAGGTGGGAGCCGACGGGCCTGTGGGTGGCCGGCGACGAGACCGCCACCGTCGAACGGCTCACCTGGACCGGCGACCACTTCGGCGACGAGCGCTCGTTCGCCCTGGCCGACTACGTCGAGCTGCCGGCCGGGCGCTTCGACGAGGCCGACATCGAGGGCCTGGCCAGGGCCGACGGCCACCTGTGGGCGGTCGGCTCGCACAGCCTCAAACGCCGCAAGGCCAAGCCGGGCGAGCCGGAGAAGTCGATCAGAAGGCTGGGCACGGTCGTCCGCGAGGAGAACCGGTTCATCCTGGTCCGCCTGCCGCTCGACGAGACCGGCGAACGGCCGCTGCCCGGCGCGATCCTGTCCGGCGGACGCAACGTCGCCGCCATGCTGGCCGACGACCGCCATCTGGCGCCGTTCCTGGCGCTGCCGGGCAAGGACAACGGGCTCGACATCGAGGGCATCGCGGTCGTGGGCGAGCGGGTCTACCTGGGGCTGCGCGGGCCGGTGCTGCGCGGCTGGGCGGTGGTGCTGGAGATCCGGCCCGTGGACGACGGCGGCGGCCGGTTACGGCTCGACGGGCCGTACCGCAAGCACTTCCTCGACCTCGGCGGGCTGGGCGTGCGGGACATGTGCCCGCACGGCGGCGACCTGCTGCTGCTCACCGGCCCCACCATGAGCCTGGACGGCCCCGTTCGGGTCGTGCGCTGGCGGGAACGGCAGGACGGCGGGCTCGTGCCCGCACACGACCTGGAGACCGTCCTGGAGCTGCCCTACGGCGTCGGCGACGACCACCCGGAAGGGCTGGCCGTGCTGCCCGACGGCCGGCTCATGGTCGTCTACGACAGCCCGTCGCCCGCCCGGATCACCCCGGCGGGCGGCGTGCTGGCCGACATCTTCACGATCTAGCCACCCGCCCGAGGAGCCAGGGCGCCTCGGCGACGAACGTGCACGAACCCGGCTCGATCTCGGTGAACCCGGCGTCGCGCACCACGGGCAGCCCGGCGGCCACCTTGGCGTCGAAGTCGTCCCGGTCCGGCGCGGCGCGCACGGAGACCGCCAGGCCGTCCGCCCGCCAGGCGGCCCGCTCGGCCTCGTCGCTGGCCCACCAGGCGAGCTGCGCGGCGTGCCCGGCCTGGGCCATGGCCTTGCCCGCCGACATGGTCAGCCTGGGGTTCTCCCACAGGACCGGCGGGCCGGACGGTTCGCCGGGCTCGGCCGTGTCACTCAGCTCGGTGCCGCCCACCTGGAGCCGGGCCAGATCCTTGGGCCAGGCGTCGAGCGGGACGGGCGGGTGCACCCGCACCTCCGCCGTGCGGTGCTCGATCGTGCGGCCGGGCAGCGCGGCGGCCCTGCGCCACTCGGCGCCCCTGGCGCGGCGCACCACCTTGCGGATCTTGCCGGTGGACTGCCAGGCGTGCAGCTCGGCGGCCCACTCCCCCGGGCCGTCCAGCAGGCTCAGCACGGCCATGGCGGCGGCCTCCAGCGCGTCGGTGCGCTCGGGGGGAGCGGCCCTCTCGATCCTGACCACGAGGGGGAGGACCATCAGTTCGGTCTCGTTCATCACCGTCTAGCATGCCGGATGGCCAGGGACATTCCCGCGGCCAGGAGGCAGAGGGCGCCGGCGGCGTACCAGGCCAGGTCGTAGGCGCCGAGCCGGTCGCGGGTCAGGCCCGCGCCCACGGCGGCGATCGCGGCGCCCACCTGGTGCGAGGCGAACACCCAGCCGAACACGACGGCGCCGTCCTGGCCGTAGATCCGGCGGCACAGGGCGACGGTGGGGGGCACGGTGGCCACCCAGTCCAGGCCGTAGAACACGATGAAGATCAGCATGCTGGGCTCGGTGGTGGCCGCGAACAGGCCGGGCAGCAGCATCAGGGACAGGCCGCGCAGGCCGTAGTAGACGCCGAGCAGCAGCTTGGGGTTGATCTTGTCGCTGAGCCAGCCGGAGGCGACCGTCCCGACGATGTCGAAGACGCCGATGATCGCGAGCAGCCCGGCGGCGACCGGCTCGGCCATGCCGTGGTCGTGCGCGGCGGGGATGAAGTGGGTGCCGACCAGGCCGTTCGTGCTCATGCCGCAGATCGCGAAGCCGCCGGCGAGGAACCAGAAGGCGCGCGTGCGCGCGGCCGAGCGCAGCACCGTCAGCGCCCGCGCCGCCGCGTTCCCGGCGGCCGGCCTCGTCCGTACGGCGTCCGCCTCGGCGCCGAGAGCCGTCGTGCCCACCTCCTCGGGGTGGTCGCGCAGCAGCCACCAGACGAACGGCACCACCGCCAGCGCGGCGGCGGCCACCGTCAGGGACGCGGCCCGCCAGCCCGGCCCCTCGGCGAGCTGGGCCAGCACCGGCAGGAAGATCAGCTGCCCCGTCGCGCCCGCCGCGGTCAGGATGCCGGTGACGAGCCCCCGGTGCCGGACGAACCAGCGGTCGGTCACCGTGGCGGCGAACACCAGCGCCATCGACCCGGTGCCGAGCCCGATGAACACGCCCCAGAACAGCAGCAGGTGCCAGCTCGCCGTCATGATCACGGTGAGCCCGCTGCCGACCGCGACCAGCAGCAGCGCCAGCGACACCACGCGGCGCATGCCGAAGCGGTCCATCAGCGCGGCGGCGAAGGGGGCGGTCATCCCGTAGAGCACCAGGTTGATCGACACGGCGAGCGAGATCGTGCCCGTGCTCCAGCCGAACTCGTCGTGCAGCGGGGTGATCAGCACGCCGGGGGTGGCGCGGAAGCCGGCCGCGCCGAGGATGGCCACGAAGGCCACGGCCGCGACCCACCAGGCGCGGTGGATCCTGGGGGTCCGCGTGGGGGTGGGGGTGGTGCTCAACGTCATGCGCCAATCCTGATTTACAGGCATTTAGTGGCGCGAGTGGCCCGAAAGCCAATATGTGCAAGAATCAGGCCATGGCCCACCGAGTCGCGGTCGTCGTGCTGAACAACTTCGCCCCGCTCGACCTCGGCGTGCCCGGCCAGGTCTTCCAGTCGGCCGAGACGCCGGACGGCGAGAAGCTCTACGAGGTCGTGACCTGCTCCCCCGACCGCGAGCCGGTCCGCTGCACGGCCGGCTACACCGTGCTGCCCGACCACGACCTCGACGTGCTCGACACGGCCGACACGGTGCTGGTCCCGGGCATCCACGGGGGCCGGGCGATGAAGGACGGCACGATCACCGCCACCTTGCGCGCGGCCCTTCAGGACCGCCCGCGCGTCATGTCGATCTGCACGGGCGCGTTCGTCCTGGCGGCGGCGGGCCTGCTGGACGGCCGCCCGGCCACCACGCACTGGCGCGAGGCGGCCCGGTTCGCCACCCTGTTCCCGCTGGTCAAGCTGGACCCCGACGTGCTGTTCGTGGACGACGGCGACGTGCTGACCTCGGCCGGCGTCGCGGCGGGCCTCGACCTGTGCCTGTACGTGATCAAGCGCGACCACGGCGCCGAGGTGGCCAACCGGACCGCCCGCCGCTGCGTGATGCCCCCCTGGCGGGACGGCGGCCAGGCACAGTACATCGAGCGTCCCCTGCCGCACGACGACGCCGGCGGCACCGCCGCGACCCGCGACTGGATGCTGGCCCACCTCGACGCCCCGCTCGACCTCAACGCGCTGGCCGGCCACGCCAGGATGAGCGTGCGCACCTTCACCAGGCGCTTTCGCGAGGAGACCGGGATGAGCCCGGCCAAATGGCTGACCGGCCACCGCGTCGGCCACGCCAGGCGCCTGCTGGAGACCACCGACCTCGGCGTGGAGGACGTGGCCAGGCGCTCCGGCTTCGGCACGGCGGTCTCGCTCCGCCAGCACCTGCACGCGGCCGTGGGCGTCGCGCCGCTGACCTACCGGCACACCTTCCGCCGCTCCTGAGCCGCTCGCCGGGAAGGCGCGGGACGGCCTACTCGAACAGGTCGGGCTGCTCGCGCACGATCTGGTCGTGCAACGGCTGGTAGTTGATCCAGCCGACCAGGTCGTTGCCGATCTGCTGGTGGGTGAGGGCGGCGTTGTCGGGCTCGATGGGCACGACCTGCCCGGCGGCCTTGGCGAGGAGCTGCACCTGCGCCGAGCGTTCCATGGTGATGAACCACCAGGCGGCCGCGTCCACCGTGTCGCCGACGGTCAGCAGGCCGTGGTTGCGCAGCACGAGGGCCTTGTTGCCGCCCAGGGTGGCGGCGATGCGCTTGCCCTCCTCCAGGTCGGTGACGACGCCCGTGTAGTCGTCGAACAGCGCGTTGTCCTGGTAGAAGGCGCAGGCGTCCTGGGTGATGGGCTCGATGGTCTGGCCGAGCGCCGACAGGGCGCGGCCGTGGACGGAGTGGCTGTGGGCGGCCGCGACCACGCCGGGACGGGCCTGGTGCACCTGGGAGTGGATGGCGAAGGCGGCCTCGTTGACGTGGTAGCGGCCCTCGACGACCTGGCCCTCGTGGTTGACGAGGATGAGGTCGCTGACCCTGACGTGCTTGAACGACATGCCGAACGGGTTGACCCAGAAGTGGTCGCTCAGCTCGGGGTCGCGGGCGGTGATGTGCCCGGCCACACCCTCCTCGAACCCGAACCTGCCGAAGATGCGCAGCGCCGCCGCGAGCCGCTCCTTGCGGTGCCGCCGCTCCTCCTCGATCGTCTCGAACGTCGGCGGCAGGCGGAAGATGAGGTTGTCCGGCATGGCTCTCCTCGTGCACAGAATGTTGTTCTGACCGCAGACTAGCGCCTGAACGGCACGCCCGCCGTCCGCGATCTGGCCAGGATCACCAGGGCCTCCCCGAGCAGGCCGACGCCGATCGACAGCGGGATCGACCTGACCTCCTCGTGCATGCCGGCGGCCAGCGCCAGCGCGCCCACGCCGAAGCTGATCGCGAACGTCACGGCCCACACGACCAGCGTCTTCCAGGTGTAACGCTGCCAGAGCACGCCGTCCTTGGGGAACACCTGCGTGGTGGCCGCCCTGAGTGCGCCGAAGGCCACGCCGATCAGGGCGGTGACCGCCAGCCACGTGACGTCGAGAACGGTCGGGTGCACGTCGAGCAGGCCGTGGAGGCCGATGCCGATGAGGATGACCGGCGGCGCGTACACGTCCTTGGCGATGAGCGGCTGGCCGATCATGCGCCTGGCGACGGCGTAGACGACGAGCGCGGCGATTAGTAGCACGTCCATGCTAAATAAAGTAGCAGGGGCGTGCTATAAAGGACAACATGCCGAAAGTCGTCGATCCCGAGGCCCGCCGCGACGAGGTGGCCGACGCCGTGTTCCGGGTCGTGCGCCGCGCCGGGTTCGAGCAGGCGTCGCTGCGCAACGTGGCGGAGGAGGCCGGGCTGGCCATCGGCTCGGTGCGCCACTACTTCGCCGGGCACACCGAGCTGATGACCTTCGCGATGCGCGCCTCGATCGAGCGGGTCGGCGCGCGCCTGGAGGAACGCGTCGGCCCGCTGCTCGCCGCGCAGGACGGCGAGGAGCGGGCCGAGCGGGTCGAGCTGATGTTGTCGGAGCTGCTGCCGCTGGACGAGCCGCGCCTGGAGGAGGCGGCCGTCTGGCTGGCCTTCACGACGGCCGCGCGCACCCGGCCCGAGCTGCGTCCCCTGGCCCGCGAGGCGTACGACGGCATGCGCCGGCTGGTCGGCCGCATCGTCGAGGGCATCGCCGCGCACGGCGGCCTGGGCGACGCCGAGGTGGAGACCGAACGGCTGTGCGCGCTGATCGACGGGCTCACGGTCGAGGGCGTGCTGCACCCCGAGCGGATGACGCCCGCGCTGATGCGCCGCTGCCTACGCCGTCATCTCGACACCCTTGCCGAACCACGTCTCTAGCGCCCGCGTCAGCGTCTCGTCCGGCGTGCCGGCCCAGGCCACGTAGCCGTCGGGGCGCACCAGCACGGCCTCTGCCGGGCACGACGGCACGGTGACCGTCTCGACCCGCTCGTGGCGTACGCGCAGCTCGCCGGTGCGGTCGAGCAGCAGCGGCCGGGCCCGGGAGGCGGGCTCCGGCGGCAGGTCGGCCAGGAACCGGCCGGCCAGCGGATGCCCGTCGCCGGGCGTCGGGTAGGGCAGGTCGGAGCCCGCCAGGAGCGCGGCGAAGCGCCGCCGGTTGGCGTCGTCGCCCAGCAGCTCGGCGAACAGCTCGCGCAGGGCCGTCACGTCCGGGCCCGGCGCGGCCAGGGCGAGCTGGGCGCTGGAGTGCATGGCCACCCGCTCGGCGGCGGGCCTGCGCTCGGCGTCGTAGGTGTCGAGCAGCCCGGCCGGCGCCCAGCCCTGGAGCTCGGCGGCCAGCTTCCAGGCCAGGTTGGCGGCGTCCTGGAGGCCGAGGTTGAGGCCGGGAGCGCCCATGGCGGAGTGCACGTGGGCGGCGTCGCCCGCCACGAAGACGCGGCCCGCCCGGTAGCGGTCGGCCACCCGGGTCTCGCGGCCGTTCAGGCGCCTGAGCAGGTGGGGGCCCTCGCCGGTGGGCGGGCCGAGCGGGAGGTCAGCCCCGAGCACGCGGGCCAGGCTCGCGCGCAGCTCGCCGATGGTCATCGGCTCGTCGTCGCCGGGGATCTCGCCGCCCCACTCCATCGAGGTGACCGAGAGCACGCCCGGCCCCGCGGGCAACATCGCGTACGCGCCGCGCTCGGTCCGGTGCCAGGTGTAGAGCACGAACGTGCCGTGGCCGGGCACGTCCATCTCGACCGTGCCGGGGCTCACGACCGCTCCCGGCACGGTGACGTGGGCCGTACGGCTCACGACGTCGGCCGCGCGCACCCCCGGGAAGCCGATGCCGGACCGCTTCCTGACCAGGCTGTGGGCGCCGTCGCAGCCCACCAGGTAGCGCGTACGCAGCTCGTAGGGGCCTTCGGGGCCCGACACCGAGAGCGTGACGCCCTCGCCGTCCTGCTCGAAACCGGTCAGCTCGTGGCCGCGCCGGATCTCCGCGTCCAGCTCGACGGCCCGCCGCTCGAACAGCTCCTCCAGCTCGGGCTGCCGGACGCCGAGGGCGCGCAGCGGATTGCCGTCGAGCCCGGCCAGGTGGAGCGGCATGGCGCCGAAGACGAACGCGGGCACGGGCGCGGGCGCCGTGGTGAGGCCGCGCTGGTGCAGCAGGCCGACGACCTGGCCGATGATGCCGTTGGCCTTGGGCTGGTCGCTGCGGACGGGCAGGCGTTCGAGCACGACGGGCCGCACTCCGGCCAGGCCGAGCTCGCAGGCCAGCATCAGGCCGTTGGGGCCGCCGCCGGCGACGACGACGTCGACGGTCGTGAGCTCTTGTCGGGTCACGAGGTCTCTCCTTCAGGCGAGGGGCAGGGGGCGGGCAGTCCGGCGGCCAGGCAGCCCAGGGCCTCGCGCAGCAGCGGCACCAGCGGGACGGGCGGATCGGAGCGCAGCCAGTGGCCGACGGCGACCTGCACGGCGGCGCTCACCGTGGCCGCCACCAGGTGCGGGTAGAGGTCGCGGCGCGCGTCGGCGCCCGTGCGCTCGGCCACGGCCGCGGCCAGCTCGCCGTCGGCCGCGAACTGGGCCTTGAGCGCCTCGGCGCGCAAGGCGGGCTCGCCGGCCAGCAGGCGGGTGAGGGCCAGCCGGTCGCCGTCGGGCGGCGCGGGGCTGGCCATGGCCTGCTCCCACGGCTCGGCGACCGCCGCGACCAGCGCCTCCCACAGCGGCTCGGCCGCCGGACGGGCGCGCAGCACGGCCACCGTCCGCCGGACGCGGTCGGTGTGGCGGGCGGCGAGGGCCTCGTACTTGCTGGAGAAGTAGTTGTTGAACGTGCGTGGCGACACGCCGACCAGGTCGGCGACGTCCTCCACCCGGACGTTCTCCAGCCCGCGCTCCAACGCCAGCCGGAGCGCCGCGTCCATCAGCGCCTCGCGGGTCGCCTGCTTCTTCCGTTCCCTCAGTCCGCTCACTCTTTCAGAGTACGCACTTTTGCGGAGTAAGCAATCTTTCCGAATGAGCATTTTTTTACTAACGGAAAAAGGCGCCGGCCGGCGTTAGATTGGAGGCATGTCCACCATCCTGACCATGGAGTTCGCCGGTACGGTCAGGGCCGACCGCTCGGGCCCCGTCGACCGGCTGCGCGACGCCGGTGCGATGACCGAATGGGTCCGCGAGCACGCGGCCGACCTGGGCGTCCCGCCCGACTTCACCGCCACGGAGGAGCTGCGCGAGCAGACCGTACGGCTGCGCCAGGCCGTCAGGGCACTCCTGGCCAGGGCGATCGCCCCCGACCCGCCGAGCGTCGCGGACGCCGGCCGCCTGCCCGGCTTCGCCGAGTCGCTGGCCCTGGTGAACGCGACCGCCCTGGCCGCCCCCACCGCTCCGCAGCTGTCGTGGACCGGCGAGCCGTCGCTGACCCTGGTCCCGGCCGTGAAGGCGAACCCGTCCACGCGCCTGCGGGGGCGGCTGGCCGTCGCGACCGTGGAGTTCCTGGCCGGGCCCGACCACACCCTGCTGCGCACCTGCGGAGCTCCGCGCTGCGTGCTCTATTTCGTCAAGGAGCACGCGCGCCAGGAGTGGTGCTCGCCGGCCTGCGGCAACCGCGCGCGGGCGGCCCGCCACTACCGGGAGCACAAGAAATAGCCTCATCTAACGCCACTGAGCCGGTTTTGCCGTTATATTGTTTTCTAACGGCAAAACAGCCGCGCAGGCGTTAGACGAGGAGAGTCGTATGTCATTCCAGACCGGGCACGTCGGGCTCAATGTCACCGACCTCGACAGGTCCAAGGAGTTCTACGGCCGCGTCTTCGGCTTCACCGTCGCGAGCGAGTCCCAGGAGGACGGCCGCCGCTACGCCCTCCTCGCCCAGGACGGCAAGCTCGTGGTGACGCTCTGGCAGCAGAGCGACGGCCGCTTCCCCACCGCCCTGCCCGGCCTGCACCACCTGTCCTTCCAGGTCGAGGACCTCGCCGCGGTGCGCAGGGCCGAGCAGGTCGTGCGGGAGATCGGCGCGACGCTGCACCACGGCGGCGTGGTCCCCCACGGCGAAGGCGCCACCTCAGGCGGCGTGTTCTTCGAGGACCCCGACGGCATCCGGCTGGAGATCTCCGCACCCGGCGCCGCCGGTGACCGTCCCGCCCCCAGTGCCGGCGCCCCGACCTGCGGATTCTTCTAAATGAGACATCCAGGGGAGATCGCCGTCCAGGCGCGGGCCGGGGTGCGGACGCCGGGCGCGTTCGGCAGCTCGCGCACCCGTCCGGAGATCCCCGAGGTGGCCGCCGCGTTCCTGCGGGCCCAGCACCTGCTGGTGGCGGGCGCGGCCGACGACCTCGGCCGGGTGTGGGCCGACGTGCTGACCGGCCCGCCCGGGTTCGCCGACGCCGACGCCGACCGCACGATCACCGTCCGGGCGCTGCCCTCGGCGCCCCTGCGGGACCTGTTCACGGCGGAACGCGACATCGGGCTGCTGGCCATCGAGCCGCACACCCGGCGCCGGATGCGCGTGAACGGCACCGCCGTACAGGCAGGGGACGGGCTGGTGATCTGGACGGAGCAGGTGTACTCCAACTGCCCCAAGTACATCCAGACCCGCGAGCCCACCGCCGCGCCGGGCCTCCCCGAGGTCGTCGGCGGCGGGACGGCGTTCGCGCCGCACCACGCCGAGTGGATCGGCGCCGCCGACACGTTCTTCATCGCCACCCGCGCCGAGGGCCTGGGCGCCGACGTCTCGCACCGAGGCGGCAACCCGGGGTTCGTCCGGGTCACCGGGCCGGGATCGCTGGAGTTCCCCGACTACACCGGCAACTCGATGTACATGACGCTCGGCAACCTGGAGCTGGACCCCGCCGCCGGGCTGCTGTTCGTCGACTGGGAACGCGGCCGCACCCTCCACCTGACCGGGCGGGCGGAGGTGGACTGGAGCGCGGAGCAGCGGTCGGTGCGGTTCGAGCTGACCGCGTACACGGAGGTGGACGGCACGGTCGGCGCGGGGTGGACCGCGCCGGGCCTCCACCGCTTCAACCCGCCCGTCACCCGCTGACGGCGGCGGACCTGCCAGGTGAGGGGCCGAAGGTGCGGCGGTAGGCGGAGGGCGAGGTGCGCATGGCCCGCGTGAAGTGGTGCCGGAACGTCGCCGGGCTCTCGAACCCGACCGCCGCCCCGATCTCCTCCACCGGCGCCGCCGTCGACTCCAGCATCGACAGGCTCGCCGCCACCCGCTGCGAGATCACCCACCGCAGCGGGCTGGTCCCGGTCTGCCGCTTGAAATGCCTGATGAACGAGCGTTGCGACATGTGTGCCACCCCGGCCAGGTCCGCCACGCCGATCGGCTCGGCCAGGTGTTCCAGCGCCCATCCCATCGCCCTGGCCACGCCGCCGTCGTCCGTGACGGGCGTGACGGCGGCCTCGATGAACTGGGCCTGACCGCCCTCCCGGTGCGGCGGGACGACCAGGCGGCGGGCGACCGCGTTGGCCACGTTCGGGCCGTGGTCGGTGCGTACCAGGTGGACCAGCAGGTCGAGGCCGGCCGCGCTGCCCGCGCTGGTCAGCACGTCGCCGTCGTCCACGTACAGGACCGAGGGGTTGACGCGGACGGCGGGGTGGCGACGCTGGAGCAGGTCGGCGTAGCGCCAGTGGGTGGTGGCCTCGCGGCCGTCCAGGAGGCCGGCGGCGGCCAGCGCGAACGCGCCGGAGCAGATCGAGACCATCCGGGCGCCCCGGCCGTGGGCCAGGCGCAGCGCCTCGACCAGCTCGCCGGAGACCTCGCCCCGGACGTCCGCCACGCCGGGCACGATCACCGTCCCGGCCCCGGCCAGGACGTCGAGCCCGTGCGCGGCCTGCATGGTGAACCCGCCGACCACGCGCAGCGGCTCGGGCGTCTCGGCGCACACCTTGAGGTCGTACCAGGGCACGTCCAGCTCGGGCCGGGGCAGCCCGAAGAACTCCACGACGCACCCGAGCTCGAACGGCGCCATCCCGTCGAAGGCCAGCACGGCGACCGTGGGCAGACGGGCGGGCGACGGGAGCGGACGGACGGTGGACGGAAACGGCACATCCGCATATTAACCGCCCATATCCGGTGCCAGCAGGTTAGCGCCCCCCTCCCTGCGGCAGGAGTGATATATGCATATTTCGGGGGTAGAGACCGTTTTCCCCGATCACCGCTACGAGCAGGCGGAGATCACCGAAGCGTTCTCCCGTCTGACGGACTGCGACGAGGAGCTGCTGCGGCACTTCCACGCGGCCACCGGCGTCGTGGGCCGAAACCTCGCGCTCCCGCTGGACGGCTACACCAAGCTCGACTCCTTCGCCCGGGCCAACGCCCTGTTCATCGAGATCGCCCTCGACCTGGGCGAACAGGCCGTGAGGGGCGCCCTCGAAAAGGCCGACGTGCCGCCGGGGAAGGTCGACCACCTGCTGTTCTGCTCGACCACCGGCCTGGCCACCCCCTCCCTGGACGCCCGGCTGGCCCAGCGCCTCGGGTTGCGCGGCGACGTCAAGCGGGTGCCCGTGTTCGGCCTCGGCTGCGCGGCCGGGGCCTCGGGCCTGTCGCGCCTGTACGACTACCTGCGCGGCTGGCCCGACCAGGCCGCCGTGCTGGTCTGCGTGGAGCTGTGCTCGCTGACCATCCAGCGCGACGACACCTCGATCGCGAACCTGATCGCCAGCGGCCTGTTCGGGGACGGCGCGGCGGCCGTCGTGGGCACCGGACGCGGCAAGGGCCCCGAGGTGGTCGCCACCCGCAGCAGGCTCTACCCCGACACCGAGCACCTGATGGGATGGGAGGTGGGCGACCACGGCTTCCACATCGTGCTCGACGCCGACCTCACCGACTTCGTGGACCAGGTGCTGGCCGACGACATCCGGGGCTTCCTGGCCGACTACGGCCTGACCCCCGACCAGGTGCCGACATGGATCTGCCACCCCGGCGGCCCCAAGGTCATCGAGAAGATCGTGGACAGCCTCGACCTCGACCCCAAGGCTTTGGACGTGACCTGGCGGTCGCTGCGGACGTACGGGAACCTGTCGTCGGTCTCGGTGCTGCACGTGCTCCAGGAGACGCGCGGCCATCCCGGGCGCCCCGCCGTGCTGATCGCGCTGGGCCCCGGCTTCTCCGCCGAGCTGCTCCTGCTTCACTGGTGATGACGACCGGGCGACGGCCGCACCGGTGATAACGGCCGGGCGACGGCGGCCTTCCCAGGCCCGGCGCGACCGCCCGCGCATGCCACCTCATTGATCCCTGTTCGTCACAAATGATCACGCGACGATCGCGGTTTGTACTCGCTTGCGTCTCCGGCCCGGCCGCTGCCACCCGAATCCCCGTCATAGGACGCGGAGGTGGTTGCGATGAGATTTCGTCCCTTAGCCATTCGTCCCTTAGCCATCAGCGTCGGGCTCGCCGCGCTCCTCGGACTCGCCGCGTGCGGCGGCTCCGGCGGATCGTCCGGCAGCGCGGCGCGGGCCCCGCTGTCGGACGCGCAGCGTCGGCCCGCGCCGAGCGCGTCCGCGACCGGCGCCCAGGAACCCGAGCAGGACACGACCAAGGCGCAGATCTCCACCTTCGCCCTGGACGTGGACACCGCCTCGTACGGCTACGCCCGCCGTACGCTCCAGGAAGGACGCTGGCCGGCGCCCGGCGAGATCCGCCCCGAGGAGTGGGTCAACGCCTTCCGGCAGGACTACGCGCAGCCCACCGACGACGGCTTCGCCGTGCACGTGGACGGCGCGCGGCTGCCCGGCCGCGACGAGGCCGTGCTCCGCGTGGGCCTGCAGACCCGCGCGTCCGACGCCGCCGCGCGCCGCCCGGCCAACCTCACGTTCGTGGTCGACGTCTCCGGCTCGATGGCCGAGACCGGCCGCCTCGACCTGGTCAAGTCGTCCCTGCACAAGCTGCTCGACCAGCTCGCGCCCGGCGACCAGGTGTCGCTGGTGGCCTTCAGCGACGAGGCGGAGGTGCTGGCCTCCATGACGCCGCTCACCGCCCGGAGCCAGCTCCACGCGGCGGTGGACGAGCTGGACACCGCCGGCGGCACGAACCTGCAGAGCGGCGTCCTGACCGGGTACCGGGAGGCGTCCCAGGCGTTCCGGCCCGCCGCCACGAACCGGGTCATCCTGCTCTCCGACGGCCTGGCCAACCAGGGGGAGACCGAGTGGCGGACCATCGTGGAGCAGGTCAAGGAGTACGCGGGCAAGCAGGTCACGCTGCTCACCGTCGGCGTCGGCCGCGACTACGGCGACGAGCTGATGGAGCAGCTCGCCGACAACGGCGACGGCATGGCCGTCTACGTGGACTCCGAGCAGGAGGCCGACAAGGTCTTCACCACCCAGCTCCCGGCCAACATCGAGGTACGCGCGCGCGACGCCAAGGCGCAGGTCGTCTTCAACCCCTCGGTCGTGGAGACCTACCAGCTCATCGGGTACGAGAACCGCACGTTGTCGGCCGAGGAGTTCCGTGACGACAGCCGCGACGGCGGCGAGATCGGCCCCGGCCACTCGGTCACCGCCCTGTACGCCCTCCGCCTCAAGCCGGGCGCCCGGGGCCAGCTCGCCCAGGCGACGGTGCGCTGGCAGGACCCCGACACCCGCGAGGCCGCCGAGGCCGGCAAGTCGCTGCGCGCCGACGACCTGAACGACTCCATCTGGACCAAGACGCCGGTCAGGCTGCAGGTGGACGTGGTGGTCGCCGCCTTCGCGGTCTACCTGCGGGACAGGAAGGCGTTCGGCCTGGACCTGCCGACCCTGCGCGAGCACGCCGGGCGCCTGGCACAGGCGTCGGAGGACCCGATGGTCACCGAGCTGGTCACCCTGATCGACAAGGCCGGCTCGGTCGGCTGACCACCCGGCGGGATCAGGCGGGGTCGGGGGCCAGCCGGGAGGACACGAAGCCCTGGTGGGGCGAGCGCGAGACGGGCAGCGCGCCCGCGTAGAGCTCCCCCACCATCGGCCTGGGCTCCGGATGGCAGAACACCGACGAGCCCGTGCGCAGGATCGCCGGGCTGTTCATCACCAGCGGCAGCCAGGCCAGCAGGAAGGGCAGCGCGTTCGCGGCCTGCTCGGGGGTGAGCTCCTGGCCGCCGACGACCGGCAGCACCGCCGCCACGCACCGCTCGCGGAACGACGCGTCCTTGGCGGCCAGCCGTTCCAGCTCCCGCCGGGACCGCCGGTAGGCGCGGTTGCCGGTCAGCTCGCCGCAGTCGAAGACGGTGGCGTTGGCCGCGCCCATGCCTTCGAGCACCCGGATCACCCGGTTGCGCGTGTTGTTGGCCGCCGACCGCGCCTTGATCAGCGCCGCCCCGGACGGCACCCCGCGCGCGACCAGCGTGCCGGCCAGCTCGACGCCCGGCACGAGCACGTGGACGCCGGTGAACGTGCGGGTCGCCCACTCCAGCAGACTGCGGATGGCCCGAAGGGTGAAGAACCCGTCGAACGCGCTGACCTCGACGACGGCATGCTCATGAGCGGCGAGGATCTTCGCGCACCGCGCGGTCAACGGGACGGCCTGCACGCTGGACATGGCACGGAGAGTAGCAAGATTTGACTGTGCGTATGCCTGGTACGCGCATGTGTTTCGCCGGTCCCGAAGTCCTATACACTTGTGATCGCAGCAAGGGGCTATGGCGCAGTTGGTAGCGCGCCTCCATGGCATGGAGGAGGTCTGGGGTTCGAATCCCCATAGCTCCACCCCTCATCCGCCCGGGCGTTCGTCCCGGGTCATTCTTCCGCCCGCAGCTCGTAGTCCATCGTGTAGGAATGCGAGCCGTCCGGGGCGATGGTGATGGTCATCCCTCCCCTGAGGCCGGTCAGTTCGCCGGTGCCCGAATCGGGGACGACCGTGACGGTGAGCGACTGCTCCCCACGGTCGCTCATCGCCTGGTGCGCCACGACGAAACTGCCCTTCCGGCCCTCCAGGGTGCCCTCGACGCGTTCGAGCGCCACGTACGCGCGCGAGTCCTCGACCGGGGTCGAGGTCACCATCAGGTGGACGACGCTCGTCCCGGTCAGGTCGCCGTGGAAGGTCTTGGTCATGCTGACGAGGCCGAGCGTGACGCCGTCGCGGTCGTCGAAGGACGGCTTGGCGTCCCAGCCGGCGGTGTCGAAGGTTCCCTTTGCGGTCATGGGGCCATCGTGCCGGTCATACCTGTCAGGTTGCGTCAGGTACCGGCCAGGCGTTCGACGACGGGCGCGAAAGCGTCGATGAACTGGGCGTTCACCGTGACGTACGAAACGCCGAGGCGGTCCCTGCGCCGCCGGAGGGTCTCGGCCATCTCGTCGGGGGTGCCGGTGAGCAGGCCGGTGGCGTCGGGGCCGAGCGGGCCGAAGCGGCCGGCCAGCCAGGCGGGCGGCTCGCTGCCCGCGGCCACCAGGTTCATGCCGAGCTCCAGGTCGTGGAAGCGGTCGCCGGCCAGCTCGTACAGCTCGTCCAGCTTGGCCGCGACCTGGTCCTCGGTGTGCTGCGGCGGCACGCCGAGCGCCACCGTGTCGGCCTTGCGCGCGGCCAGCCCGAGCACGCGGGCGCCGGTCGCGGCGACCAGGATCGGCACGTCCTTGACCGCGTCGATCGTCGCGGCCAGGCGTTCCACGCGTTCGGCCGGGGTGCCGAACGGCACGCCGAGCGCCGCCGCGTCCTGCTCGGCGCCGGGACGGCCGGCGCCCAGCCCCAGCTCGAAGCGTCCGCCGGTGAGGGTGTGCAGGGTGGCGGTCTCCCAGGCGACGGTCTCGGGCGTCCGGTACGGGGCGCTGACCACGTACGTGCCGACGCGCAACGTCGTGGTGACGGCGGCGGCCGTGGCCGCGGCGGCGAACGGCGACAGCGTCCCGAGCGTGTCGGGCACGAGCAGGGTGGCGAAGCCCAGGCTCTCGACCCTGCGGGCCAGCCCGGTCCATGCCTCGGCGTTGAGCGCGTAACCGGCGACGGCGCCGAATCTGAACGGGTGATCGGTCATGCGCTCCACGATGCCGCGCCGGGCCGGCGGGCACATCGTCCGCCGGACCGGTGACCCGCTACGACGGCGGGTGCATGCCCGGCACGGGCCGCTACTCCCCCAGCAGTAGCCGGACGAAGTCGTTGGCGAACTTGCCCGCCGGGTCCAGCCGCCGGACCAGCTCGCGGAAGTCGTCGGGGCAGGCGGGCCGGCGGGTGGACAGCTTGCCCCAGTGCGGCAGCGGCTCGAAGGGGGCGAGCGTCCGCTCGACCATGTCGAGCGCCGGGAGCACGGTGGCGACATCCCTGACCCAGGTGAAGTGCACGCCCACGCTGTCGCGGTCACGGAAGGGGCTGAGCCACAGGTCGTCGGCGGCGATCGTGCGCACCTCCGAGACCCGCAGGGCCGGCCGGACGCGGTCGCCGACGGCGTACAGCTCGCGCAGCGCCTCGACCGCGTGCGCCCGGGGCAGCAGGAACTCCGACTGGAGCTCGTCGCCGGCGCCGCTCGGCGGGGCGTCGGGGCGGAAGTGCGGCAGCCGCTCGTGCCAGGGGCCCGGCACGCCGAGCTGCGTGGTGCAGGCGTCGGCGGGCATGCCGGCCAGCGGGTGGCGGGGCCCGGGAGCGGGACGGGTGCCGTACCAGGAGTCGTCGGTGAACTCCTCGCGGCGCTTCAGCCAGACCCGGGTGTCGCGCCAGTCGGTGAACAGGCTGACGCTGTAGCCGTTGGCCATGATGTCGTCGAATCCGTCGAGGGCGTCGGGCGTCAGGCCCTCGCGGACGTACTGGCGCAGCTCGAAGGCCGGTACGAGGTCGAGCGTCAGCGTGCTGACGACGCCGAGCGCGCCCAGCGCGACGACCGCCCCGGCGAAGTCGTCGTCCCCGCGTGACAGCGACAGCAGCGAGCCGTCGGCGGTGACCAGCTCCAGCCCGGACACGGCGGCGGCCAGGCAGCGGTTGGCGTCGCCGGAGCCGTGCGTGGCGGTGGCGACCGAGCCGCCGACCGAGATGTGCGGGAGCGAGGCCAGGTTCTCCAGCGCGAACCCGGCCGCGTGCAGCGCCTGGGCCAGCCGCGCGTACGTGGTGCCGGCCGCGACCCGGACCTTGCGCGCCGCGCTGTCGATCTCGATCGTCGCGGGCATGCGGTCGAGCACGACGAGGTCGCCGGTGGTGTCGGCGACGTCGTTGAAGGAATGACCGCTGCCCAGCGCCCGCACCCGGTCGCCGGCGGCCACCAGGCCGCGCAGCTCGTCGAGGCCGGCGGGACGGTGAACGGCTCGCGCCCGGAAGGCGGTGTTGCCCGCCCAGTTGGTCAACATCACGGCTTCACCCTATTCATCCGAATTCGCTTGCCGATGTTCCCGCCTGTCACTACGTTCGGCCCCGTGCTGTATCTGTCCGAGGCCATGGGCCTGGCCACCCTCGTGCTGTGGCTCTACTGCCTCTTCGACGTGATCACCACGCCGGACGCGGTCTGCAGGAACCTGCCCAAGATCGTATGGGTGCTCGTGGTCCTGCTGTTCCCACTGGTCGGCTCGGTCATCTGGCTCGTGGCGGGCCGCCCGGAACGTGCCCCGCAGGCGGCCGCGCGCCCGAGCGCCTTCCCCGAGTACGACCGCCCGGGGCGCTTCGCCGCCACCAACCCCGACGACGACGAGGAGTTCCTGCGCCGCTGCCGCGAACGCGCCGAGGAGCAGCGCAGGAACGCCCCGAAGAAGCCGCCGGAGGACTAGGAACGGACTAGAAGCCCTGGGCCAGGCGGTAGTACGCCTGGTTCCAGCGCATCTCCTTGACGAACTGCGCCGTCGTGGTGTCCTTGTCGATCACCAGCAGCTCGACGCCGAGCATGTCGGCCAGGTCGGTGAGCTCCTCGCGTCCGACGGCGGTGGACAGCACGGTGTGGTGCGGCGCGCCGGCGGTCAGCCACGACTCGGTGGAGGTGCGCAGGTTCGGCCGCGGCGACCAGACGGCGCGGGCCACGGGCAGCCTGGGCAGCGGCTCCGGCGGCGCGACGACGTCGATCTCGTTGGCCACCAGGCGGAACCGGTCGCCCATGTCGGCCAGGCCGACGACGACGCCGGGGCCGGGCGCGGCGTCGAACACCAGCCGCACCGGGTCCTCCCGCCCGCCGATGCCCAGCGGATGGATCTCGCACGACGGCGTCCCGGCGGCGATGGACGGGCAGACCTCCAGCATGTGCGCGCCGAGGATGAGCTCGTTGCCGGGCGTCAGGTCGTAGGTGTAGTCCTCCATGAACGACGTCCCGCCGGGCGTCATCGACTTGAGGGTGCGCAGCAGGACCGAGGTCTTCCAGTCGCCCTCGCCGCCGAAGCCGTAGCCGTCGGCCATCAGGCGCTGCACGGCCAGGCCGGGGAGCTGACGCAGGCCGCCGAGGTCCTCGAAGTTGGTGGTGAAGGCCCGGAAGCCGCCGCTCTCGAGGAAGCCGCGCAGGCCGAGCTCGATCCTGGCGGCGTACCGCAGGGACTCGTTGCGTTCGCCGAGCAGCTCGGGGGCCACCCGGTACAGCTCGGCGTACTCCTTGACCAGCGCGGACACGTCGGCGTCGGAGGCCGCGTCCACGGCCTCGACCAGGTCGTTGACGCCGTAGGTGTTGACCGAGACGCCGAACCGGAGCTGCGCCTCGACCTTGTCTCCCTCGGTCACGGCCACGTCGCGCATGTTGTCGCCGAAACGGGCCAGCTTGAGCGCCCGCACCTCGGCCACGCCCCTGGCCGCGCGCGCCCACGCCTCGATGCGCGCGCCGACCGCCGGGTCGCTGACGTGCCCGGCGACGGTCTTGCGCGGCACGCCGAGCCGGGTCTGCACGAACCCGAACTCGCGGTCGCCGTGCGCGGCCTGGTTGAGGTTCATGAAGTCCATGTCGATCGAGCTCCACGGCAGCTCGACGTTGGCCTGCGTGTGCAGGTGCAGCAGCGGCTTGCGCAGCGCGTCGAGGCCGGCGATCCACATCTTGGCCGGGGAGAAGGTGTGCATCCAGGCGATGACGCCGGCGCACTCGTCGTCCGCGTTGGCCTCCAGCATGACGCGCCTGATCGCCGTGGCGTCGGTCAGCACGGGCTTCCACTGCACGGGCACGGGAAGCTGCTCGGCGATGCGCCGCGACTGCTCGGCCACCTGGCGCAGCGTGTCCTCGCCGTACAGTCCCTGGCTGCCGGTCAGAAACCAGATGTTCAACGCGGGCTCCTCTGTCCGTAGACGTTCTGATAGCGGTCGTACAGGCGGTCGACGTGGGCCGGGCCGATGGGCAGCGGCGTGCCGAGCTGCCTGGACACGTGGACGGTGCGGGCGACGTCCTCGCACATCACGGCGGCCTTGACGGCGGCCTTGGGGTCCTTGCCGATGGTGAAGACGCCGTGGTTCTGCATGAGGACGGCCGGCGAGCGGTGGCCCGCGAGCGTCTCGACGATGCCCTGGCCGATGGAGTCGTCCCCGATCAGCGCGAACGGGCCGACCGGGATCTCGCCGCCGAACTCGTCGGCCATCGCCGTCAGCACGCACGGGATGGGCTCGCCGCGCGCGGCCCACGCCGAGGCGTAGGTCGAGTGGGTGTGCACGACGCCGCCGACCTCGGGCATCTTGCGGTAGACGTAGGCGTGCGCGGCGGTGTCGCTGGAGGGTGCGTGGGCGCCCTCGACGAGGTTGCCGTCGAGGTCGCACACGACCATGTTCTCGGGGGTCAGCTCGTCGTAGGAGACCCCGGACGGCTTGATGACGAACAGGTCCTCCCCCGGGATGCGGCCCGAGACGTTCCCCGCCGTCCAGACGACCAGGCCGTACCGGACCAGCTCCGCATGAAGCCTGGCGATGGTGGTTCTCACTGGGCGGCCTCGTTCCTGATCGTGCGGAGCGTGTGGAGCATGCGTCCGTCCCCGAAGTGGTCGTGCAGTTCGCGGTACTGGGCGTACAGGCGGTCGTAGGCGTCGGCGCGGGCCTCGTCGGGCACGTACGCCGCCCGCGTGCGCTTGCCCATGGCCGCCGCGGCCTCCTCGATGCCCGGGTAGGCCCCGGCGGCGACGGCGGCGTGGATCGCCGAGCCGAGCGCCGGGCCCTGGTCGGAGCCGATGACCGACAGCGGGCGGCGCAGCACGTCGGCGTAGACCTGCATGAGGAAGCGGTTCTTCAGCAGCCCGCCGGCGACCACGAACTCCTCGACGGGCACGCCCGACTTCTCGAACGTCTCGACGATCATGCGGGCGCCGTACGCGGTGGACTCGATGAGCGCGCGGTAGACGTCCTCGGGCCTGGTGGCGAGGGTCTGGCCGACGATCACGCCGGACAGGTCGTGGTCGACCAGCACCGAGCGGTTGCCGCCGAACCAGTCGAGCGCGACCAGCCCGTGCGCGCCGACGGCCTGGCGCTCGGCCAGCTCGGTCAGGCGCTCGTGGCCGTCGGTGCCGAAGGAGTCGACGTACCAGGCGAAGATGTCGCCGACGGCGGACTGGCCGGCCTCATAGCCCCACAGGCCGGGCACGATGCCGTCCCGGACGACGCCGCACATGCCGGGCACCTCGGCCAGCCGGTCGCTGGGCATGATGTGGCAGGTGGAGGTGCCCATGATGGCCACCATCTGGCCGGGGCGCACGGCGTCCGCGGCGGCGGCGGTGACGTGGGCGTCCACGTTGCCGACGGCCACGGCGATGCCCTCGGGCAGGCCGGTCCACGCGGCCGCCCGCGCGGTCAGGACGCCGGCGAGGCCGCCGAGGGGGGCCAGGGTGGTGCCGTTGACGTCGTCGCCGACCACACCGGTGGCCAGTTTGCCGGCGAAGCCGGAGAAGCCGGGGTTCAGGGCGGCGAGGAAGTCCTCGGAGGGGTAGCTCCCGTCCTGGAAGACGCCCTTGTAGCCGGCCGTGCAGATGTTGCGGCTCTCGACGCCGGAAAGCTGCCAGATGATCCAGTCGGCCGCCTCGATCCAGCGCTCGGCCCTGGCGTACACCTCGGGGGCCTCCTCCAGGACCTGGAGGGCCTTGGCGAACTCCCACTCGGAGGAGATCTTGCCGCCGTAGCGCGGCAGCCAGCTCTCGCCCCGGGTCGCGGCCAGCTCGTTGATCCGGTCGGCGTGCGGCTGGGCGGCGTGGTGCTTCCACAACTTCGGCCAGGCGTGCGGCTGCTCGGGCGTCTCGAAGCACAGGGGCGTGCCGTCGGCCGTGGTCGGCAGCACGGTGCAGGCGGTGAAGTCGGTGCCGATACCGATCACGTCCTCGGCGGCGACCCCGGCGGCGGCCAGGGCCTCGGGCACGGCCACGCGCAGCACGTCCAGCCAGTCCCGCGGGGACTGCAGCGCCCAGTCGGGGCCGAGGCGCACGCCGGTACCGGGCAGCGTGTGCTCGATGACGCGCTCGGCGTACTCGTGGACGGCGCTGCCCAGCTCGGCGCCGTCAGCCACGCGGACGACGACCGCGCGCCCCGACAGCGTGCCGAAGTCCACTCCGACCACGAACTTGTTAGCGTTCACATTGCACTCCAGGAAGTTGTCTGTTCGCCTGCCGGTTACCACGCCGGAGCGGCGGCCGGCGCGGTGCTGGACCTGACGACGAAGCTGGGACGCACCACCATGCGCTCGTACGCCGCCGGCCCGGCGTCGATCTGCCGCAGCAGCACCTCGATGCAGTGGCGGCCCACCACGTCGAAGTCCTGCCGGACCGTGGTGAGCGGTGGCGAGAAGAACTCGGACTCGGGGATGTCGTCGAAGCCCACGACACTGATCCGGCCGGGGACGGGCACCCCGGCCTCGCTGAGCGCGCGCAGCACGCCCAGCGCCATCTGGTCGTTGGCGGCGAACACCGCGGTGACCCCGTCCATGCGGGCCAGCCTCTTGCCGGCCTCGTACCCGGCGCGCGGGCTCCAGTCGCCGGCCAGCGGCTCGGGCACCGGGCGGCCGGCCTGCTCCAGCGCCGAACGCCAGCCCTCGACCCGGCCCTCGGTCTCCAGCCAGTCGGCCGGCCCGGTGACGTGCCAGACCGTCTCGTGGCCGAGGTCGAGCAGGTGCCGGGTGGCCAGCCTGGCGCCCTCGACCTGGTCGATGCAGACCGCGGAGACGTCGGCGCCGTGCGCGCCCTCGACGACGACCGCGGGCACCCCGGCGGGCAGGCTGTCCAGGGCGGAGGCGGCCGAGCGCTGCGGCGCGACCACCACCACCCCGTCCACGCTCTGCTCGGCCAGGTAGTCGAGCGCGTCGCGGACGCCGGCCGCGTCGATCGACTTCAGGCTGACGATGCTGACGAAGTACCCCGCGGTCCTGGCCGCCTGTTCGATGCCGAAGACCATGCTGGCCGGGCCGTACAGGGTGGTGTCGAAGCTCACCACCCCGAGGGTCCGCGACCGCTTGGTGACCAGCGCGCGGGCGACCAGGTTGCGCCGGTAGCCCAGGCGGGTGATGGCCTCCTCGACCCGGGCGCGGGTGTCGGCCCGGACGTTCGGGTGGCCGTTGAGCACCCGCGAGACCGTCTGGTGCGACACGCCGGCCTCCTTGGCCACGTCGGCCATGACCGGCGGACGCGGCCTGGGGCTCGGTAGCACGGGTTCTCCTTTCGCGGGGCTGCCTGGACCTGCGGCGGTCAGCGGGAGGCGCCCGCCCGGCGCTTGGTCCACACGTCGAACGCGACGGCGGCCAGCAGGACGGCGCCCTTGACGAGCATCACGCGCTCACTGGGCGAGCCGATGAGCGACATGCCGTTGTTGATGACAGCCATGATCAGACCGCCGGTGATCGCGCCGACGACCTTGCCGACACCGCCCTGGACGGCCGCGCCGCCGATGAAGGCCGCCGCGATGGCGTCCAGCTCGAAGCTGTTACCGGCGGTCGGGCCCGCCTGGTTGAGCCGGCCGGCGAAGATGATGCCGGCGATGGAGGCCAGCACGCCCATGTTGACGAAGATCCAGAAGACCACCGACTTGACCTTGACGCCGGACATGACCGCCGCCTGGAGGTTGCCGCCGATGGCGTAGATCTGCCGGCCGAAGACCGTGCGGTTGGCCATCAGCGAGTACGCCAGCACCAGCACGGCCAGCAGCACCAGCACCCACGGCAGGTTCTTGAAGCGGGCGAGCTGCACGACCAGGAACAGGATCAGCGCGGCGCCGGCCGCCATCTTCAGCGCGAACACGGCCATCGGCTCGACCGACTGGCCGTAGCCCCTGCGGGCGTTGCGGGTGCGCCACTGCGCGGCGACCATGCCGCCGATCGCGACCAGGCCGATGAGCAGGCTGAACAGGTCGGCGCCGCCCAGCGGGCCGAGGCCCACGTTGCCGAGGTAGCCGTCGGTGAAGCCGTTGGCCAGCGTGCGGACCTGGTCGGGGAACGGGCCGATGCCCTGGTTGCCCAGGACGGTCATGGTCAGCGCGCGGAACAGCAGCATGCCGGCCAGCGTGACGATGAAGGCCGGGATGCCGAAGTAGGCGATCCAGTACCCCTGCCAGGCCCCGATGAGCGCGCCGGCGGCGACCGTGATCAGCAGGGCCAGCGGCCACGGCAGGCCCATGTTCACCATGAGCACGGCGGCCAGCGCTCCGGTGACCGCCACCACCGAGCCGACCGACAGGTCGATGTGCCCGGCGATGATGACCAGGATCATCCCGATCGCGAGGATCAGGACGTAGGAGTTCTGGACGATGATGTTGGAGATGTTCTGCGGCTGGAGCAACGCGCCGTCGGTGAGCACCGAGAACAGCACGATGATCAGCGCGAAGGCGATGTAGATGCCGCTCGAACGCAGGTTCAGCGACAGGCCGCCCAGCGACACCCGGCCGGGCCGCCGCGGCGCTCCCCCGTCGCTTCCCGCGCCGACCTGCACGTCGGCGGGCGTGATGCTGCTCATCGGGGCTACTCCTGTCCCTTGGTCATGAGATGCATGAGGCTTTCCTGGGTGGCCTCCCGGCGGGGGACCTCGCCGGTGACGCGACCTTCGGAGAGCGTGTAGATGCGGTCGCACAGGCCGAGCAGCTCAGGCAACTCACTGGAGATCACCAGCACGGCCTTGCCCTGGTCGGCGAGGCGGTTGATGATCGTGTAGATCTCGTACTTGGCGCCGACGTCGATGCCGCGGGTGGGCTCGTCGAGGATGAGCACGTCGGGCTGCGTCAGGATCCACTTGGACAGCACGACCTTCTGCTGGTTGCCGCCGCTCAGCTTGCCGACGACGCTGTTGACGCTGGGCGCCTTGATGTTCATGCTCCGGTGGAACTCCTCGGCGACCTTGTACTCCTCGTTCTCGTTCACCCAGCCGCGCCGGGCCAGGCCCTTGAGCCCGGCCGCGCTGATGTTGCGCTTGATGTCCTCGATGAGGTTCAGGCCGTACCGCTTGCGGTCCTCGGTGGCGTAGGCCAGGCCGTGGTGGATCGCGTCCTGCACGTTGCGGATCTCGATCGGCTTGCCGTCCTTGAAGACCTTGCCGGAGATGTGCACGCCGTACGTGCGGCCGAACAGGCTCATCGCCAGCTCGGTGCGCCCGGCGCCCATCAGGCCGGCCAGGCCGACGATCTCGCCCCTGCGCAGGGTGAGGGAGGCGCCGTCCACGACCTTCCTGCCGGGCTGGCTGGGGCTGTGGACCGTCCAGTCCTCGATCCGCAGGACCTCCTCGCCGATCGTCGACTCGTGCGGCGGGAAGCGGTTGTCCAGCGCGCGGCCGACCATGCCGGAGATGATCCGGTCCTCGGTGACGTGGTCGGTGGCCATGTCCAGGGTCTCGATCGTGCGGCCGTCGCGGATGATCGTGACGGAGTCGGCGATCGCGGTCACCTCGTTGAGCTTGTGGGAGATGATCACGCAGGTGATGCCCTCGTCCCGCAGCCCGCGCAGCAGGTCGAGCAGGTGGGCCGAGTCGTCGTCGTTGAGCGCGGCGGTCGGCTCGTCGAGGATGAGCAGCCGCACCTCCTTCGACAGCGCCTTGGCGATCTCGACGAGCTGCTGCTTGCCGACGCCGAGGTCGGAGACCGTCGTGGTCGGGTTCTCGTTCAGGCCGACGCGGCGCATCAGCTCGGCGGCCTCGTAGTTGGTGCGGTTCCAGTCGATGAAGCCGCGCCTGGCGCGCTCGTTGCCGAGGAAGATGTTCTCGGCGATCGACAGCTGCGGGCTGAGCGCCAGCTCCTGGTGGATGATGACGATCCCGGCGTGCTCGCTGTCGCGGATGCCGGCGAACTCGCAGCGCGCGCCCTCGAAGGTGATCTCGCCGTCGTAGTCGCCGTGCGGGTAGACCCCGGACAGCACCTTCATCAGCGTCGACTTGCCGGCGCCGTTCTCGCCGCAGATGGCGTGGATCTCGCCGCGCCGGACGGCCAGGTTGACGTCCTGCAGCGCCTTGACACCGGGGAACGTCTTGGTGATCCCGCTCATCCGCAAGATGTGCTCGGTCATATGCCCCTCGCTCAGGTGTGGGAAGTGCCCCCGGGGGACCGCCGTCCCCCGGGGCGGGCCCTTACTTGAGCTGGTCCTCGGTGTAGTAGTTGCCGCCGACGATGATCTCCTTGTAGTTGCTCTTGTCCACGATCACCGGGTCGAGCAGGTAGGAGGGGACGACCTTGTTGCCGTTGTCGTAGTCCTTGTCGTTGTTCACCTCGGGCTTGCCGCCCTTGAGAACCGCGTCGGCCATCTTCACCGTCTGCTCGGCGAGCTTGCGGGTGTCCTTGAAGATGGTGGAGTACTGCTCACCGGCGATGATCGACTTGACCGAGGCGAGCTCGGCGTCCTGGCCGGTCACGACGGGGTAGGGCTGGCCGCTGGTGCCGTAGCCGGAGCTCTTGAGCGCCGACAGGATGCCGATGGACAGGCCGTCGTACGGGGACAGCACGCCGTCCACCTTGGTGCCGCCGGTGTAGGTCTTGGTGAGGATGTCCTCCATGCGCTTCTGGGCCGTGGCCGGGTCCCAGCGCAGGATGGCGGCGGTCTTGAAGTCCTTCTGGCCGCTCTTGATCACCAGGGTGCCGTCGTCGATCTTCGGCTGGAGCACCGACAGGGCGCCGTTCCAGAAGAAGGTGGCGTTGTTGTCGTCGGGCGAGCCGCCGAACAGCTCGACGTTGAAGGGGCCCTTCTTGCCGTCGTCCACGCCGAGGCCCTTGAGCAGCGAGGTCGCCTGCTGCACGCCCACCTTGAAGTTGTCGAAGGTGGCGTAGTAGTCGACGTTCGGGCTGTTGCGGATCAGGCGGTCGTAGGAGATGACCGGGATCTTGGCGTCGGCGGCCTGCTGGAGCTGCGAGGTGATCGCGGTGCCGTCGATCGAGGCGATGATCAGGAGCTTGGCGCCCTTGGTGATCTGGTTCTCGATCTGGTTGGCCTGCGTCGGGATGTCGTTCTCCGCGTACTGGAGGTCGACCTTGTAGCCCAGCTGTTCGAGCTGCTGCTTGACGTTGTCGCCGTCGTGGATCCACCGCTCGGACGACTTGGTGGGCATCGTGACGCCGATCAGGGCGCCCGCGCCGCCGGCGGCGGCCGACGTGGAGGCGTCGGCGTCGACCGTCTTCTGGCTGGAGCCGCAGGCCGTCATGGTCGCGGCGAGCGCGATGGCGGACACCACGCCCCCGATACGTCCCAACCTCATGTGGCACTCCTTGCAATGGGGGTTGCGGCAGCGGATGTGAGCGTTAACTGCCGATCGAGCACAGGATTCAGTCACAGAACATGCCGAATCAGAACAAAGTTCGCGCGCTTCGTTCCCGCTGATTGTTATCGCTAACAAAGACTCTGTCAACGGTTGGACCTAACCTCACGGAAACCTTTAGGTAACTTTCGCGGCAGCCTCCTCGCAGGTCAGCGCCTTGAGCGCGCACTGAAGAGCCGTTGCAGGACGATGAAGACGAAGAGCAGCAGACCGATGAAGATCTTGGTCCACCAGGAGCTGAGCGTGCCCTCGAAGCTGATGATCGTCTGGATCAGACCGAGCACCAGCACGCCGAGCACCGTGCCGAGCAGGAAGCCGCTGCCGCCCGTGAGCAGCGTGCCGCCGATCACCACGGCGGCGATGGCGTCCAGCTCCATGCCCACGGCGTGCAGGCCGTAGCCGGAGAGCATGTAGAACGACAGCAGCACGCCGCCGAGCGCCGAGCACAGGCCGCTCACCGTGTAGACCGTGATCTTCGTCCGTCCCACCGGCAGTCCCATGAGCAGCGCCGACTGCTCGTTGCCGCCCGTCGCGTACACGGCCCGGCCGAGCCGGGTGTAGTGCAGCACGTACGCCGCCACCAGCACCACCGCCACCGCGACGAGCACGCTCGGCGAGATCCACAGACCGGCGACCAGGTCGATCCTGGTCTGCGCGAACGCCGTGAACGTCGGGTCCTCGATCGGGATGGATTCCGTGCCGATCGTGTAGCACAGCCCCCGGGCCAGGAACATCCCGGCCAGCGTCACGACGAACGGCTGGATGTCGAAGGCGTGCACGATGTACCCCATCACCAGCCCGAGCCCGGCCCCGACGGCCAGCACCAGCGGCACCACCACGTACGGCGGCCACCCCGGCCCCGACATCAGCGACGCCGAGATCATCGTGGACAACGCCACCACCGACCCCACCGACAGGTCGATGCCCCCGGTCAGGATCACGAACGTCGTCCCCACCGCCACCACCAGCAGGAACGCGTTGTCGATGAAGACGTTGAGCACCACCTGCCCGCCGGCGAACCCCTCGTACCGGACGCCGCCCACGACGAACATCGCCACGAACAGGCACGCCGTCACGAGAACGGGCAGGTACCGGGCCGGCAACGCGACCCGGCCCACGGTCATGGTCGTCACAGGGTCACCCGCACTTTCTCCTCGGGGGCCGAGCCGGCCGGCGCGCTCCGGACGCGCCGGCGCAACGCCTTCGCGCGGAACGACGGCGACTGCACCAGGCAGACCGCCGTCACGACCAGCGCCTTGAACAACAGGGTCGTCTCGGGCGGCACGCCGATGGAGTAGATCGTCGTGGTCAGCGTCTGGATGATGAGCGCGCCGAGCACGGTCCCGCCCAGTGAGAAGCGCCCGCCGGCCAGCGAGGTGCCGCCGATCACCACGGCCAGGATGGCGTCCAGCTCGATCCACAGGCCGGCGTTGTTGCCGTCGGCGCTGGAGACGTTCGAGCTGATCATGAGCCCGGCGATGCCCGCGCACAGGGCGGCGAAGGCGTAGACCATGATGATGATCCCCCGCGACCTGATGCCCGCGAGCCTGCTGGCCTCGCCGTTCCCGCCGACCGACTCGATCAGCAGGCCCAGTGCCAGCCGCCGGGTCAGGAACGCGGTGACGGCCAGCACCGCCAGCACCAGCAGCACCCCGAACGGCACCGCCAGCAGATACCCGCCGCCGATCAGCTTGTACGCCGGGCTGTTGACCGTGATGATCTGCCCGTCGGTGATGAGCTGGGCCAGGCCGCGCCCGGCCACCATGAGGATCAGCGTGGCGATGATCGGCTGGATGCCCGCCTGCGCGACCAGGAACCCGTTCCAGGCGCCGAGCACCAGGCACAGCGCGAGCGCCGGCGCCACGGCGGCGAGCACGCCGGCGTCCTCGCTGATCCGCAGGCAGGCCAGCGCGCCCGAGATCGCCACCACCGAGCCCACCGACAGGTCGATGCCGCCGGTCGCGATGACCAGCGTCATGCCGAGCGAGACCAGGATCAGCGGCGCGCCGAAGCGCAGGATGTCGATCAGGCTGCCGTACAGGTGGCCGTCCCGGACCTGGACGGAGAAGAAGCTGGGGGTGAAGAACACGTTCAGGGCCAGCAGCAGCGCGAGCACCGCCACCGGCCACAGCAGCCGCCGCATCAGGCCCGCCCTCCGCTCGCGATCGTCTCCATCAGCACGTCCGTGGTCAGGGCGTCGTCGTTGGGCAGCTCGGCCACCAGCCGCCGGTCGCGCAGCACCCCGACCTTGTGGCTGAGCCGCAGCACCTCCTCCAGTTCGGCGGAGATGAACAGCACCGCCATGCCGCCGTCCGACAGCTCGGCGACCAGGCGCTGGATCTCGGTCTTGGCCCCGACGTCGATGCCCCGGGTGGGCTCGTCGAGGATGAGCAGCCGGGGCTCCAGGATGAGCCAGCGCGCCAGCAGCACCTTCTGCTGGTTGCCGCCGCTCAGGTTCCGGACCAGGTGCTCGGGGTTGGGCGGGCTGATCCGCAGGGCCTTGACGTACCGGCCGACCAGCTCGTCCTGCTGCTCGCGGGGCACGGGCCTGGTCCAGCCCCGGGTGGCCTGGAGCGCCAGGATGATGTTCTCGCGCACGGTGAGGTCGGGGATCAGGCCGTCCTCCTTGCGGTTCTCCGAGCAGAAGGCGATCTTGTGGTTCATCGCCGCGCGCGGGGTGCGCAGCGCGACGGGCGCGCCGCCGACGGCCAGCTCGCCGCCGCCGGCGTGGTCGGCCCCGAACAGCAGCCGCGCGACCTCGGTGCGCCCCGAGCCGAGCAGCCCGGCCAGGCCCACGACCTCGCCCTCGTGGATGGTGAGCGAGAACGGCTCGACGGCCCCGGCCCGGCCCAGTCCGCGCGCCTCGACCAGCGGGCGGTCGAAGACCTTGGCCTCGCCGTGCAGGCGTTCGAGGGCGGCCAGCTCCTGGCCGATCATCTTGCCGACCAGCTCGATCTGGGGCAGCTCGCGGGTCAGGTACTCGCCGACGAGCCGTCCGTTGCGCAGGATCGTCATACGGTCCGAAATTTCGTAGATCTGGTCGAGAAAGTGGGAGACGAAGAGGATAGCGATGCCTTCCTCCTTGAGCCGCCGCATCACCCGGAAGAGCTGCCGCACCTCGTCGGCGTCCAGGCTGGAGGTGGGCTCGTCCAGGATCAGCACCCGTGCCTCGATGTCGACCGCCCGCGCGATCGCCACCATCTGCTGCACCGCCGGCGAGTACGCCGACAGCGGCGCCGAGACGTCGATGCTCAGGTCCAGCCTGGTCAGCAGCTCGCCGGCCCTGGCCCGTACGCGTTTCCAGTCGATGCGCCCGAACCTGCGCGGCTCGCGGCCGATGAAGATGTTCTCGGCCACCGACAGGTTCGGGCAGAGGTTGACCTCCTGGTAGACCGTGCTGATGCCGCCCTGTTGCGCCTCGCCCGGGCCGGCGAAGGCGACGGGCCGGCCGCCCAGCTCGATCGTGCCCGAGTCGGCGGGATGCACGCCGGTGAGCACCTTGATCAGGGTGGACTTGCCCGCGCCGTTCTCGCCCATGAGCGCGTGCACCTCGCCGGGCAGCAGCCGCAGGTCCACGCCGTCCAGGGCCTTGACCCCGGGAAACTGTTTGCCGATCCCGTTCATCGTCAGGACCGGCACGGGTGCGGCCATGCGCCTCCCCTTCCGCCTGAAGGGGCCGGGCTCCGGGCCCGGCCCCTTGCGATCAGTACTGACGGCTGGACAGGACCTGCTTGGCCTGCTCCTGCGTGAACGTGGTCTCCTCGGTCACCACGCGGGCCGGCACCTGCTCGCCCTTGACGACCTTCTTGGCCAGGTCCATGAGCTGCGGGCCGAGCAGCGGCGAGCACTCGACGATGTAGTTGATCTTCCCGTCGGCCAGGGCCTGCATGCCGTCCTTGACGGCGTCGACGGTGATGATCTTGATGTCCTTGCCGGGCACCTTGCCGGCGCCCTCGATGGCCTCGATCGCGCCCAGGCCCATGTCGTCGTTGTGGGCGTACAGCACGTCGATGTCCGGGGTGGACTTCAGGAAGGCCTCCATGACCTCCTTGCCCTTGGCCCTGGTGAAGTCGCCGGTCTGCGAGGCGACGACCTTGAACTTCGGGTCCGCGCCGATGACCTGGGCGAACCCGGCCTTGCGGTCGTTGGCGGGGGCCGAACCGGTGGTGCCCTGGAGCTCGACGATGTTCACCGGGTCCTTGACGTCCTTGTACTCCTCCACCAGCCACTGACCGGCCTTCTTGCCCTCCTCGACGAAGTCCGAGCCGAGGAAGGTCTTGTAGAGGGAGGTGTCCTTGGAGTCGACGGCGCGGTCGGTCAGGATGACCGGGATCTTCGCGTCCTTGGCCTCCTTGAGCACCGTGTCCCAGCCGGACTCCACCACCGGCGAGAAGGCGATCACGTCCACCTTCTGCTGGATGTAGGAGCGGATGGCCTTGATCTGGTTCTCCTGCTTCTGCTGGGCGTCGGAGAACTTGAGCGTCACGCCCGCGGTCTTGGCCGAGTCCTGGACGGACTTGGTGTTCGCGGTGCGCCAGCCGCTCTCCGCGCCGACCTGGGCGAAGCCCATGGTGATCGAGCCGCCGCCGCCGCTGCCGCCGCTGCCTCCGCCGCAGCTCGCCACCGACATCGCGGTGAGCCCGGCGAGCACCAGCGCCGAGATCCTCTTCAACACGTGGGGGGTTCCCTTCTCATGTGAGCGCTAACAGCCGAGGTCGGCCGCCTGCGCCTTCCTGTCTCGGGGGCCTGCGCGGTCCCGTCGGGCCGCGCCCGTCTCGCGGGCCGGCGACCGCGGGACGCCACCTCGCCTCCTCGGCCGCGACCGGGAGGAGACGGTCCCGGACCGACCCCGCGACCGCTCCCTTCCCGGCTTGGCCATGACTGTGAACGTTAACAAGCACCCCCGTCAAGGGTCCCCTTCATTACGGTCGCGTCACGCCGGACACCCCTTGACTCCAGGGGTGTCCGGTCCCTAACGTGGCGCCGATTACCTCTGTGAGCGCTCACCTCTCCTGGTAGCGCTAACAGCCTCTGGCCCGAGGAGCGCCCATATGCAGCGATCCGTCCCGGTGCCGGGAAGCCCACGGCCTCCCGGCCCGCCCGCCGCCGTACGCCTCAGACCGGCACGACGCGATGGTGGGTGGTGATCCGGCCGTCGTCGTCCAGGACGTGGAAGACGAGCCCCGGCGGCAGCGCGTAGTCGGCGCAGCCGGCCAGCGTCGTGGCGCCCTCCCACGGCAGCCTCAGCGTGGACACCACGCCCGGGGCCACGAGCAGCGGACGTCCGGCGAACGTGGTGGCCGCCGCCGTGTGGGCGTGGCCGACCAGCACGGCGGTCACGCCCGGATGCCCGGCCAGCAGGGCCGCGAGGCGTTCCGGACGCTCCAGCATGATCGTGTCGACCGCCGAGTGCAGCGTGACGGGCGGGTGGTGGAAGGCCACGAGCACCGGCAGGTCGCGTTCCCCGGCGAGCACGCCGTCGAGCCAGGCCAGCGTCTCGTCGTCCAGGTCGCCCGCGTCCTGGCCGGGGATGGAGGAGTCGCACACCACGTAGACGGCCCCGTCCGTGCGGTGGACCCGGTTGACCGGCCCGGACGCGGCCGGCTCGCCGAGCAGCACCCGGCGGAACTCCTCCCGGACGTCGTGGTTGCCGGGGCACACCAGGACCGGGTGGCGCGAGGTCAGCAGTTTGCGCGCCTGCTCGTACTCCTCGGCCAGCCCGTGGTCGGCGATGTCGCCGCTGACGAGCACCGCGTCGAGGTCGTACGGGAGGGCGTCCAGGTAACGCATGACGGCGTCGGCGCGCTCGACGGACCGGTCCGAGCCGCCGATGTGGATGTCGCTGAGATGGGCGATCACGAGCATGACGAGAAGTCCTTTCGGGATACGTCCTCGACGCTAGCCGCCTGCCGAAGCGGTCGTAAGATCCAGTTCCGTGCTGAAACGCGAGACCAGTGGCTCGGCGCGTCCGGAGTCGTGACCTGGGCGTTCGGGGATCGCAGCGTCCCGGGCGCGGAAAACCCCGATAAATGCGGGCTTCTCGGGTAGTTGACGGGCTCTCACGACCTCGATGGAGGAGTCCGATGAGCTGGAGCTACCGCAAGACGATCAAGCTGGGCCCGGTCCGGCTGAACCTGTCCCGCGGCGGCGTTGGACACAGCTGGGGCAACCGGCTGTTCAGGGTGACGCGTACCGCCGACGGCCGCCGTACGCTGTCGGTCAATCTGCCCGGCGGCTTCCACTGGCGCAAGACGCTCAGCGGGCGCTGATCCCCCGCCGGAACGACGGGCCGGAGGCGAGCGGCCTCCGGCCCGTTCCCGTCTTCCCGGGACGCCGGACGGATGATGATCTGTAGGCATGAACGCCCATATGAGCCCGGAGGAGTTCCGCCGCCACGGCAGGCAGGTCGTCGACTGGATCGCCGACTACATGGCGGGCATCGAGTCCCGTCCGGTCAGATCGCGGGCCGAGCCGGGAGAGATCCGCAGCGCGTTGCCCGCGGAGCCGCCCGAGCACGGCGAGCCGTTCGAGGCCGTCCTGGACGACCTGAACACGATCCTGCTGCCCGGGATCACCCACTGGCAGCACCCGTCCTTCTTCGCCTACTACCCCTCCAACGCCAGCGGCCCGGCCATCCTCGGCGACCTGCTCTCCAGCGGGCTCGGCGTGCAGGGCATGCTGTGGGTCACCAGCCCGGCCTGCACCGAGCTGGAGACCGTGGTGGTGGACTGGCTGGCGAGCCTGCTCGGCCTGCCCGCCCACTTCAGGACCGACGCGCGCGGCGGCGGCGTGATCCAGGACTCCGCGTCGAGCGCCTGCCTGGTCGCGCTGCTCGCCGCCCTGCACCGGGCGAGCGGCGGCCGGGCCGGGCGCACGGGGATCGCCGAGCGGTACACGATCTACGTCTCGTCGCAGACGCACTCCTCGCTGGAGAAGGCCGCCCGCGTCGCCGGCCTGGGCTCCGACGGCGTACGGGTGGTCGACGTGAACCCCCGTACGCTGGCCATGGACCCCGGGCGCCTGCGCGAGCTGATCGCGGCCGACAAGGCGGACGGCGCGGTGCCGGCCATGGTCTGCGCCACCGTCGGCACCACCTCCACGGCGGCCGTCGACCCGGTGCCCGAGATCGGCGAGGTGTGCCGCGAGCACGACGTGTGGCTGCACGTGGACGCGGCCTACGCCGGGGTCGCCGCCGTCTGCCCCGAGTTCCGGATGCTCAACGACGGCGTGGCCGAGTACGCCGACACCTACTCCACCAACCCGCACAAATGGCTGCTGACCAACTTCGACTGCACCGTGCTGTGGACGGCCGACCGCGCCCCCTTGCTCGGCGCGATGTCGATCCTGCCCGAATACCTGCGCAACGCCGCGACCTCGACCGGCTCGGTGGTCGACTACCGCGACTGGCAGATCCCGCTGGGCCGCCGCTTCAGAGCGCTCAAACTGTGGTCGGTGATCCGCTGGTACGGCGCCGAGGGCCTGCGCGCCCACATCCGCAAGGGCGTCTCCCTGGCCCAGGACCTGGCCGCCCGGATCGCCGCCGACCCGGCCTTCGAGCTGCACGAGCCGCACCCGCTCGGCCTGGTCTGCTTCCGCCCCCGCTGGCCCGGCCTGTCACCCGCCGACGCCGACGCGGCCACGCTGCGCCTGCTGGAGACCCTGAACGCGGGCGGCTCCCTCTACCTCACGCACACCAGGATCGGCGACCGCATCGTGCTCCGCATGGCCATCGGCGGCCCCGCCACCGAACGCCGCCACGTCGACCAGGCCTGGGCCGACATCGGCCGGGAACACGCCGCCCTGGCCCGGCACACCGCCCGGAACGGCTAGATCGGCAGCCCGGCCTGCGCGGCCAGGGCGCCGAGGACCTTGGCGAGCACGGCCCGGTCCCCCGGGCCGAGCCCGCCGGTCAGCTCCGCGTCGAGCTCCAGCGTCACCTCCAGGCACCGGCCCAGCAGCGCGCGCCCGTCGTCGGTGAGGTCGAGGACCTGACGCCGCCGGTCGTCGGGGTCGCGCACCCGTGAGATCGCGCCGAGCCGTTCGAGGTGGTCGGCCAGCGTCACCACCAGGCTCGGCGCGACGCCCATGGCCCTGGCGACGTCGAGCTGCGAGGCCGCGCCGCGCGCCTCCAGCAGGGTCATCAGGCCGACGTGCTTGGGCTTGAGATCGAGCGGGACGATCGCGGCCGTGAACCGCTCGGTGACGATCGCGCCGAGCGTCCCGATCCTGAAGGCCATCGTCCCCGCCATCGACACCGGCTTGGCTTCATCCACATCCGCAATGGTAGCGTCAATACATCATTCACAAGATGAACGATTCGCTTCAGGGGTGGCGGTTCAGGCCGTGCTCGTAGGCCCAGATGACCGCCTGGACCCGGTCGCGCAGGCCGAGCTTGCCCAGGATGCGGCCGACGTGCGTCTTGACGGTCCCCTCGGACAGGAACAGCGAGCCCGCGATCTCGGCGTTCGTCTCCCCCCAGGCGATGTGCCGCAACACCTCACGCTCGCGGTCGGTCAGCGGGTCCGGCCCGGCGGCCGGAAGGTGCGGGGCGACGTGGTCGAGCAGGCGGCGGGTGGTCGAGGGCGCGATCACCGCGTCCCCCCGGTGGACGGTCCGCACCGCGGCCAGCAGTTCCTCGGCCGGGGCGTCCTTGAGCAGGAACCCCGAGGCTCCGGCCCGGAGTGCGGCGAAGGCGTACTCGTCCAGGTCGAAGGTGGTCAGGACGATCACCTTCGGCGCGTCGGCGGACGCCAGCAGCCGGCGCACGGGAACGAAAAAGGCGGCGCCCTTGCGGACGCCGCCTGAATTTCTGTGGAGCTATGGGGATTCGAACCCCAGACCTCCTCCATGCCATGGAGGCGCGCTACCAACTGCGCCATAGCCCCTTGCGATCACCAAGTGTATCGGACTTCCGGAGCCCTCGCGTCACGCCGGATCCCGCGTCCCGGGCGGACCGGAGGAGGTCTCCGGCCCGCCCGGAAGGGAGCGCGTCAGGCGGCGCGGCGGACCGGGATGCCCGCCTCCCCGGCCAGCGCGGCCACGTCGACCCCGGCCTCGCGCAGCAGGCGGCCGGCGCCGTTCGCGCCGTCGGCCAGCAGGCCCCACAGCAGTCGTTCGCCGGTGACCGGTCCCGGCTTCCACATGGCCACCTCGATCACCTTCCTGGCGTGCATGGCCAGCGGGATGCCGCCCAGCGGCCCGTCCAGGGTCACGCGCAGCGGGCGCAGCCGGGACCTGCGCAGGACCCACCGCTCGGGCGCGTCCGCCCCCGCCCTGGTACGGCGGCGCACCTCGTCGAGATCGATGCCGAGGGTGGCCAGCAGCTCCCGCGCGTCGCCCAGGTCGATCCGGGTGCGCAGGTCGGCGCCGGAGGCGGTGAACGACGACAGCGAGAACGGCCGCACCTCGGCCACCCCCAGCAGCAGGAGGTCGGCGCCGAGCGTGTCGCGGTGGGCGTCGAGCGCGAGCATCCCGGCCCGGACCACCGCCCGTCGGGCGCCTTCTGTGAACCTGTCGAACACCTGCTACCTCCCCGTTCTGCGGGCGTGCTTGCGATGTGCGGACTGCCGCCGGACCCCCAGCGCGCCGGCGATCTGCTCCCACGACCACCCCGCCGCGCGGGCGTTGGTGACGTGGACGGCCTCCAGCTCCTCCAGCAGGGCCCTGAGCGCGGCGACGGCGGCCAGGCCCGTTCCGGGGTCGCGGTCGGAGGCCGCCTCGGCCAGTTCGGTGACGTCCATGGCGTCAGCATGTGCTGACAGACGCTCATTTGTCAACACATGCTGACGCCTCAGAGGCGTTCGGCCAGGTCGACGAGGACGGGCAGGGCGGCGGCGAGGCGGTCGCGCTCGTCCGGGGTGAGGGAGTCGACGGCCGCGGCCAGGCGTTCGGTGATCACCTGTTCGCGACTGTCCAGCGCGGCGCGGCCGGAGCCGGTGATCGCGGTGATCACCCGTCGCCGGTCGGCGGGGTCGGGCTCGCGGGCCACCATGCCCCGCTGGTGGAGGCCGCCCAGGACGGTGCCGATCGCCTGGGCGGTGATGCGTTCCAGGTGCGCGAGCTGGGCCGAGGTGTGGGGCCCGTCCCGGTCGAGGCGGGAGAGCACGGCGAGCTCGGTGAAGGAGACGTCGTCGCCGGAGGCGTTGGTGTAAAGCTGCCGGATGCGGCGGGCGAGCCGCCCGACCGAGATCCGCAGATCCTTGGCTAGCACGAAACCAAGTCTAGCTTTATCAATCCAGCTTTGGTAGTTTCCCGGCACTATGTGCTACGACAACGACGCCGCCCCACCGCGCCCACAGCCGCCGATCACCGGCACCCGATCCGCCGACCTCCGCCTGACCTCCGCCGACGGCACGTCGTTCGCCGCCTACGAATCCCGTCCCGACCGGGTGAGCGGCCCCGGCGTCGTGATCCTCCCCGACGTCCGCGGCCTGCACGGCTTCTACAAGCAGCTCGCCGTACGGCTGGCCGAGCAGGGGCACCCGGCCGTCGCCATCGACTACTACGGCCGGACCGCCGCCGACGACGACCGGGGCGAGTCGTTCCAGGTCATGGCCCACATCCCCAAGCTGACCAGGGAGAACATCCAGGCCGACCTGCGGGCCGCGGCCGGGCGCCTGGGCGGGCCGGCCGTGGCGCTCGGGTTCTGCATGGGCGGGCGGAACGCGTTCTTCGCCTCGGCGCCCGGGTTCGGGTTCGCCGGCGTGATCGGGTTCTACGGCGCGCCGGGGATCGCCGGCCCGTACGGCCCCGGGCCCACCCAGCACGCGGCCGAGCTGGGCGCGCCGATCCTCGGCCTGTTCGGCGGGGCCGACGAGGGCATCCCGGCCGAGCAGGTGACGGAGTTCGGGGACGCGCTGACCGGGGCCGGGATCGAGCACGAGATCGTCGTCTACCCGGGCGCCCCGCACGGGTTCTTCGACGAGGCCCACGAGGAGCACGAGGCGGTCTGCGCCGACGCGTGGCGGCGGGTGCTCACCTTCCTGGCCGCCAGAGCCTGACCCGCAGGAGCCGCGCGCGGTCAGGGCCGCCGGTGCGAGGTCACCCGCAGGTGGTGCGCATGGTCAGGGCGGCTTCTTCGAGCGAGAACGCGACCTCGACCGTGCCCAGCTCCCCCGTGTCGCGCACGTGCGTGCCGCCGCACGGGATCGACACCTCGCCCTCGGGCAGCGAGCAGTGCCAGGTGCGCAACGCGGTCAGACCGGGCCCCGGCACGTCCAGCCGGACCGGCGCACGGGCCGCCACCCACGTCCGGAGCCGTTCGTTCACCCGCCGGGCCAGCTCGGTCAGGTCCAGGTCGTCGGCGGAGAAGCCCTTCTTGCGCAGCGACTTGCCGAGGCGGTACTCGTCCACGCTGCCGTGCGGCAGGATGCGCGAGGAGGTGATCGCCGTCTGGTCGAAGTCGGGATTGCCGAGCCGGTCCAGCCGCACCTCCTTGCGCCACCTGTCCGCGAGCGCCGCGTTGAGCGCCAGCGCGGCCAGGTGGCAGGCGGTGTGGCCGGCCGAGAGCGCCGCCCGGTACCCCGCGTCCACCTCCAGAGCCACCTCCGTGCCGACGGGCAACGGGGTCTCCGTGACGTGGACGACCAGCCACTCCCAGCCCTCGGTGCCCCGCCGGACGGGGATGGACTCGCCGACGAAGATCTCACCGTCGTTCGACTGGGCCCCTGTCACGCAGTCGACGACCGGCAGCTCGCCGAGCGTCCCCCGATCGGCGGGCTGGTCGGGCCAGGTGTGGTCAAGGGGATGGAACGGCGTCTCGGCAGTGACGAGGCCGTGCCGGTCCCCCACCGGCACGGCCCCGACAATCGGGGAACGGCCGCTGACGTGGCCGTTGGGGAAGGTGACGACAGTGGATCTCACCTGGTCATTGTGGCAGGGGCGCGCTCGTCCTCCAGGTAGCGGTCACGGCCGGCGTACAGGCCGGTGAAGAGCTGGACGACGATCACGCCGAAGAGCAGGGCGTACGTCAGCTCCCAGCCGCCGGTCATCTGGTAGATCACGCCGACCAGCAGCGGACCGGCGCCGGCGATGAGATATCCGGCGCTCTGCCCGAAGGCCGACAGCGCGGCCGTGGACTCCGCCGTACGGGTGCGCAGCCCCAGCATCATCAGCGCCAGCGGGAACGACCCCATGCCGACCGCCACGAACACCACCCACACCATGGCGGTCGAGGCGGGCGCGAACCACAGCCCGAGGAAGCCGATCGCGTAGAACACGACCAGCCCCACGACGACCGGCCGCTGGTCACGGAAGCGCGCGGCGATCGTGGGCACCAGGATCGAGACCGGGATGTTCAGGGCGGTGAACACGCCGAGGATGAGCCCGGCCTGCGAGGAGGTGTATCCCCCGTCGGTGAGGATCGTGGCGAGCCAGCCGAACATGATGTAGGCGATCATCGACTGGGTGCCGAAGTAGACCGCCACCATCCAGGCGAGCTTGCTCCTGAGCAGGGTCGAGATGCCCGCGTCCCGCCTGCCCGTGTCCCGCTCCGGCTCACTGCGCAGCAGCGCAAGCCACGGAATGGCGGCCACGGCGGCCAGGGCCGCCCACACGCCGAGCGCGATGTGCCAGTCCCCCGACGCACGCTCGATCGGCACGGTCGCGGCGGCGGCCAGCATGGTGCCCGCCGCCAGGGCCGTGGTGTAGACGGTGGTCATGATCCCGGTACGTCCGGGGAAGTGACGCTTGATCAGCGTCGGGATGAGCACGTTGCCCACGGCGCCGCCGGACAGCGCCACCGCGCTGCTCAGCAGGAACACCGGGGCCGACCCCACCAGCGACCTGACCAGGATGCCGGTGCCGAGCGTGACCAGCGCGAGCAGCAGCAGCCGGTGCTCGCCGATCCGCCGGGCCAGCGTGGGAGTGATCGCGCCGACGCCGGCGAAGGCCAGCACGGGCAGCGTGGTGAGCAGGCCGGTGCCGACGCTGCTCATGCCGAGGGCCCCGGCGAGCTGGTCGAGCAGCGGTCCTACGCTGGTGACGGCCGTGCGCAGGTTGAGCGCGGCGAGAACGATCCCCAGCACGAGAAGCCAGGCCAGGGGGGCGGTTCTGCCTGTTCTGCCACGGGCCTCTTGGGCGAGCACGCTCATGCTGGGAAGGTCCTCCACTCATCAAATCATGGGACGAATCACCACCTTAACAGGACCGAAATGTCCCTTTATTCCTGGACATGAGAAAGCCCCCGGGGCGGGGGCTGATGATCTCAAGGGGAGATGGCCCTACAGGACCGGGCTCGGGCCCTCCGGGGGCTGGTTGCGCGGGGGGACCGGCCCGGGAGGCGGCAGGGTGCCGCCGGGCGGGTAGTCGCCGCCGCCGACCGTGCCGGGCGGGACCGGCGCGCCGCTGTCGCCGTACGTGGAGCCGTGCTCGTGCTGGTGCTGGTGGGCGCCGGGGACGTCGCCGCGCCAGCCGCCCGTCTCGCCGCCGCGCGACTCGATGAACGACTTGAACCGTTCCATGTCGTTCCTGATGCGCAGCCGGACGATCTGCAGCGCGTCGCCGACGGTCTCGACGACGCCCTCGGGGTCGTACTCCATCTGGAGGGTGACCTTGGTGGTGTCGGCGTCGATGCGGTGGAAGGTGACGACGCCCGCGTGGTGCGGCGAGTCCGTGCCGCGCCAGGCCACGCGCTCGTCGGGGTGCTGCTCGGTGATCTCGGCCTGGAACTCGCGGCGGACCCCGGCGATCTCGACCACCCACTCGGTGAGCGTGTCGGAGATCTGCTTGACGGACTCCACGCCCTCCATGAACTCGGGGAAGCTCTCGAACTGAGTCCACTGGTTGTAGGCCACGCGGATCGGGACGTTGACGTCTACTGAGTGCTCGATCGTGCTCATGGGGTCTGTCACTGCCCGCGCACGGCGGGCGTTAACGCCTGCGCAGCAGCCAGTAGAGGCCCACGAAGGGCAGCACGAGCGGGATGAACAGGTAGCCCTTGCCGTACGACGACCACACTGTGGCGTCGGGGAAGGCCGCCGGGTCGACCAGGCTCGCGGTGCCGATCACCAGCACGCCGGCCAGCTCGATGACGAGCGCGCCCAGCGCGAGCCGGCGGGCGCCGCGCACGAGGGCCAGGGTGAGCACGAGGTAGACCAGCGCGGCGAAGGCCGACAGCGAGTAGGCCAGCGGCGCCTCGCCGAACCTGGTGGCGATCTGCACGGCCGCCCGCGCGCCCGCCGCCAGCGAGAACAGCCCGTAGACGGCGACCAGCGCGCGCCCCGGGCCGGTGCCGATCGGGGCGGTCACGCCACGCCCTGCCAGATCTGCAGCAACCGCGCGTTCATCACCGCGATCGCGAACCCGGCCACGACCAGGATCGCCGTGCCCCACCGGCTGCGCTCGGCCAGCGCGAGGAACACCCCGGCGGGCGGGATCAGCACCTGGCCGCCGATGTACCCGAACAGCGTGGCCTTCTCCGGCGGCCCCTCGCCGCCGGACACCGCCGCGATCACGAACCCGGCCTGCACCAGGATCGCCACCTCCAGCACGGCGAAGCCGACCAGCAGGACCATGCCCATGGGACGGTTGCGGACGGCGACGACCAGGCTGGCCAGCATGAGCAGCAGTGAGCCGACGATGACGATCGTGGCGACGGTGGTGTTCATCGGGACACAGGTTAGCGCCCGTGCAGGTCGCCCTCGATTCCGTCCAGCACCCACGACAGGCCGCGCTCGAAGTTGTCGTCGGCCCCGGCCACACCCTGCTCGATCATCGGCGCCAGCCTGGGGAACTCGCCGTTCTCGATCAGCTCCCTGATGTACGGCTCGGCCACGGCCGCCCGCTCGGCCTCGTTGACGCCGCCCTGCCGGGGCTGCCCCCGCTCCAGCGCCTCCCTGACCACGAACCCCGTCATGTAGTCGTTGAACGCCGCGAGATAGCGCCAGGCCCGCAGCCGGTCGACCCCGAGCCCGTCGAAGGCCGACAACTTCTGCTCGACGTGCCGCAGCCCGTTGGGCCCGACGGCGACGCGCTGGGAGATCAGCTCGACCCGCCACGGGTGGCGGCGCACGACCTCGCGTTCCCGCCCGGCCAGCAGCAGCAGCGCCGCCCGCCAGTCGGCCGGCAGCGGCTCCTCGACCAGCACCTCGGCCGCGATCTCGTCGGCCATCAGGGCGAGCAGGTCCTCCTTGCGCTCGATGTAGGAGTACAGCGTCATCGTGCGCGCGCCCAGCTCGGCGGCCACCCGGCGGATCGAGACCGCGCCCAGCCCCTCGGCGTCGGCGACCCCCACGGCCGCGGCCACGACCGCTTCCCTGGTCAGCGCCGGACGCCGTGGCGGCCCCGGACGCGACCACACGGAACTCATGCCCCTGATGCTACACCGTACGAAACTGATACGGTGTACGACATGCGATACAGCGTACGGAGCTCCTTCCGGGCGACCGCCCTGGTCGTACTGCTCGGCGTGATCATGACGATGCTCGACACGACGATCGTCAACGTCGCCCTCGGCACCCTGTCACGCGACTTCGGCGCGACCCCCGCCACCATGCAATGGGTGGTCACCGGCTACCTGCTGGCCCTGGCGATGACCGTGCCGGTCACCGGCTGGGCGGTCGGCCGCTTCGGCGCGCGCCGGGTGTGGCTGGTCTCGCTCGTGCTGTTCGCCGCCGGGTCCGCGCTCAGCGCCGCGGCCTGGTCGATCGGCAGCCTCATCGCCTTCCGCGCGCTCCAGGGGCTGGGCGGGGGCCTGCTGCTGCCGGTCGGGCAGACGATGCTGGCCCAGGCCGCCGGCCGGGAGCGCATGGGCCGCGCGATGGCGATGATCTCGGTGCCGGCGATGCTGGCGCCCGTCCTCGGGCCCGTGCTCGGCGGGGTGATCGTGGAGGGGCTCGGCTGGCGCTGGATGTTCCTGGTGAACCTGCCGGTGGGAGCCGCGGCGCTGGTGGCGGCGCTGGCCCTGGTGCCGCGCGAGCCGGGCACGGACCGGCGGCGGCTCGACGTCACCGGGCTCGCGCTGCTCTCCCCCGGCCTGGCCGCGCTCGTCCACGGCCTGGCCGAGGTGGGCGCCGGCGCCGCTCCGCCGTATCCGACGTTGTGGGGCGGCCTCGCGCTGGTGGCCGCGTTCGCGGTGCGGGCGCTGCGGCGGCCGGACGCCCTGGTGGACCTGCGGCTGTTCGGCGACCGCAGGTTCGCCTCGGCGGTGCTCGCGATGGCGTGCTACTCGGCGGCCGCGTTCGGCGTCACCGTGCTCGTGCCGCTCTACAGCCAGTTCGCCGAGGGCGGCGGCGCGCTGGACGCCGGGCTGCTGCTGGCGCCGATGGGCGTCGGGGCGGCGATCACCATGCCGCTGGCGGGCCGGCTCACCGACAGCAGGGGGCCGCGCGGCGTCGGCGCGGCGGGGGTGGTGGTCGCCGTGCTGGGGATCGCGGCGTTCGCGCTCTTCGGCGGGTTCGTGCCGGTGTTCGTGCTCGGGCTGGGGCACGGGCTGGTGTCCACGTCGGTGATGGCGGCGGCGTTCACCACGCTGGACCGCGCCGCCCTCCCCGCCGCGACCACGCTGAGCACGATCGCCGTACGCCTGGCCGCGCCGTTCGGCGTCGCCCTGCTGACCGTGCTGACGCAGGCGTTCACCAGGGCGGGGGTGGAGCGGCCGTACGCGTACGCGTTCGGCTGCGCGGTCGTCCTGGCCGCCGTCTCGCTGGTGCCGATCGTGCTCATAGGATCGGGGACGTGCAGAGAATCCTCGTCAGCGCCTGCCTGATGGGCCGCCGCGTCCGCTACGACGGCGGCGCGAAGACCAGCGCCGACGCCCTGCTCGCGCGCTGGCGGGAGGAAGGGCGGCTGGTGGTGGTCTGCCCCGAGGTGACGGGCGGGCTGCCCGTTCCGCGCCCGGCGGCCGAGATCGAGGGCGGCGCGGGCGGGGCGGCCGTGCTGTCCGGCGCGGCGCGCGTGCTGGCGAGCGACGGCTCCGACGTGACGGCCGAGTTCGTGGCGGGGGCGCGGGCCGCGCTGGAGGCCGCGCGCTCGGCCGGGGTCCGGCTCGCCGTGCTCAAGGAGGGCAGCCCCTCGTGCGGCGCGCTGGCCGTCTACGACGGCACCTTCGGCGGACGGCGGGTGCCCGGCCAGGGGGTGACCACCGCCCTGCTCGAAGCGCACGGCGTCCGCGTGTTCACCGAGGAGCAGCTTCCCGAGGCGGCCGGCTACCTGCGCGACCTGGAGGCGTAGAAGGCCCCCGCCAGGCCGGCGGCGAGCAGGACCGCCATCGTGTCGTGGAACCAGGTGCTCAGCGTCGTGGCCGCCGACGGCCGCAGGGCCAGCGCCAGGATGCCGATCAGCACGCCGCCCAGGGCCCCCGCGTGGGTGTAGACCAGGCCGTCCCAGGCCCACGGGCGGCGGGACAGGGCGCCGGAGCCGCCGGCCAGCAGGCCCAGGGCGCACAACGTCTCCACGACCACCGCGGGCGGCACGACCGGCTGGGACATCGGGCCGAGCGGGATGCCCGCGTGCAGCAGCGCGGCCCCGAAGAAGATCAGCGCGTAGACCAGCGAGAGCGCGCCGAGGGCTTTGCGCAGTGCGTCCATGGGCTCCACGCTCGCACCGCCGGGGCCGGGCGGAATCGTCCTCAGGGAGAAGGCCGCGGTACGCCGCCCGTGGTAGCCAGCATGCGCCGGACGATCCGGATCACCTCGTCGATCGTCACCTGGGCGTCGTCGTCGGACTCGCAGGCCGCCACCCCGCGCCCGGCCTCGCCCATCACGGTGGTCAGCAGGGCCACCAGCACGTTGCTCTCCGGCGTGTCCGCCAGGCCGAGCAGCCGTTTGTTGCCGCCGATCCACTCCCAGCCGCGCTGCCTGCGCAACGTGGTGAACTCGGCCGGGCCGTCGTTCTCCAGGAACAGCCGGGCCACGTCGCGCTGCTCCCACGAGCCTTCCAGGTAGGCGCGGGCGCCGGCCAGGAACCGTTCCTCGCCGGCGCCCCCGGTGGCCTTGGCCGCGCGGGAGGTGCGTTCCTCCTGGTCGCGCATGAACTGCTCCCACAGGGCGAGGAACAGGCCCGGCTTGCCGCCGAAGTGGTGGTACAGGCTGCCGACGCTGATGCCCGAGGTCTCGACGATGTCGGCGACCGTGGCCTCGGCGTACCCCTTGCCCAGGAAGACCTCGCGGGCGGCGCGCAGCAGGGTGTCGCGGGTGCCGCTGGAACGTCCCCAGCCCCGGTTCTTCATTCGGTCATTATGTACGGTCCGCCAGGTTTGATCGGGAAATCGAACCGACCCGATAAAACGGAAACTTTCTCGCATTCCCAGGAGTCGTACAGGTGCAAGGGGGCCCGGATCATTTCGAAACGGGGAAAGGATTCGGCGACAATGACTGTCGACCTGAACAACGCACAACCCCTGGCCTGGGATTCGGCCACGCTCGACGCGGACACCAAGGAGATGCTGGACAATCTCCAGCCCAACATTCTCCGCGCGCACGTGCGCGAGCATCTGTCCGTGCTGTTCGTCAGGTTCAACGACGTCGCCGCGGGAAAGGCGTTCCTGCGGCACATCGCCGTCACGAAGATGAAGTCCGCGCGCCGCCATCTTGAGGAGGTGCGCGAGTTCGGCGCGAACGGCCGGCGCGGCACTCCGTACGTCGGCATCGGCATCAGCAAGGCCGGCTACCGCGACCTCGGCCACTCCGTCGAGGACGTGCGCAAGTTCGGCGACAAGGTGTTCCGCGACGGCATGAAGCGGCGCGTCGCCGAGGTGGACGACCCGCCGGTGACCGAGTGGGAGCCCGCCTACCAGCGGGAGATCCACGCCGTCATCCTCATCGGCGACGCCCGCCAGGACCGGGTCGAGGAGCTGCGCGAGGAGATTTTGGGCGAGTTGCCCGCCAGCGCGCGACTGCTCGGCGAGGAGACCGGCCACGGCATGCGCAACCCGGCCGGCGACGGCATCGAGCACTTCGGGTACGTGGACGGCCGCAGCCAGCCGCTGTTCGTGAAGGACGAGGTGGACAAGGAGCCGAAGGAGCACTGGGACCCCGCCTTCCCGCTCTCCAACATCCTGGTCGCCGACCCCTTCGCGCCGCACCCGCAGCGGCACTTCGGCAGCTACCTGGTCTTCAGGAAGCTGGAGCAGAACGTACGGGCGTTCAAGGAGATCGAGCAGGACCTGGCCGACGCCCTCGGCCTGCTCGGCGCCGACCGCGACCGGGCGGGCGCCATGCTCGTCGGCCGCTTCAAGGACGGCACCCCCGTCACGCTCAAGGCCAAGCCGGGCGGCGGCCCGGTGGCCAACGACTTCACCTTCGACGACGACCCGGGCTCGAAGTGCCCCTTCAGCGGGCACATCAGGAAGACGAACCCGCGATCGTTCGGCCGCGAGGTCCTCATGGCCCGCCGGGGCCAGACGTACGGCGACCGCACCGACGACCCCTGGGACGACTCCCCGCCCCGCACCCGCCCGAGCGGTGAGGTCGGCCTGCTGTTCATGGCCTTCAACAGCAGCCTGCTCGCCCAGTTCGAGTTCACGCAGCAGAGCTGGGCGAACAACGAGGACTTCCAGAACCCGGCGACCGGCCACGACCCGGTCATCGGGCAGGGAGCCCGTGACGTCAAGGTGAGCTGGCCGAAGGTGTGGGGCCGGGCCGAGCCGTCGTCCCTCCAGGCCCAGGTCACCCAGACGATCACGATGAAGGGCGGCGAGTACTTCTTCGCGCCGTCCCTGGCCTACCTCCGCAACCTGTGACACCCGGGCCCGGCGGGGACGCCCCCCGCCGGGCCACCCACCGCTCCGGCTCTTGTCGGGGCGGGGTTCTAAGATCGGATCTCCGGGGGGAGATCTGACGATGTTGCGGGCGTTCTTCAAGACAGAGGCGGGCAGCACGAGCGTGCTGCTCGTGGCCACCGCCCTGGCCATGCTCTGGGCCAACTCGCCGTGGTCCGGCACCTACGAGGCGTTCTGGCACCTGCCCATGGGCATCTCGTTCGGCGACGCGGAGTTCTCCCTCGACCTGCGCCACTGGGTCAACGACGGCCTGATGAGCGTGTTCTTCTTCGTGATCGGCCTGGAGGTCTCCTACGAGGTGCGCCTCGGGCAGCTGCGGGACCGGCGGCTGATCGCCGTGCCGGCCGTGGCCGCCCTCGGCGGCATGCTCGTGCCCGCCGCCGTCTACCTCGCGCTCAACCTCGGCGGCCCCGGCGCGGGCGGGTGGGGCGTGCCCATCGCCACCGACACCGCGTTCGTGCTGGGCGTGCTGGCCGTCGTCGGCGCGCGTTGTCCCGACCCGCTGCGGGCGTTCCTGCTGACGCTGGCCATCGTGGACGACGTGCTGGCCATCATGATCATCGCCATCTTCTACACGACGAGCCTGCAGCTCACCGCGCTCGTGGTGGCCGTCGTGCTGCTGGCGGCGATCGTGCTGCTGCGCCGGCTGAAGATCTGGCGGGCGCCGGCGTACATCGCGCTCGGGTTCGGGTTGTGGGTCGCGACGCTGGAGAGCGGCATCCACCCGACGCTCGTCGGCATCGCGCTCGGCGTCCTCGTCTTCGTCTACGCGCCCAGCGACCAGAAGTTGCTGCTCGCGGGCGAGGCCGTCCAGGAGTTCACCACCGAGCCGAGCGCGCGGGCGGCCAGGGAGGCCACGCGGCGCGTCCAGCGGGCCGTCTCGGTCAACGAACGGCTCCAGCTCCGCCTGCATCCGTGGAGCAGCTACGTGATCGTGCCGGTGTTCGCGCTGGCCAACGCCGGGGTGCGGCTCGACGGCGAGACCCTGCGGGCGGCCCTGACCTCGCCCATCTCCCTCGGGATCGCGCTGGGGCTGCTGCTCGGCAAGTTCGCCGGGATCTCGCTCGGCACGTGGCTGCCGCTGCGGCTCGGCTGGGGCATCCTGCCCGGGAACCTGGTGTGGGGGCAGTTGCTGGGCGGCGCGGCGGTCTCCGGGATCGGGTTCACGGTGGCGCTGTTCATCGTCGACCTGGCCTTCGACGACCCGGCCGTCCAGAGCCAGGCCAAGATCGGCATCCTGGCCGGGTCGCTGCTGTCCGCCGCGATGGGCTGGGTGATCTTCCGGATGGCCTGGGACCGTGGTGGCGTCTGCGCGCCTCCCGAGGCCGAGCCCGACGAGGAGCTGCCCGACGTGCTGTCCGTCCCGGTCGGCCCGGAGGATCACGTGCGGGGCCCGGCGAACGCGAAGGTGACCATCGTCGAGTACGGCGACTTCGAGTGCCCCTACTGCGGCCGTCTCCACCCGGTCCTGGACGAGATCCTGCGCAAGAACCCCGACGTACGGCTCGTCTTCCGGCATTTCCCGATCCGGTCGTTGCATCCCCGGGCCGCGTCCGCCGCGATCGTCGCCGAGGCCGCCGCCGACCAGGGGCGGTTCTGGGAGATGCACGACATCCTCTACGACAACCAGCGCTTCCTCACCGACGCCGACCTCGAACACTACGCCGCCGAACTCGACGCCGACCCCTGGGGGGACGTGGCCGGGCACACCTCACGCATCGCGCTCGACGAGGCGTCCGGCAAGGAGAGCGGCGTACGCGGCACCCCCACGCTGTTCCTGAACGGCCGCCGTCACAAGGGCGGCCTGGACCTGCAGTCGATCAGCCGCGCGGTGGAAGAACTGCGCGAATCCCCGTAACGTCGCCCGAGTCCCCTTCTGGCTGGAGTCGCCCAATGAGTTTCCTCAACATGCTCACGAATCTGCTCCCCACCCTCCTGACCGCCCTGCTGCTCGTCGTGGGCGTCGTCGTGATCGGGATGAACAGGCGGCACGTGGGCCGCGCGGCCGTCCTCGGCATGTCGGGATGCGGGCTGCTGCTGATCGGCACGCTGATCAACCTCGTGCTGAGCCTGCTGACGCAGATGCTGATCGAGTCGTACGGCAGCAGCATGATGGCCGTCCTGCCGTTCGCGTACCTCATCTCCTCGCTCTTCCACCTGGTCGGCATCGGGCTGCTGATCTGGGCCGTCGTCGCGCGCCGGAACGCGCCGCAGCAGCCCCCGGCCGGCTGGCAGCAGCCCCCGCAGCAGTACCACCAGCCGTACCAGCAGCCCGCCCCCCAGCCGGGCCCCCAGGCCGGTCCTCAGGCGGGTCCCCAGCCCGGTCCTCAGGCCGGTTGGCAGCCGCCGCAGCCTCCCGGGGGCGATCAGAGCGGTTACTGAGCCTTCCGACGTCTGGACGGCATTTCACCGGCAAGTATGACAATGTCGGCGTAACCCACCTCCAGCGCCGCGTCTGAGGGGATCATGAAGCGAGAGCCGCAGGAGCCGGATCCGAACCAGACCGTCATCCACCGCGTCCCCCATCCGGAGCAGACGTCCCTGCCCCCGCAGGGCCCGCCGGACGCGCCGTACACGCAGAGCCTGCCCTACACCCCGGACATGCTCCCCGACGTCCCCCTGTACGAGCCCACGCCGCCCCCGAAGTCGGCCTGGCGGTGGGTGATCCTGGTGGGCGGGCTCCTGCTGCTGGTCGCGGTGCTGGCCGTGGGCACGGTCCTGTGGGTGCGCGGCCAGGCGCCCTGAGGCCCGCATGAAGCTCCGGGTCAGGACGTGCGGGTGAAGTCCATCGTCCAGTTGGTCTCCCAGGTCTCGCCCTCGTCCGCCGAGAACGACTGCTCCCACCTGGCCCGGTGCTCGTCCACGACGGTCCAGAGGAACCGGCAGCGCACCGGCCGGCCCTCGTGGGTCTCCTCGCCGTGGAACTCGCCCCGGTTCCCGGTGAACGCGCCCACCATAGGCCGGGTGTCCAGCGTGCCGCTCGCGCTGCTGGCCCAGTAGATCGACCACTGCCCCGTCCGGGGGTGGTGGACGCGTACGGTCATCCCGTGCCATCCCTTGGTCGGGAAGGCGATCTCGTCGACGCTGGCCGCGCCGTCGAAGTGCCGGGTCGCGACCGACCGGCCGGGGAACTCGTCCCATTCGTCGCTGCCGGACAGCGGCTTGACGAGCCTGCGGTTCAGGACGTCCCAGGTGCCTGCGAGGAAATCGAAGTCGTTCATGTGAGCGAACGTACGGCCGGGTCACTGACATGTAGTGTCAGTGACCGTGCGCGCCTCCCGCCTGGTCTCGATCCTGCTGCTGTTGCAGACGCGCGGCCGCATGACGGCCCACGACCTGGCCGAGCGCCTGGAGGTCTCCGTACGCACCATCTACCGCGACATGGAGTCCCTGCACACCGCCGGCATCCCCCTCTACGGCGACGCCGGGCCCAACGGCGGCTACCAGCTCCTCGCCGGCTACCGCACCCGGCTCACCGGGCTGACCACCGACGAGGCCGAGTCGTTGTTCCTGGCCGGGCTGCCGGGCCCGGCGGCCGAGCTGGGCCTCGGCGCGGTGGTGACCGCGGCCCAGCTCAAGCTGATGGCCGCGCTCCCTGTCGAGCTGCGCGACCGCGCGGGCCGCATCCAGGAGCGCTTCCACCTCGACGCGCCCTCCTGGTACCGCGACGCCGAACCGGTCACCTACCTGCCCGCCGTGGCCGACGCCGTGTGGAACGAGCGGCCCGTCCAGGTCACCTACCGGAGGTGGAAGGCGCCCCAGGAGGTGGAGCGGCGGCTGGAGCCGTACGGGCTGGTGGTCAAGGCGGGCCGGTGGTACCTGGTGGCGCGCTGCGGCGAGCACGTACGCACCTACCGCGTCTCCCAGATCCTCGACCTGCACGCACTCCCCGGCACGTTCGCCAGGCCCGAGGGCTTCTGCCTGGCGGACTACTGGCAGGGCTACCTGGCCGAGTTCGAGGCCAGGCTGAGGCGCGGCGAGGCGGTGGTCCGGCTGTCGCCACGCGGCCTGGAACGCCTGCCCGACCTCATGACGCCCGGCGTCGCCGCGGCGGCGCGGGAGACCGCCGAGCCGCCGGACGCCGAGGGCTGGACGCGGGTCACCGTGCCGATCGAGTCGATGGAGCACGCGCTCGGTGAGTTCCTGCGACTGGGCACCGACGCCGAGGTGCTGTCCCCGGCCGCGCTGCGCGAGGCCCTGGGCGCGGCGGCGGCGGAGCTGGCCCGGCGCTACGCCTGACGGAAACTTTCACGCCCCCTTCTCGGCCCGCGCAGGTCAGAGCCCCGCCGAGGGACCGGCCGTTGTCACGCCGAAAGTTTCTCTTCATACTCGCAATATTTCAGGCGAACGAGAGGAACCCGATGAACCTGAGAGCTCGACTGGCAGGCGCCGTGATCGCCATCGCGGCGCTCGCCGTCGCGGGCCTGATCACCGCTCCTCCGGCCGCCTCGGCGCAGCTCACCGAGGTGACCGGCTTCGGCACCAACCCGACGAACCTGCGCATGCACCTGTACGTCCCCGACGGCGTCGGAACCCGTCCGCCGGTGCTGGTCGCCGTGCACTACTGCACCGGCTCCGGCCCCGCCTTCTACTCGGGCACCGAGTTCGCCTCGCTCGCCGACCGCTACAAGTTCATCGTGATCTACCCGTCGGCGACCAGGAGCGGCTCCTGCTTCGACGTCTCCTCCCCGCAGGCGCTGCGGCACGACGGCGGCAGCGACCCCGTCGGCATCGTGTCCATGGTCCGGTACGTCCAGCAGCGGTACGCCACCGACCCCGCCCGCACGTACGTGACCGGCGCCTCCTCCGGCGGCATGATGACGAACGTGCTGCTGGGCGACTATCCGGACGTGTTCCAGGCAGGGGCGGCGTTCATGGGCGTGCCGTTCGGCTGCTTCGCCACCACCGACGGTTCGAGCTGGAACAGCGCGTGCGCGAACGGCCAGATCACCAAGACCCCGCAGCAATGGGGTGACCTGGTACGAGCCGCCTACCCCGGCTACACCGGCGCTCGCCCGCGCATGCAGGTGTGGCACGGCACCGAGGACTCCACCCTGCGCTACCCGAACTTCCAGGAGGAGATCAAGCAGTGGACGAACGTCCACGGCCTGACCCAGACCCCGAGCCTCACCGACCAGCCCCAGCCCGGCTGGACCAGGACCAGGTACGGCGGCACGGGAACGACCGCCCAGGTCGAGGCGGTGAGCGTCCAGGGCGTCGGGCACAGCCTGCCCACCGGCGGGATGGCCGCGGCCGCCGTCGCCTTCCTCGGCCTGACCACCGGCGGCCCGACCCCGACCCCGACGCCCACCCCGACGCCCACGCCCACGCCCACGCCGACCACGAGCCCGCCGGGCGCCTGCCGCGTCTCCTACACCACCAACGCCTGGAACACGGGCCTGACGGCGGCCGTCACGATCACCAACACCGGCGCCTCGACCCTGTCGTCATGGGCGCTGGGCTTCACGCTGCCCCCGGGCCAGACCGTCACCTCGGCCTGGAACGCCACGGTCTCCCCCGCGGCCGGCCAGGTCACCGCCAGGAACGTCGCCTACAACGCGACACTCGCGCCCGGCGCGTCGACGTCGTTCGGATTCCAGGCGACGCACACCGGCAACACGAACGCGCCCGCCGCCTTCACGCTGAACAACAGCCCCTGTAACTGACCGTTCGTCCTGGGAGCCGTTCAAGGGCCGAGCCCCACCGGGTTCGGCCCTTGGAGGCCACTCGAACCAGGGAAAGAAACTGTGTGGAGCTATGGGGATTCGAACCCCAGACCTCCTCCATGCCATGGAGGCGCGCTACCAACTGCGCCATAGCCCCTGGTCACCGCTTCGGGTCCACCCGTTGCGGCGCTCCGAGAGCATATAGCCATCCGCGCCCTTTCGCCTAATCGCCCGACCGCCGTCCCGCTTGCGCCCGTGCCACCAGCACGGCGAGCCCGTCGAGCTGCCTGCGCAGCCCGAACTCGAAGACGGAATCCAGGTCCAGTTCGAGGCCGGGCGCGGTGACGACCTTGGCCAGCGTGGGATAGGCCCCGGAGCTGAGCAGTTCCCCCAGTTCTCCCTCGTGCTCGCTCATCCACTCGTCCTCGGTGACCCCGGTCTCGGTACGCGCCTGCAACTCCGCCTCCAAGCTGACGGCGTTGCCCCGGATGAAGTTCACCAGCGCCACGACGGCGTGCAGCATGGTGCCCGCGTCCAGGCCGAGCCCGTCCAGGGCGCGCAGCAGCCGCTCGGTGTGCGCCATGCCATGCGGTACGAACTGCGGCCGGGTCAGCGAGACCGCCTGAGCCAGCCACGGATGCCGCAGATGCACCCGCCACAACTGCCTGACCTCCAGCTCCAGCTGCGGACGCCAGCCACGCGGCACCTGCCCCGCGGGCGGCTCCTCGCCATGGACGGCGTCCGTCATGAGCAGGACGAGCTCGTCCTTGCCCGCCACGTGCCGGTACAGGGACATGGCCGAGACGTCGAGGTCGGCGGCCAGCCGGCGCATCGACACGGCGGCCAGCCCCTCCCGGTCGGCGACCGCGACCGCCTGGCGCACGATGCGCTGCCGGGTGAGGTCCTGCGCGGCCCGCCGTACGGGCCCGGCGACGACGGTCCCGACGCCCGGCACGGCCCGGGTGAGCCCGTCCTCGCGCAGCCTGCCCAGGGCCTTGGTCGCGGTGGCCATCGCCACCCCCCACTCCCGGATGATCTCCCGGGTCGACGGCACCCGGTCCCCCGGGGCCAGGTCGCCGCCGGTGATGCGATCGCGCAGTTCGTCCGCGATGCGCAGATGGACGGGCCGGTCCACGGCCACCCCTTTCCCGCACTAGTGCACCAGGCGCGGCACCCCTGACGGCACCTCACCGCCGCACTAGTGCGCCGGGCGCCCCTCTTGCCTGCTCCGAAACCCGAACCTACGGTACGCGTACAACGTACAGAGCGCACTATCAAGGGAGGCCACCGTGAAGGCCGTACTCATCTCCGGCGGCGGCGTCGCCGGGCCCACGCTCGCCCACTGGCTGGCCCGTCACGGGTTCCGGCCGACCGTCGTCGAGCGCGCCCCCGCCCTGCGCACCGGCGGCCAGGCCGTCGACTTCCGCGGCGTCCCGCAACTGGAGGTCCTCAGGCGCATGGGCGTGCTGGACACGATCAGGGCCGCCCAGACCGGAATGGGCGACATCGCCATCGTCGACGGCGACGGCAGACGGCTGGCCGGGCTGCCGTCCGAGGTGTTCAGCGGCGAGGTGGAGATCCTGCGCGGCGACCTGACCCGCATCCTGAACGAGGCCGCCCCCGCCGAACGCCTCTTCGACGACTCGATCACCTCCATGACCGAACGCCCCGACGGCGTGCACGTCACCTTCGAAAAGGCCGCGCCCCGCACGTTCGACCTGGTCGTGGGCGCGGACGGCATCCGCAGCAAGGTACGCGAGCTGGCCTTCCCCGCCACTCCCCTGCGCCATCTCGGCTTCTACGGCGCGATCTTCTCCGTCCCCGGCACGTACGGCCTGGACCATGACGGCCTGATGCACAACGTGCCGGGCCGCTGCGCCACCATTGTCAGGACGAACGGACACACCAGGGCAGCGCTCGACTTCGCCACACCCCCGCTCGACCTCGACCACCGCGACCAGGCGGCGCAGCGGGCCCTGATCGCGCGGGCGTTCCGGGGAGTGGGCTGGCAGGTGCCGTCGCTGGTGGCGGCCATGGAGACAGCCGAGGACTTCTTCTTCTGGCAGGCCGCCCAGGTCGTCCTGCCCCGCCTGTCGTCCGGCCGGGTGGCGCTGGTCGGCGACGCCGGGTACGCCCCCGGCCCCGGCGGCATGGGCACCGGGCTCGGGGTGGTCGGGGCGTACGTGCTGGCCGCCGAGCTGGCCGCCGCCCCCGACGACCATGCGGCCGCGTTCGACGCCTACGAACGGCGGATGAGGCCGTACGTCCAGGTGTGCCAGAAGCAGGCCGAGGGGGCCGACAAATACCTTGTGCCGGGCACGCGGTCGCGGATCTGGCGGCGGAACCAGCTGATGCGCATGCTGCCGTACCTGCCGGGCAAGGGCATGGTGAAGCGGATGACGGAGAAGGCCGCGAGCGCCATCACGCTGCCGGAGCACACCCGGCAGGGCGCCCGCCGCCCCGCGCGGCCGGCCTGAGCCGGTCGGCTACACGACCGCTTCGGGGCGGTCGTCGCTGCTGATGGGCTCGGGAAGGGTGCCCGCGTTGTGTTCGAGCAGCCGCCAGCCCTGGCGGCCCTCCTGCAGGACCGACCAGGAGCAGTTGCCCAGCCCGCCCAGCGTCGGCCACAGCTCCTCGGGCAGGCCGAGCAGCTCGCAGATGCCGAGGCGCAGAGCGGCGCCGTGCGAGGCGACGACCAGGAGCCCGTCGTCGTCGAGCCGGGACGCCCACTTGCGCATGGAGGTCGCCACCCGGACCGCGACCTCGGAGACGGGTTCGCCGTCGGGGGCCTCCCAGGCGACGTACTCCTCGGGCCAGCGCGCGGCGATCTCGTCGCGCGTCAGCCCCTCCCACTGACCGCCGCCGCGTTCGCGGAAGTCCTTGTCGACGCTCACGTCGAGCCCGACGAGCCGCCCGAGCGCCAGGGCCGTGTCATGGGCGCGCTGGAGGTCGGAGGAGACGATGAGGGTGGGCCGCAGCGAGGCCAGCAGCGAGGCCGCCCTGGCCGCCTGCGCGACGCCGGTCTCGTCGAGCGGGATGTCGGAATGCCCCTGGAAGCGGTGCTCCACGTTCCACAGGGTCTGTCCGTGGCGGAGGCAGACGATCCGCCTGCTCAACTGCGGGCCCGCTGCATGTTGGCGAGCATGACGCTCTCCGGCAGGCTGATGGCCGGGCAGTCCTTCCACAGGCGCTCGAGCGCGTAGAACGTGCGGTCTTCCTCATGCTGGACGTGCACGACGATGTCGATGAAGTCGAGCAGCACCCAGCGGCCCTCGCGCTCGCCCTCGCGGCGCACGGGCTTGGCGTCGGCCTCGGTGCGCAGCCGGTCTTCGATCTCGTCGACGATGGCGCGGACCTGGCGGTCGTTCGTGGCTGAGCAGAGCAGGAAGGCGTCGGTGATGACGAGCTGCTCGCTCACGTCATAGGCGAGGATGTCATCGGCCAGCTTGTCGGCCGCGGCCTCGGCGGCGATCTGGACGAGCTGAACGGATCTGTCGGATGCGGTCACGATGCGGGTCTGTCCTCCTGTGTCGGCAGCATGCCCATATACCGAGGGTACCCTTCCAGGCCGAAACCCCTCACCCACGGCACGGAGAGCTTCAGCCTTCCCCGTGATACAACCCTCGTTTGTTGATGTACTGCACGATTCCGTCGGGTACCAGATACCAGATCGGCTCCCCCTTGGACACCCGCTGACGGCACTCCGACGAGGAGATGGCCAGCGCGGGAATCTCCAGGAGCGTCACCCTGCCCTCGGGCAGCCCCGGATCGTGCAACGTGTGCCCCGGACGCGTGCAGCCCACGAAGTGCGCCAGCTCGAACAGCTCGTCGGCGTCCTGCCAGCCGAGGATCGCGCCGAGCGCGTCGGCGCCGGTGATGAAGTACAGGTCCACCTGCGGGCCGTAAACGGTGGAGATGTCGCGCAATGTGTCAATGGTGAAGGTGGGGCCGGGGCGGTCCACGTCGACCCGGCTCACGGAGAAGCGGGGGTTGGAGGCCGTCGCGATGACCGTCATCAGATAGCGGTCCTCGGGGGCCGACACCTCGCGTCCGGACTTCTGGTACGGCCGCCCGGTCGGCACGAACACGACCTCGTCGAGGTCGAAGTGATGGGCGACCTCGCTTGCTGCGACCAGGTGGCCGTGGTGGATGGGATCGAACGTCCCACCCATCACACCTACCCGCCGCTTCCCCTGGATACCAGGCGCGTTCATCATGAATCGGACCTTACGTGGACGTCGTACCCGAACATGATGGCACCCCCCTTGGTGATGTCCGCGCATCCCCTCCGTTGCGGACGTAGCATGCCGGGCATGACGACCACCCCGGACCGCAACCGCGTCCAACTGCCCGGCATCTCGTCCCGTGCCTACGAACACCCCGCAGACCGGTCCGCCCTGGTCGCTCTGCGTAAGTTGAGTGGGTTCGACACGGTTCTCAAGCAGATGTCCGGCCTTGTAAGTGAGCGCCGACTTCGCCTGATGTATCTGGCGTCGTCCGTGCGCGTCAGCGAGACCCAGTTCCGTGCGCTGTACGACATGGGCCGCGACGCCGCCTACACCCTCGACCTGCACCGCATCCCGGAGATCTACGTCCAGCAGGACCCGCAGGTCCAGGCCAAGGCCATCGGCTTCGACGACCCGTTCATCGTCGTCACCACCGGCCTGCTCAACCTCATGGACGAAGAGGAGCAGCGCTTCGTCATCGGCCACGAGACCTCCCACATCCTGTCGGGTCACGCGGTCTACCGGACGATGCTCGACATCCTCACCCGCCTCGCCACGCGCGTCGCCTGGATCCCGCTCGGCTACATCGGGTTGCGCGCGATCGTCGCGGGCCTGGAGGAGTGGTATCGCAAGTCGGAGCTCTCCTCCGACCGCGGCGGCCTGCTGACCGCCCAGAACCCCGACTCGGCCAAGCGCGCGCTGATGAAGCTCGCCGGCGGCGCCTACACCCACGAGATGAACATCGAGGCGTTCCTGGCGCAGTACCAGGAGTACGACACCGCGGGCGACCTGCGTGACGGCTTCCTCAAGGTGCTCAACCTGCTCGGCACCACCCACCCGTTCGCCGTGGTGCGCGTGGCCGAGCTCGACAAGTGGCAGCGCAGCGGCGAGTACGACCGCATCATCGGCGGCGACTACCCGCGCCGCGAGGACGACGCCAACGCACGGGTGACCGACGAGATCAAGGCGGCGGCCGAGTCCTACCGCGCCTCCTGGTCGCAGTCGCAGGACCCGTTCATCGGCGTGCTGCGCGACGTGGCCGAAGGGGCGGTGAACGCGGGCGAGCGCATCTTCAACCGCTTCTCGCGCCGCGACGGCGGCCAGGGCTGACCGGCCGGCCGTCCTCGCCGTCTACAGCAGAAGGGCGATCGCGCGCACGGCGGCCGCGCACAGGGCGACGAACCCGCCCAGCACGGCCAGTGCGCGTAGCCCTTCCCTGCGCAACTCCGGCAGCTTGCCGCCGATCCGCTCGATCTCGCGCCCGGTGATACCGCCGCACAACATGCCGAACACCACCGCCGCGACCGTCACGGGCGCCGGCTGCTGCCACCAGTCGGAGTCGATCTGACCGCCCCCGGTCACCCAGAGCGCGCCGCCCGACGCCACCGCGACGGGCACCCCCGGCCACACCACGGCGGTCGCCGCCGCCCCGGTCAGCGCGAACGGGAACAGCAACACGCGCAGCGCGATCCGCATGCGACGCGCGCTGCGCTTCCTGACCAGCCAATGACTCATCCAGAGCGTCCTGGTCAGCACCACGAACGCCGTGGTGATGGCGATGGAGGCGATCGGCCAGATCACCGACGTCACCACGCACGGCACCGCCAGCACCGCGAGCAGCAGCAGAGCGGTGTTGCCCGCGGGCAGCGTGGTCGGCGACTCGGCCCTGAGCCTGCCCCGCCGGCCGCCGTCCTGTGACCTGCTCCGCACGGCCGCCGTCGCCCGCGCGCGCGGGCCCGTCTTGGGCTCCGCGCCGGTCCTGGACCGGGACGCGGCGGCCTTGCCGTCGGTGCCGGTCCTGCCCCTCGGCGGCGGAACCGCGCCGTCGGCCCTGACCCGCGTCCCGTCGGCGCCGGTCCTGGCGCGCGTTCCGTCCGCTGCGGTTCTGGCGCGGGGGCCGGGGGTAGAGCCGTCGGTGCCCGTCCTGGCGCGGGTGCCTTCCGTTCCCGTCCTGGCGCGGGGCCCGGGGGCGGCTTCGGCGCCGGTCCTCGCGCGCGTTCCGTCCGCTGCGGTTCTGGCGCGGGAGCCGGGGGTCGAGCCGTCGGCGCCCGTCCTGGTGCGCGATCCGGGGGCCGCGCCGTCCGTGCCCGGCCTGGGGCGCGTGCCCGAGGCGGCGCCTTCGGCCCGGCTCCTCGCCGCCGGCGGCTCGGTCCGGTTCCTGGGTACGGGCGGCTTCCCGTCCACGCCGGTACGCGTGCGCGGCACGGGCGTCTTGCCCTCCGTGCCCGTACGGCCGCGCGGCACGGGCGTCTTGCCCTCCGTGCCGGTCCGGCCGCGTGGCGCGGGGATCTCGGCCGCCGCGCCGTTCGCCCGGCTCCGCTCCCTCTCGCCCCTGGACGCCTCCTCGGCGGCCGCGGGCGCGTCGCCGTCGGGGCCGCTGGTGGCCTTGGCCAGCCGGGAGAGCCGGTCGGCCAGCAGCGCGGCGGTGGGCCGCTTGCCGGGCTCCCGGTTGAGCGCGGCCCGCACCAGCGGCAGCAGCGCCACCGGCACGCCCTTGAGGTCGGCCTGCCCGTTCAGCACCGCGTACATCTGCGCCTCGGCCGTGCCGCGCCCGAACGTGGGCCGCCCGGTCGCCGAGAACGCCACGGTGGCCGCCCAGGCGTGCACGTCGGCGGGCGAGTCGACCTGCTCGTCGGCGAAGATCTCCGGCGCGGTGTAGCCGGGCGTGCCGAGGAACGTGCCGGTCATGGTGAGCCTGGTCGCATCGAGCACCTGCGCGATGCCGAAGTCGATGAGGACCGGCCCCTCGGTGCCCATGATGATGTTGCCCGGCTTCAGGTCACGGTGCACGACCCCGGCCGCGTGGATGATGGCCAGCGCCGCCGCGATGCCCTGCGCCATGTGCACGAGCTGCCCCAGGTCGAGCGGCCCGCTCTGGCGTACGCGCTCCAGCAGCGTGACGCCCTCGATGTGCTCCATTACCAGGTACGGCCGGGCACAGCTCAGATCGGCGTCGAGCACCTTGGCCACGTAGGGGCTCTCGACCCTGCGCAGCGCGCGCACCTCACGTTCCAGCCTGACCCGGGACATCTCGTCCTCGGTCAGGTCGTGGAGGACCTTGAGTGCGACCTGCTCGCCACGGCGGGTGGTGGCGAGGTAGACCTCGCCCATCCCTCCTCGGCCGAGCCGCTCGACCAGGCTGTACGGCCCGACCTTGCCGAGCTTGCTCACCGTCCCTCCCCGCCCGGCGCGCCCATAAGGGACACAACCCTAGCGCTGGGACGACAGTTGACGTCCGCGGCGCGCCGGAGCCGTTGAACCTTTATCGGTGTGAACGGTCGGAGAGCATGCTGTCGAACTCGGCCGTGGGTTCCTCGGACAGGGCCTTGCGCCCCTTCCTGCGCCAGTTGACGTGACCGCGGCGCTCCAGCCAGAGCAGCAGGCGGTCGGCGCCGAACAGCACCGCGGCGGAGAAGACAAGGGCGACGACAATTTCCATGACACCCAGTCAACCCAGGCCGCGGGCCACCGGTCAGCCCGACACGCCGACTAACCGCAAGCCGGGCCGGGCACCACGGTGCCTTCTGACGTGCGCAGATGCCCTTCTCCTGTGTAGACCCACTTGGTGGAGGTCAGCTCCGGCAGGCCCATCGGCCCGCGCGCGTGCAGCTTCTGCGTGGAGATGCCGATCTCCGCGCCGAACCCGAACTCGCCCCCGTCGGTGAACCTGGTCGAGGCGTTCACCGCCACGGCCGCCGAGTCGACGAGCGCGACGAAGCGGCGGGCGGCCCGCTGCGACCGGGTGACGATCGCGTCGGTGTGCCCGGAGCCGTAGCGTCGGATGTGGGCGACGGCGTCCTCCAGCGAGCCGACGACGGCGGCGGCGATGTCGAGTGACAGGTATTCGGTGAAGAAGTCGTCCTCGGTGACCGGCACGACCTCCCCGAAACCGGCGATCCGCTCGTCACCGTGGACGGTCACCCCCGCCTCGGCCAGCGCCCGCAGCGCCCTGGGCACGAACGCGTCGGCGACCCCCTCGTGCACGAGGAACGTCTCGGCCGCGTTGCACACCGACGGCCGCTGCGCCTTGGAGTTGACCAGGATCTGCACGGCCAGGTCGAGATCGGCCTCCGCGTCGACGTAGACGTGGCAGTTGCCCACGCCGGTCTCGATCACCGGCACCGTGGACTCCTCGACCACCGAGTTGATCAGCGCCGCGCCGCCGCGCGGGATCAGCACGTCGACCAGCCCGCGGGCGCGCATCAGCTCCTTGACCGAGTCGCGCGTCCGGCCCGGCACGAGCTGCACCGCGCCGGCGGGCACCTGGGTGCCAGCGAGCGCGTCCTGCATGATCCGCACCAGCGCCGTGTTGGAGGAGTAGGCGCTCGACGAGCCCCTCAGCAGCACCGCGTTGCCGCTCTTGAGGCAGAGCGCGGTGGCGTCGACCGTGACGTTGGGACGCCCCTCGTAGATGATCCCGATCACGCCCAGCGGCACCCTGACCTGCCGCAGCTCCAGCCCGTTGGGCAGCGTGCTCCCCCGGACGACCTCGCCGACCGGGTCGGGCAGGTCGGCCACCTCCCGCACGGCCTCGGCGATGGCCCCGATCCTGGCCTCGTCGAGCCGCAGCCGGTCGACCATCGCCTCGGACGTGCCCTGGGCCCGCGCCCGCTCGACGTCATCGGCGTTGGCCTCGACGATCTCCGCCGCGTGCGCGACCAGGGCGTCGGCGATCACCCGCAACGCCCGGTCCTTCGGCGCCCGCGGCAGCGGGGCCAGCTCGGCGGCGGCCTCTCGTGCCGCGCGGGCGACCTTCAGGAACTCCTCGGACATCGCGTGCTCCTCACTGGTGATGGCCTTCCAGTATGACGATGTCGTCCCGGTGAATCAGCTCGCGTTCATATTCCGGACCGAGCGTGCTGGCCAGCTCTCTCGTGGAGCGTCCGAGCAGCCCGGGGATCTCGGCGGCGTCGAAGTTGACCAGGCCGCGCGCCACCACCCCGCCCTGCGGAGCACACAGGTCGACGGGGTCGCCCGCGGCGAACTCGCCCTCCACGGACGTCACGCCGGCGGGCAGCAGCGACTTGCGGCGGCCCACGATCGCCTCGACCGCCCCCTGGTCGAGGTGCAGCCGGCCGCGCCCGGTGGTGGCGTGGGCGAGCCACAGCAGCCGCGTGCCGGGGTGCCGGCCGCCGGGGTGGAAGTAGGTGCCGATGTCGGCCCCGGCGAGCGCCTGGGCTGCGTGGGCGGCGGCGGTGAGCACGACCGGCACGCCCGCGCCCGTGGCGATCCTGGCCGCCTGGACCTTGGTCACCATGCCGCCGGTGCCGACCGCCGCGCCGTTCCTGCCCAGCTCGACGCCGACCAGGTCCTCGGGGCCGCGGACCTCGGCCAGCCGGCGCGAGCCCGCCCGGCTCGGCGGGCCGTCGTAGAGGGCGTCGACGTCGGACAGCAGCACCAGCGCGTCGGCGTGGGTCAGATGGGAGACCAGCGCCGCGAGCCGGTCGTTGTCGCCGAACCTGATCTCGTCGGTCGCGACCGTGTCGTTCTCGTTGACGATCGGCACGATGCCCAGCTCCAGCAGCCGGGCCAGGGTGCGCTGGGCGTTGGCGTGGTGGGCGCGGCGCATCATGTCGTCGGCGGTCAGCAGCACCTGGCCGACGCGCAGACCGTAGCGGGCGAAGGAGGAGGTGTAACGCGCGACCAACACCCCCTGGCCGACGGAGGCGGCCGCCTGCTGGGTGGCCAGGTCGCGTGGTCGCGCCGACAACCCCAGCGGGCCGAGGCCCGCCGCGATCGCTCCCGAGGAGACCAGCACGATCTGCGTCCCGGCACGCCGCCGCGCCGCCAGGACGTCGACGAGGGCGTCAACCCGGTCGACGTCGATCATGCCCTGGGGGGTGGTGAGCGAGGAGGAGCCGACCTTGACGACGACCCTCGACGCTGAGCTGATCTGTTCCCGCACGCCTGGCAGCCTATCCGAGCCCGCCCCCCACCCCAGGCCCCCTTCACCCCAGGCAGAACCCCACGACCGACCGCCCGCACCACCGCCGACCGCCCACACCACCACGGTCCGACCGCCACTGCACCGCCGTCCCGCCACCGCCGCACCGCAGCGGGACCGTCACCGGACGGCGGCGCGACCACCAGGCGGCTGTCAACCTCAGACGGCCGTCCGAGCCACGCCGCTGTCTACCCCAGACGGTCGTCCAAGCCGCGCCGCTGTCTACCCCAGACGGTCGTCCAAGCCGCGCCGCTGTCTACCCCAGACGGTCGTCCAAGCCGCGCCGCTGTCTACCTCAGACGGTTGTCCGAGCCACGCGGACCCTGCCGCACCGACTCCGCGCTGAGCGTCGGCTGCCAGTCGAAGACGTACCCGCCCTCCATCGGCCCGATGACCACCTCGGCCCCGGCCTTGGCGCCCGCTTTGACCAGTTCTTCTTCCACACCGAGCCGTTCGAGCCGATCGGCCAGGTAACCGACGGCCTCGTCGTTGCTGAAGTCGGTCTGCCGGATCCACCGCTCCGGCTTCTCACCGGTGACCTGGAACATGTTCTCGTTGACCCGCCGCACCTTGAACCCGGCCTCACCGAGCTGCTTGGGCCTGATCACCAGTCGGGTGGGCTCCTCGACCGGCTTGTTGGCCCTGGCCGCCGCCACCCACTCGCCCATCGCGTACGTGAGCTCCCGCAGCCCGTCGTGCGTGGCCGCCGAGATGACGAAGACCTGCAGCCCCCGCTCCTCGAACTCGGCCCTGACCATGTCGGCCAGCTCCCGCGCGTCGGGCACGTCGGCCTTGTTCAGCACGATCATCCGCGGCCGGTCCTCAAGCTTCCCGTACGCCCGCAGCTCGGCCTCGATCACCTCGTAGTCGCTGATCGGGTCGCGTCCCGGCTCCATGGTCGCGCAGTCGATGACGTGCACGAGCATGTCGCAACGCTCGACGTGGCGGAGGAACTCGTGCCCGAGCCCCTTGCCCTGCGAGGCCCCCGGGATCAGGCCGGGCACGTCGGCGACGGTGAACACGTTCTCGCCGGCCGTCACGACCCCCAGGTTGGGGATGAGCGTGGTGAACGGGTAGTCCGCGATCTTCGGCTTGGCCGCGCTCAGCGCCGCGATCAGCGACGACTTGCCCGCGCTGGGGAACCCGACCAGCGCCACGTCGGCGACGCTCTTGAGCTCCAGCATGACGTCGAGCCCGTCACCGGGCTCCCCGAGCAGCGCGAACCCGGGCGCCTTGCGCCTGGATGTGGCCAGCGCGGCGTTGCCGAGCCCGCCGTGGCCGCCCTGGGCGATGACGTACCGGGTGCCGGCTCCCACGAGGTCCACCAGCACCTCACCCGTGCCGGCGTCCTTCACCACGGTCCCGTTCGGGACGACGAGGATCACGTCGTCGCCGTTGGCGCCGTCGCGGTTGGAGCCCTGCCCCTGCTTGCCGTTGTCGGCGCTGCGGTGGGGACGGCGGTGGTAGTCCAGCAGCGTCGCGGTGTTGGGATCGACCTCAAGGATCACGTCGCCACCGCGGCCGCCGTTCCCTCCGTCGGGGCCTCCGAGCGGCTTGAACTTCTCCCGGTGGATGGAGGCACACCCGTTCCCCCCGTCACCGGCCTTGACGTGCAGGACCACCTGGTCCACGAAGTCCGGCATCCAGCTCTCCTCCATCAGCCCACCAGGGCATACAAGATCAACTACAACAGGGCGCCCCCGCAGGGCCCCAGAAAACGCCTAAGGGGTGGATCGACAGGCGATCCACCCCTTGAAGCAACACCGAAGCGAAGCTGATTACTCCGCGACGGGAACGATGCTGACGGCGCGACGACCGCGCTTGACGCCGAACTGCACGTGGCCGGCGGCCAGCGCGAACAGCGTGTCATCGCCACCGCGGCCGACGTTGTCGCCGGGGTGGAAGTGGGTGCCGCGCTGGCGAACGATGATCTCGCCCGCGTTCACCAGCTGGCCGCCGAAGCGCTTGACGCCCAGGCGCTGAGCATTGGAGTCACGGCCGTTCCGGGTGGACGACGCGCCCTTCTTGTGTGCCATCTCTCAAACTCCCGATCAGGCCTGGTCGATACCGGTGATCTTCACCTGGGTGTACCGCTGACGGTGACCCTGGCGCTTCTTGTAACCGGTCTTGTTCTTGTACTTGAGAATGCGGATCTTCGGGCCCTTGGTCTCACCGAGGATCTCGGCGTTGACCGTGAACTTGCCCGCCTCGGTGGTCACATCGCCGTCGTTGACGACGAGCACCGTCGGCAGCGTAACCGAAGAGCCGACCTCGCCGGCGACCTTGTCCACCTCGAGGACGTCACCGACGGAGACCTTCTGCTGCCTGCCGCCGCAACGAACGATCGCGTACACCGCGGAACCCTTCTACTGACTCGCTGTTGACCTCAGCCGCCCCGCATCGAGGCGGCCGCCGAATGCTGCGCCTATCATTCGGCCTGTCTCAAACCGACGAACCGAGTAAGCGCGCCAACAGGGCACGTCACCTGACGCACCGATTCACCAGGGTACCGCTTTACGGTGCCCTAGGCGAACCGGACGGATCGTCGGAAGCCTGCCGAAGCTACTCGGCGGACTTGGCTCGGCGGGAGCGTCGCCGCCCTCTGCCGGAAGTCTGGCTGGCCTGGTCGTCCTCAGCCGGGACGTCATCAAGCGCACCGGTCACGGTATCACGGCTGGCGGAGTCCTTGGCCGCGGAAACCTTGTCCGAGACCGCCTTCTCGATCGCCATCTTGCCCTGCGTACCACGCGGCTCGGGCTTGGCCTCGACCGGCTCGGTCGAGACGATCAGCCCACGCCCGTTGCAGCACTCACAAGGCGTCGAGAACGCCTCCAGCAGCCCCTGGCCGACCCGCTTACGCGTCATCTGCACCAGGCCCAGCGAAGTCACCTCGGCGACCTGGTGCTTGGTCCTGTCGCGCGCCAGGCACTCCAGCAGCCGCCGCAGCACCAGGTCGCGGTTGGACTCCAGCACCATGTCGATGAAGTCGATCACGATGATGCCGCCGATGTCCCGCAGCCGCAGCTGGCGCACGATCTCCTCGGCCGCCTCCAGGTTGTTCCTGGTGACGGTCTCCTCGAGGTTGCCGCCCTGGCCGGTGAACTTGCCGGTGTTGACGTCGACGACGGTCATCGCCTCGGTACGGTCGATCACCAGCGAGCCGCCGCTCGGCAGCCACACCTTGCGCTCCAGCGCCTTGCCCAGCTGCTCGTCGATCCGGTACGACTCGAACACGTCGCCCTGCCCGGTGTCCCAGCGCGACAGGCGCTCGGCCAGGTGCGGCGCGACGTACTTGACGTACTCGTCGACGGTGTCCCAGGCGTCCTCGCCCTGCACGACCAGCGAGGTGAAGTCCTCGTTGAACACGTCGCGCACGACCCGGATGGTCAGGTCGGGCTCGGCCGACAGCAGCTCGGGCGGGCTGGCCGACTTGGCCTTCTTCTGGATGTTCTCCCACTGGGCCGACAGCCGGGCCACGTCGCGGGCCAGCTCGTCCTCGGAGGCGCCCTCGGCCGCGGTACGGACGATCACACCGGCGTTCTCCGGCATGACCTTCTTGAGGATGCTCTTAAGCCGGGTGCGTTCCTTGTCGGGCAGCTTGCGGCTGATGCCGGTCATCGACCCGTCCGGCACGTACACCAGGTAACGGCCGGGCAGGCTGATCTGCGAGGTGAGCCGGGCGCCCTTGTGGCCGATCGGGTCCTTGGTGACCTGCACCAGCACCGACTGGCCGGACTTCAGCGCCGCCTCGATCCGCTTGGGCTGTCCCTCCAGCCCGGCGGTGTCGAAGTTCACCTCACCGGCGTACAGGACGGCGTTGCGCCCCTTGCCGATGTCCACGAACGCGGCCTCCATCGACGGCAGCACGTTCTGGACCTTGCCCAGGTAGACGTTGCCGACGTAGGACTGGCTGGCCTCGCGGTTGACGTAGTGCTCGACGAGCACGCCGTCCTCGAGGACCGCGATCTGCGTACGGTCGCCGTGGCGGCGCACCACCATCATGCGGTCGACGGACTCGCGGCGAGCCAGGAACTCCGACTCCGTGATGATCGGCGGACGCCTGCGGCCGAGCTCGCGCCCCTCACGGCGGCGCTGCTTCTTGGCCTCCAGGCGGGTCGAGCCGCGCACGCTCTGCACGCCGTCGGTGGCGGTCACCAGGGAGGCGGCGCGGCCGGAACGCGGCGCGCGGATGCGCACCACCGTGTTCGGCGGGTCGTCGCTGGAGGGCTCCAGGGTCTCCTCGGTGCCGCGGCGGCGACGACGGCGACGACGACGCGAGCCGGCGGCCTCTTCCTCCTGGCCCTCCTCGCCCTGGTCCTCGTCGGCCTCCTCGTCGCCTTCCTCGCCTTCCTCGCCCTCGTCACGCTCGCGCGACTTGCCGCGGCCCCTGCCTCCGCGGCGGCGGCGACGACGGCGACCGCCGCCCTCCTCCTCCTGCTCGTCGGAGGTGTCGATCTCACCCTCGTCCTCGACGAGGGTCTCGTCGACGAGCTCCTCGACCTCCTCGGGCTCCGGCTCGGGCTCGGGCCGCCGGATCACCGCGGGCTTGCCCTGGGTGGGGTCGGGGGCCTGGAACAGCGGCGCGAAGATGGCCGCGGGACGCTGGAACGCCGTGCCCGGCTCGTCCGTCCTGCGCGCGCTCAGCCCGAAGGGGTCGGCGAGCAGGCTCGGCCGGTCGACCTCCTCGTCGAGGTCCTCACCGGCGGGCTCGTCGTCGAGCGGCTCGTCCTCGGGCAGGATCTCCAGGATGTCCTCGTCGGCCGCCTCGGCGGCCTCGGGCACGGTGACGGCCACCTCGATGTCGGAGGGCGTCGCGACGACCTCGACGTCGGCGCCCGCCGGCGCCTCCACGACGACCTCTTCGGCCTTCTTCCGCGTACGCCGCCGCTTCGGCGCCTCGGCCTCCTCCTCCGGGAGCGCTCCCGCGACCTCCGGCTCGGCCTTCTTCGTCGTACGGCGGCGCGTCGTGGTCGCGGTGGACCGCGTGCGCGTGGCCCTCTTGGGCTTCTCCTCGGGCATGTCGGCGGCGTCGACCACGGCGTCAGCCACGGCCGCCTCGACCACACTGGCCACCTCGCCGGCTTCGGCCGGACCGCCCGCGTACGCCAGGCTCTCGGCCTCCGGGCTCTGCAGCACGGGCGCCACGACCGGCTCGGCCGCGCCGGCCGTCCGCTCGGCGGCTTCCCGCCGGTCGACGACGGGCGCCACGACGGGCTCGGCCGACGTGCCGGCCTGCGACGCGGCAGGGCTCTCGGCCTGCTGCGGAGCCGGCCCCTCAGGCACGACGGCTCCGGACGCGACACCTTCGGGCGTACCGGCCGCAAGGGCACCGGCTCCAGCCGCGGCGCCCTCGGGCGCGCCGGGCTGTGCCTGAACGCCCTGGGCGGCTCCGGCCTCGGCTGCGGGCGCCGCCGCGCGGGCCCGGGTTCTCCTGCCGCGCCCCGCGTCGGGGGCGGGCTCACCGGCCGCGCGCTGCACGGCGTTGGTCTGCACCGGTTGCACGTCGGCAACCGACGGCGCGGCCTGTGCGGCCGCGACCGTGATCGGGGCGGCGGCGGCCGGCTCCTCCGGCAGCTCCGGCGGGGGACCCGCCGGGCGGCTCGCGGAGCGGCGGCGCCTGGTCACCTTGGGCTGTTCAGTTGTCTCCCCGTCAGGGCCAGTGGCCCCGGCGTTGGGCTCATTGTCGAGCATGCGGGCGCTCTCCCGTCAGCTCCCGGGCGCGTCGCCGCGCCGCGCAGGAGCCATCGTGTCTCGTTGTCCGCCCCCGCCTCCGGGAAGGAGGCGCGGGCGCCAAGTCCTGTCAGCGGTGGCGCCCCGCTCACGCAGGGCACCTCCTTAGCCGACGACGTGCTCACCCGCCGGTCCCGCCTCGCCGCCGCGCGTCGTCTCGCGGTCAGGGCCGAGCGGGTCGGCAAGCGCACCGGTACCGGCGTCGAGCGGCCCCTGCGCCAGCCTGGTCACCTCGGGGGGGACCGGCGGCGCGAAGTCGGCCACAAGGCGCAGCCCTGTGAGCACATCATCGGGTCGAACGGCAGGCGTCATGTGCCGAACAACCATGCGCAGTATGACACACGTCTGTCCTGGCACCTGAGCTGCAGTTCTGTCTGTTCCCTCGGACACCACGAGCCCCAGGACGGCCTCCCGCGCGTCGAAGCGCCGGGGACCCTTCTTGGTGAGGCGCTCGACCTCCACGGTGCCCGCCGCGAGGAATTTCTCCACCGCCACTTGGGCGAGCTCGCGATCGGCGCCGGGCAGGCGTACCTCCCAGTCGGAGACCTCCAGTCGGTCGGCCAGCCCCCCTGGGCCCGCCTCCACGACGTCGACCACATCGAGACCGGGCGGCAGCGACGCGTCCAGGCTGGACTTGACCTGCTCGGGGTCACACAACGTGGTGACACCGATCTCGAGGTATTCGGCCTCGCTGGCGACGCCGGTCGGCGCTGCGCCCGCGTAGGAGATCTTCGGGTGGGGCGAGAAGCCCGCGCTGTAGGCCACCGGAATACCGGCACGACGGACCGCCCTCTCGACGGCCCGCGAGATGTCGCGGTGACTGGTGAAGCGCAGGCGGCCGCGCTTGGCGTAACGCACGCGAAGGCGCTGCACCGTAGGCGCGGGCGGAGGCCCGTCGGGAACAGGTTTCAGAGCTTTGCGTCCTTCCCTTGTAAGAGTTCCTTCTCCCAGGATAAGCCGCCGCGACACGTGTCCGTGTACGCCGTGACACGGCTCGCCCACTGAGCGCGCTAGACCACGGTGAGAGGAAGGAGCTTGCGCCCTGTCGGGCCTATCTGGATCTCGGTGCCCATGGTGGGACAGACCCCGCAGTCGTAGCACGGGGTCCAGCGGCAGTCTTCGACCTCACCGCCGGACACGGCCTCCTGCCAGTCCTGCCACAGCCATTCGCGGTCGAGCCCGGCGTCGAGGTGGTCCCACGGAAGCACCTCGTTCTCGGCCCGCTCGCGGGTGGTGTACCAGTCGACGTCGACGCCCGCCTTCTCGGCGGCCTGCATCCACCTGTCGTAGGAGAAGTGCTCGCTCCAGCCGTCGAACCGGCCGCCGTCCTCCCAGACGGCCCTGATCACCGCGCCGACCCTGCGGTCGCCCCGCGAGAGCAGGCCCTCCACGATGGACGGTTTGCCGTCGTGGTAGCGGAAGCCGATGGCCCGGCCGTACTGCTTGTCGCCGCGCAGCGAGTCGCGCAGCGCCTTGAGCCGCCTGTCGACGGTCTCGTGGTCGGCCTGCCCGGCCCACTGGAACGGGGTGTGCGGCTTGGGCACGAACCCGCCGATGGAGACGGTGCAGCGGATGTCACGGCTGCCGGTGGCCTCGCGACCCGCCTGGATGACCTTCTTGGCCAGGTCGGCGATGCCGAGCACGTCTTCGTCCTGCTCGGTGGGCAGGCCGCACATGAAGTAGAGCTTCACCTGCCGCCAGCCCTGCGAGTAGGCGGTGGTGACCGTGCGGATGAGGTCTTCCTCGGTGACCATCTTGTTGATCACCTTACGCATGCGCTCGGAGCCGCCCTCGGGGGCGAACGTGAGACCCGAGCGCCTGCCGTTCCTGGAGAACTCGTTGGCCAGGTCGATGTTGAACGCGTCGACCCTGGTCGAGGGCAGGGACAGCGAGGTGTTGGTGCCTTCGTAGCGGTCGGCCAGGCCCTTGGCGACCTCGCCGATCTCGGAGTGGTCGGCCGAGGACAGCGACAGCAGGCCGACCTCGTTGAAGCCGGACTCCTTGATGCCGTTGTCCACCATGGCGCCGATCGTGGTGATCGACCGCTCCCGCACCGGACGGGTGATCAGACCCGCCTGGCAGAAGCGGCACCCGCGCGTGCAGCCGCGGAAGATCTCCACGCTGAACCGCTCGTGCACCGTCTCGGCCAGCGGCACCAGCGGCTTCTTCGGATAGGGCCACTCGTCGAGGTCCATCACCGTGTGCTTGTGCACCCGCCACGGCACCTCGGACCTGTTGGGCGCGACCCGCTTGATGCGCCCGTCGGGGTGGTAGTCGACGTCGTAGAACTTCGGCACGTAGACGCCGCCGGACTCGGCGAGCCGCATCAGCAGCTCGTCGCGCCCGCCGGGACGCCCCTCGGCCTTCCACTCACGGATGACCTCGGAGATGGCGATCGAGATCTGCTCGCCGTCGCCGAGCACGGCCGCGTCGAGGAAGTCGGCGATCGGCTCGGGGTTGAAGGCCGCGTGACCGCCGGCGAGCACGATCGGGTCGTCCTCACCCCGGTCGACGGCCCTGAGCGGGATCCCGGCGAGATCGAGCGCGGTCAGCATGTTGGTGTAGCCCAGCTCGGTCGAGAACGACAGGCCGAGCACGTCGAAGGCGCGCACCGGCCGGTGCGCGTCGACGGTGAACTGCGGCACGCCCTCGGCCCGCATGAGCGCCTCAAGGTCCGGCCAGACCGCGTAGGTGCGCTCGGCCAGGGTGCGGGGCAGCTCGTTGAGGATCTCGTAGAGAATCGCCACGCCCTGGTTGGGCAGCCCGACCTCGTAGGCGTCCGGGTACATCAGCGCCCACCGTACGTCGGCGGAGTCCCAGTCCTTGACGGTCGAGTTGAGCTCACCCCCGACGTACTGGATGGGCTTCTGCACCTTGGGCAGCAGCGCTTCCAGGCGGTGGAATATCGACTCGACAGGCATACCTTCCAGGGTAGCGGCGCGCGGACGGTGACAGGTCCGGCCGGACACCAACGCGCCGGTCGGACGGCCCGCCCTTTCTTCTAGCTGAACGACTGCCGCCGCACCCTGATGGCCAGAAGCAGCCCGACCGCCATGAGATTCGCGAACGTGGCGGTGCCGCCGTACGACACGAAGGGCAGCGGCAGTCCGGTGATCGGCATGATCCCGATCGTCATCCCGACATTGATGAACGTCTGGAACGCGAACCAGCACACGATCATGCCCGCGACCAGCGTGCCGAACCGGTCGTCGCAGTGCCGAGCGACCTTCAGCCCGCGCAGCAGCACCACGCCGAGCAGCAGCACCACGGTGACCGACCCGATGAACCCGAACTCCTCCCCCGCCACCGTGAAGATGAAGTCGGTGTGCTGCTCGGGCACGAACCGGCCGGTCGTCTGCCCGCCGCCGAAGAGCCCCTTGCCCAGCAGCTGCCCCGAGCCGATCGCGATCAGCGACTGCGTGCTGTTGTAGCCCACCCCGCGCGGATCCACCTTCGGATCGACGAACGCGGTGAACCGCGCCACCTGGTACGGCTCCAGCAGGTTGAAGTAGAACACGCTGAACACCCCGGCCGCCGCCACGAGCACCAGCGCCACGATCCACCGCTTGCGCACGCCCCCGATCACCAGCCCCGCCGCCGTGATCACGGCGAGCACGAGCGCGGTGCCGAGGTCGGGCTGCAGCATCACCAGCCCCATCGTGATGCCCGCCGCGATCAGGGCCAGCGTGATGTCCAGGCCGCGCGGCCGGTCGCTGCCCTCGGCGGGCTGGGCCAGCAGCATCGCAATGATCAGCAGCAGCCCGACCTTGGCGAACTCCGACGGCTGCACCGCGAACCCGCCCCCGAGCAGGATCCACGAGTGCGACCCGTTGATCGTCGCCCCCAGCGGCGTGATCACCAGCGCCAGGCCCACCAGCGACACCAGGAACACCAACGGCGCGTACGCCCGCATCGCCCGATGGTCCACCATCGCCACCACGGCGCACAGTGTCACGCCGATGACCTCGTTGAGCAGGTGTTTCTTCACCAGCCCGGTGGCCCCGGGCGCCCACGTGCGGGTCGAGGACCACACCAGCAGGGTGCCGATCAGGCACAGACCGGCCACGGCGACGAGCATCAGCCCGTCCATGCGCCGCACCACCGAGTGCTCGCCGATCGCCCGCTGGATGAGCGAAGGCCGCCGCTGCGCCATGGCGCGCGTCATTGGTGGATCACCGTCCCGTCCGGCGCGAACTTCGGCAGCTTGGTCGGCAGCCTGCCCCCGGGCACCGCGGCAGGCTCGCCCTTGAAGCCGTAGATGCCCTCGTAGATCTCACGTGCGGCCGGCGCCGCGGTCGAGGCGCCCATGCCGCCCTGCGACACCATGACGACCACCACGAACTGCGGATTGTTGGTGGGCGCGAACGACGCGAACCACGAGGTGTCCTTCTTGCCCCACACCTCCGCGGTACCGGTCTTGCCGCCGATGCGCACCTTGTCCATGGGGAAGCCGGTGAACGCCCCTGCCGCGGTGCCGTCGGAGGGCACCTGGCTCAGCGCGTTCTTGATGTAGAGGCGTTCCTTGTCGCTGATCGGCAGTTTGCCGACCACCGGCACGTCGATGGTCTTGACCACCTTGCCGTCCGGCCGCACCTGCGCCCACCCGATGCGCGGGCTGCGGACCTTGCCGTCGCTCACCAGCGCCATGTAGGCCCGCGCGAGCTGCATCGGCGTCACCAGGACGTCGCCCTGCCCGATGGCGAAGTTGGCCGAGTCACCGGGACGCAGCAGGAAACCCTCGGTGCAGTTCTCCAGCGCCAGGCGTTTGAGGAAGTCGGCCCGCGCCCGGTCCTTCTCCTCCGGATACCCCTTGCGTGACCGCTCGCAGCTCGTCGCGCTGGTTCGGTTCCACATGTCCTTCTTCCAGGCCCGGTCGGGGATGCGCCCGGAGGACTCGCCCGGCAGGTCGACCCCGGTCGCATGGCCGAACCCGAAAGCCCTGGCGGTGTTGGCGAACACTTCCTTCGTACGCTTCTTCGGGTTGCGCCCGCCGTCCTTCAGGTACTGCTCGTACGCCGCCCGGTAGAAGATCGTGTCGCACGACTTGACCAGCGCCGTGTGCAGGTTCATCTGCCCGAGGCCGATCCCCCGGAAGTTGCTGAAGGACCGGTCGCCCACCATGTACGCCCCAGGGCAGTCGTACGTGCCGTTGATCGGATACCCGGCCCGCAACATCGCCGACACCGACGACACCTTGAACGTCGAACCGGGCGCGAACTGCCCGTTGATCGCCCGCGACACCAGCGGCTTGCCTGACTTGTCCGACAGCAGCCATTGGTAACCCTTGGCCGAGATGCCCCCGGCCCAGATCTCCGGGTCGTACCCCGGTGCGCTGGCCACCGACACGACCCGCCCGGAACGCGCGTCCAGGACCACCGCGGCGCCGCCGTCCGCCCCCGGCGCGCTCTGCATCGCGTGCGCGAGCGCCTTCTCCGTCACCGCCTGCACCCGCGCGTCGATGCTGGTCACCAGATGGTCTCCGGCGACCGGCTGCACCTGCTCCTCGACCCCGAGGGCCTTGCCCATCCGGTCGACCTGCACCCTGCGCAGCCCCGACTTGCCGCGCAGCGCGTCGTCGTAGACGTACTCGATGCCGTCGCGCCCCGCCAGGTCGACGCCGGAGAAACTGGCCTTGAGCCCTTCGCGCTTCTCCAGCTCCGCCTCGGTCACCGGCTGCAGGTAACCCAGCATCTGCGCCCCGGCCCGGCCCCCCGGGTACTGCCGGACGGAATGGATCTCGGCGGTGACCCCGGGGAACTCCTCCTGCCGCTCCAGGATCTGCAACGCCTCGCGCGTGTCCACCTTCTCGTCCAGCGGAACCGGCTGGTACGGCGACCCCGTCCAGCACGGCTTGCCCACCCCCGGACCGCACGGCGTGATGCGCTGCCGCAGGTCCTTGACCGGCCGGTCGAGCACCGCGGAGAGCCTGCGCAGCACGCTCATCCCCCCGCCCGGCATCCTGTTCAGCTTCGTCCTGTCCACGGACACGACCAGCGCCGTCCTGTTGCGCACCAGCGGACGCCCCGAGGAGTCGAGGATCTGCCCCCGCACCGCGGGCACGATCACCGTGCGCGTCCTGGTCTCCATCGCCCTGGTCACGAACTCCTGGCCGCGCACCACCTGCACCTGCCACAGCCGTACGGCCAGCACGACGAGCAGCACCACCACCAGGACGTGCAGCACCAGCAATCTGGCACGCATGCGGATCATGTCGAATACCTCGGCTGTCTCCCCCGGGTGGCCAGCCAGATCACCACCGGCGCCACGATGAGCGTGTAGAGAACGGTGACGGGCACCTGCTGGGTCAAGGTCGACAGCGACACCCGCGGATCGGAGATCAGCCCGGCCACCCCGACGGCCACCAGAGGCGCGATCAGCACGCACAGCACGACGGTCGTCGCCGGCCCGCCCGCGCCGCGCCCCGCCACGTAACCCACCACCGCCAGCACGAACGCGTACTGGCCCATCAGATGCGCCGTCGGCGGCATGAGGTCCACCAGCAGCCCCGAGAAGAATCCGACCATCGCCCCCGCCACCGGCCCGCGGTCCAGCGCCACGCCCACCACCGCCAGCAGCACCAGATCAGGCGCGCCGCCCGCCGGCAACGGCAGCCGGTTGACCAGCATGACCTGCGCCAGCACCGCCAGCACCACGACCATCGCCCCGATCACCGTGCCTCCGTCCCCGCCGAAAGCAGCACGCCACTCATCCCCCGATCACCACATCAGCAGCGGCCCCGTCGGAGGCCGTGCCGTCGCCGGTCACCGCGCCCCCTCCTTGGCCGGCAGCACCGCATCACGCGGGTCCCGCTTGGGCCCTTCGACGACCACCCCGACCACGTCGAGCGCCGTCAGGTCGGCGAACGGCCTGGCGTAGGCGATCCGGGTCAGCTCCCCGGGCGTGGACTCGACGCGTTCGATCACCCCGATCGGCACCCCCGGCACGTACGGCCGCCCGTTCTTGGAACCGAAGCTGACGATGCGGCCGCCCCGCTCCATCGGCGCCGTCGAGTCGAGCAGCCTGAACTGCACGAGCCGCCCGTTCTCGCCCACGCCGTGCACCACGCCGATCTCCTGCCCGCCCTCCAACCGCCCCCCGGCGGCCGAGGCTGGGTCGCTGAGCAGCACCACGGTCGAGGTGGTGGCCGAGGCCTGGATGACCCGGCCGACCAGCCCGTCACCGTTGAGCACCGTCATGTCGGTACGCACCCCGTCGCCCGTGCCCACGTCGATCTGCACGCTGTCCTCGAACCCTGGCTGCCCGCGCCTGGCAACCACGTTGGCCGTGACCACCTTGTAGCCGCCGGTGCCCGAAAGGCCGAGCAGCTTCTTGAGCTCCGCCGACCGGGTGGCGTCGAGCGTGCTGGAGGACAGACCGGCACGCAGCCTGGCGTTCTCCGCCTGGAGCTGCTCGATGTGCCGCTGCGCGCTGGGCGCGCTGGCCAGGGCGTGCAGGAAGCCGCCGACGGGACGCACCACGCCCCCGCCGAACCGCTCCGCCGCGCCGAACACCCAGGATCCCGCCGAGCGCAGCGGGCGCAGCGGTGAGCTGTCGCCCGCACGATGGTCGATGGTCAGGACGACCAGCGCCGCCATCAGCAGCACTCCCAGGATCAGCCGAGCCCGGCGCGAGTCTCTCATCAGTGCCGCGACTCCGGAACCAGGACCTGCTGCAGGGCCTCGAACTCCTCCGCGCACTTGCCCGACCCGATGGCGACCGAGTCGAGGGCGTTCTCCACCAGGTGGACGGGCATGCCGGTCTCGGCCTTGACCCGCTCGTCGAGGCCCTTGAGCAGGGCGCCACCGCCGGTCAGGGCGATGCCGCGGTCCATGATGTCGCCCGACAGCTCGGGCGGGCACTTGTCGAGGGTGGTCTTCACCGCGTCGACGATCGCGTTGACCGGCTCCTCGGTGGCCTTGCGGATCTCCTCGCTCGACACGATGATCGTCTTGGGCAGCCCGCTGATCAGGTCGCGCCCGCGCACCTCGGCGTGGGACTCCTCACCGTTGGGGCAGGCCGAGCCGATCGCCATCTTGATCTCCTCGGCGGTGCGCTCGCCGAGCATCAGCGAGAACTCCTTCTTGGCGAACGTGATCACTGCCTGGTCGAGCTCGTCGCCGCCGATCCTGATCGACTGGCTGGTGACCACGCCGCCCATCGAGATGATGGCCACCTCGGTGGTGCCGCCGCCGATGTCGACCACCATGTTCCCGGTGGGTTCGTGCACGGGGAGCCCGGCCCCGATGGCGGCGGCCATCGGCTCCTCGACGATGTAGACCTTCCTTGCGCCTGCCTGGTAGCCGGCTTCCTTCACCGCGCGCTGCTCGACGCTGGTGATGCCGCTCGGCACGGCGATGATGATGCGTGGCTTGGCGAAATGGCGTCGTCTGTGCACTCGTTGGATGAAGTAGCGCAACATCCGTTCGGTGACGTCGAAGTCGGCGATCACGCCGTCCTTCAGCGGGCGGACCGCGACGATGTTGCCGGGCGTACGACCGATCATTCGCTTGGCCTCGATGCCCACCGCCACGATCTTGCCTGTGGTGGTGTTGATCGCTACGACTGACGGCTCATTGAGCACGATGCCCCGGCCACGCACGTATACCAACGTGTTGGCGGTGCCCAGATCGACCGCCATGTCACGGCCGAGAAACGCGAGCTTGCTGCCCATGGGGAACGGAGCCCTCCGTATCGTCGTTCGCGAATGACTACGGATCGAATTCGAATCGTAACGTGACGTACCCACCAGTGAGCGCAATGAGCCCTCGCGCTCCACAAAAATCTCCAGCCCCTACCTCAACCTGGATTTTGCCCGAATTGCACCCACACGACCGGATCAACTACGTCAGCGCCTGCCAGACTTGGAACGCTACAACGTGCCGCCGACAAAAAGACGCGCCCGCACGGCGTGAAGCCGGCGGGCGCGTGGGTGAGGCTGACTGTTAGAAGCGGTCGGGGAAGAAGATCTTGATCTCCCTGGCCGCGGACTCGGGCGAGTCGGAGCCGTGGACGACGTTCTCGCCGATCTCCAGGGCGTGGTCGCCGCGGATCGTGCCGGGGGCGGACTTGACCGGGTCGGTGGCGCCGGCGAGCGCACGGAAGGCCTCGATGGCGCGCGGGCCCTCAAGGACCATGGCCACGAGCGGCGCCGACGTGATGAAGTCGACCAGCTCGCCGAAGAACGGCCTCTCGGCGTGCTCGGCGTAGTGCGTCTTGGCGGTGTCGGCGTCGAGGGTGCGCAGGTCCATCGCCACGACCTTGAGGCCCTTGCGCTCCACGCGGGCGATCACGTCACCGATGAGGCCACGCTTCACCCCGTCGGGCTTGATCAGGACAAGAGTGCGCTCGGACACGTGTGGTTCTCCTTTGAACAGATTCGGGTCGCGGCTACAGGCGCCTGGCCTGACCACGAGGGCGCTCGCGGGGCACGGGCCCTCGCGTCGCCATAGCCGTCGCTCAGCTTACCGTCCACGCCCCCACCCTCGACGCCACAGGCACGACGCGCGCGGGCGAGGAGTGTCAGGACCGCCCGGCCACCACAGGTGCGAGGCAGACGACCTGACACGCGCACGCCAGGCCCTCAGGACCGCTCGCCGTCCTCGGGCGAGGGTGACTGCGGCGGCACCGCGGGAACGGGCTCGCCCGGCTCGTCCTCCTCAGGCGCGGGAGAACCTTCGGGAACGACCGATCCCCACGTCCTGAGCGGCTCCTCCGCCGCCGCCTCGCCGCCCCGGCCGGCCCCGACCGCGACCTCTGCCAGTTCGCCGCCGGACGGCGGTTCCTCCTCCCTGGACGGCCGCCGCCCCATCACCGCCGCCAGCACGATGACGCCCACCAGCAGGAACCCGCCGATCAACGCCCACCAGTGCAACGCGCCCACGAAGCTGTCGACCAGTTCCTGGCGCGACCCGACGCCCTCCAGCATCCACATCTGCACGCCGGTGCCCAGCAGGTAGCCCGCGAGCACCCCCGCGAAGCACAACGACAACCCGAACGCGGCCGCCCCGATCCCGACCTCGCCGAGCGTGGCCGTCACCGCGACCGTCGCCCCCACCGCCAGCAGCGTGAACGGCACCGCCAGCACGAGCCCGTCGGCCGACGGCACGACCAGCCGCACCGAGCACAGGCCGACCACCATCGCCAACAGCCCGAGCGGCGCCGCGAACCGGCCCACGCCCTTGGCGAACATCCGCACGCCCACCCCGGCGACGACCGCGAGCACCGCCGCCACGCCGAACGGCGTCCACAGCCCGCGCAGCCCCGGCCCGCCCAGACCGCCCATCTCCACCAGCGTGACCTGCGCCGTGCTCGGCAGTAGCACCACCCCGACAGCCACCATCGTGTACGCGTACGTGCGGTTCTCCGACCGCCCGATCGAGCCGAGCGCCAGCAGCCCGGCGATCGCCAGCCCGGCCAGCAGGATCACCGGGACGACCCCCCACCCCGCGCTCGCCGTGCTGATCGCCACGACCGCGATGCCCGCCGCGGGCACCGCCGCGAGCAGCAGCCGGCTGCACTCCCGGGCGTCCGGCGCGGGCGCGGGCCATCGCCCGGCGAGCCTCCAGACCACCAGGTACGCCGCCGCCAGCGCCAGCCCGACCCCGGTGGCCATCGGGTAGGGCTGCAACGTGACCTTCCAGCTCGTCACGTCGACCAGTGGCCAGAGCGCGAACGCCTGAGCCTCCAGCAGGCTGACGCCGAACACCCCGGCCCACAGGCCCCGCAACGCGGGTGTACGGTCCCAGACCGCCACCAGCGTGGCCGGGACGATCAGGCCGCCACCAATGCCGCGCAGCACGCGTACGACACCGACGACCAGCTCGGAAGCCGCGTATCCGCCCGCCGCGTCGGCCACCGCCACCAGCGCGAGCCCCGCGACCAGCACGTGGGCCACCTTCATCCGCCGTAACGCGACGGCCGCGAGCGGCACGGTCAGCATCAGGGCGGGCAGCGCCAGCCCGTGCGTACGACTCAGCCCGATCTGGTCGAACTCACCCGGCAGCAGGTCGGCGACCACGGACAACGTGTTGGGGATCGCGACGATCGCCAACGGCAGCGCCACGAGGACGAGCAGCCCGAGCACCACGTCGAGCAGCCATGAACGTCTGAGGCCAGCCGAATGCGGCGACCGTTGATTTGGGGGGACGGCCATGTAGGCCGACTTTAGCGGGAAGTCACGCCCTCGACACGGCGAGCGACGATAATCGCGGTGATCCACAGTGCGGCGAAGATCGCGCCGAGGAAGAACATGGTGGACACGACGAAGCCCGTGGCGATCGCCAGCACCTGGACGACACTGCCCATGACGTACCCGAAGGGCCGTTTGAGCAGGCCCGCGGCGACCACGCACAGCACCGCGAGCCCGATGCCCACGGTGACGGCGAGCGCGGGGGCGACACCGCCCACGGTGATCGCGACCGGCGTGACGAGCCCGGCCACGATGGCCTCCATGCCGAGCACGCTCGCGCCGAGCCTGCGCATGCCCGGCGTAACCTCGAAATTCATCTCACACCATCCGCCTTCAGCAGATGCCGGGCATCTCCCGCCGTAACCACCGAACCGGTGATGAGCACCCCGGTCCCGCTGAACTCCCCTTCGGCATCGGCGATGCCGATGCCCCTGTCGATGGCCTCGTCGAGCCGCTCGACGACGTGCACGCGGTCCTCACCGAACAGCGGCACGGCCAGCGCGGCGAGCTCCTGCGCCGACAACGACCTGGGCGATGAGTTGGTCGTCACCACGATCTCGTCGACCATCGGCTCCAGCAGGTCCAGCAGGGTCTCGACGTCCTTGTCACGCATGACCGCGACCACGCCGATCACCTTGGCGAAGTCGAACGCCTCGTGCAGCGCCTCCAGACTCGCCTCCAGCCCGCCGGGGTTGTGCGCGGCGTCGATCACCACCGTGGGGGTGCGCCGCACGACCTCCAACCGGCCGGGCGAGGCCGCCTGAGCGAACGCCTGGCGTACCAGATCGACGTCGAGGGGGTCGTCGCCGCCGGTCAGCGCCTCGACGGCGGCCAGCGCGCAGACCGCGTTGCTGGCCTGGTAACTGCCGTAGAGCGGCAGGTAGACCTCGTCGTAGACGCCCTTGAGCCCGCGCAGCGTGAGCAGCTGCCCGCCCATCGCCATCTCCCGGCCGAGCACGCCGAACTCCAGCCCCTCGCGCGCCACGACCGCGCCGACCTCGGCCGCACGCCGCATCAGCACCTCGGCCGCGCCCAGCTCCTGCTGAGCGAGCACGGTCGTGGCACCCGGCTTGATGATCCCGGCCTTCTCCCCGGCGATGCTCGGGATGTCAGGCCCCAGACGATCCATGTGATCGAGGGAGATGGGCGTGATGACAGACACCAGCCCGTCCGCGACGTTCGTCGCGTCCCACGACCCGCCCATGCCCGCCTCGATCACCGCGACGTCGACCGGCGTGTCGGCGAACGCCGCGAACGCCATGGCCGTCAGCAGCTCGAAGAACTGGATGCGCCGGTGCCCCTGCGCGTCGGCCAGCTCGACGTAGGGCAGGATCTCCTCGTAGACCTCGGCGAAGCGCTCCTCGCTCAGCGGCTCACCGTCGACCGTGATGCGCTCGCGCACGGTGACGAGGTGCGGGCTGGTGAACCGCCCCACCCTCAGGTTGCGCTCCCGCAGGAGCGCCTCGGTCAGCCGCGCCGTGCTCGTCTTGCCGTTGGTGCCGGCGATGTGTATGACCGGGTACGCCCGCTGAGGCGAGCCGAGCAGGTCCAGGAGGGCGGCGACCCTGTCGAGCGTCGGCTCGAAATCCCACTCGACGCCCCGCTCCAGGATGGCGCGTTCAACCGCACGATAATCCACCCCTCAACCCTACTGACCACGCGAAGCGCTCTGGACGCGGGGCAAACATATCGTGAATCGTATAGAAAATTGGAGGGTACTCACCTCTCCCGGCGGGTGCCACCTTGGAGAACAGCCTGCTCTACCCCCCAGCAGGCGCTTTCAAGGAGGCCATCGTGGAAGGCGAGAACACTCGCGAGGAAAGGCAGCGCGGAATCACCAGAAAAGCGCTGTTCAAAGCGGCTCTCATAGCGACACCGGTCCCGTTCCTGATCGGCGAGGTGCCGGCCCTGGCCCGCACCATGGTCGGGAGCGGCCAGGAGCTTGAGCCCACCCCGTTCTGCGACGACGGCGACGATCTGACGATCTCGCAGACCGAGGGCCCCTACTTCAAGCCGAACTCCCCCCAGCGCTCGACCCTCCCCGGCTCGGGGACCCCGCTGACGGTGAGCGGATACGTGTTCGGCACCTCCTGTCAGCCGCTGGCGAACGTGCTGCTCGACTTCTGGCAGGCGGACACCAACGGCAACTACGACAACGTCACGTACAACTTCCGTGGGCACCAGTACACGAACGCCCAGGGCGCCTACAAGCTCACCACCATCGTGCCCGGCCTCTACCCCGGTCGTACCAGGCACATCCACGTCAAGGCGCAGGCTCCTGGCCGAGGGATCCTCACCACGCAGCTCTACTTCCCCGGCGAGCCGCGCAACAACACCGACTCGATCTACGACCCGAGACTCCTCATGAACGTCCGTCCAGTCGGCACGGGGAAGGAGGCGACGTTCGACTTCGTGCTGAACGTCCAGGGCGTGCCCCCCACGCAGACGCCTACTCCCACGCCCACGACGAGCCCGCCTCCGGGCGGCGGAACCTGGAAGGTTGGGGTGACCTACCAGGCGGGTGACCAGGTGACGTACGGCGGGCAGACGTACCGGTGCCTGCAGGGGCACACGTCACAGGCCGGCTGGGAGCCGTCCAACGTCCCGGCCCTGTGGCAGCGCGTCTGACCCCACTGGTCCCCGAACGCAAAAAAGGGCCACCCCGGCTGCTGGGGGTGGCCCTCGTTCGTGTTCCATGCCACACATGCAAAGAAGGCCCCACACAAACGTGTGGGGCCTTCTTCGAAAGATTGTCCGGCGGTGACCTACTCTCCCACACCCTCCCGAGTGCAGTACCATCGGCGCAGAGAAGCTTAACTTCCGGGTTCGGAATGTAACCG